>NZ_JBVHUE010000061.1:0-29622 GCF_055565515.1 Streptomyces sp. NPDC028419 | reverse complement strand
CCCGCGGAGCGGGTACCTGAGCGCTGCGCGCTCAGGAGAGACCGGCCTCGCTGCGCTCGGCCGAGGCGCCTTCGGCGCCTGGCGCCTCCGCTTCGCTCCGGAGCAGTGACACGCCTCGCTTCGCTCGGCGGGACTTGGCTTCGCCAAGCTAAGGCCGGCCCCTTCGGCCGGTGTCCTGCGCTTCGCTCCGGACGGTTCGGGTTCCGCTGTGCTCCACCCGAACGGGCCGCTCCGCGGCCCTGAATGACGCCGATTCACGGGGCCGAGCCTTCGGCTCGTTAGGGGTGTCCGCTCCGCTCCCACCCCAGGTCCTTCCGGCTCCGCCTCCAGGGCAAGCCCGCTCCGCGGGCGCCGGCAGTGAGGGGTTGCGTGTGGCGGCCCTGTCCGGTTCCTGCCTTGCGGATCTCCCGGGGCCAAGCACTGCTGACTCGCCCGGTAACGTTGCGCTCTTCGGGTGCCGTCAGGGCCCGGAGTCCTTGAGGTGAATACCGATGCCCGTTGACGAACTGCCCATCGTATGGAGCCTCTCACTCGAGGACGCCCGAGCTGGATGGCGAGCCCTGTGGTGGAGCGTCGGACCGGACAGTGAACTCGCAGTGATCCTGGTCCCAGAACGGAACCTGCGCCGTTCCCTGTACATCAAGGGCTGGATCAGCTGGCGTGTACCGGCCCCATGTGACGGCGTGCTGGTGGTAGTCACCGACGGGGTGGAGCGGCGCACAACCGTGACGGGCATAGACGAGTCGACCAGTCATCTGGCTCTCCTCTCCTGGTCCCGGTTCCTGCTGACGTCGAGCCGTACCCGCCACGGCAAGGACGGAGTCTGGGAGAACAACGCCGTCGTGTACTCCCCTGGCGGCTACCCCATGAACCACATCTGCCTCGGCGACGACATCGACTACGTCATCGCCGACCGCAACTGTGGCATTTGGACCGCTCACGGCGACGAAGGCATCTATGGCCACCACCCCGCATCCCGCGCCGGCCTCGCCCGCTGGAACACCGACGGCAACCACACCTGGACTCCGCAACACCTGCCAGTGCTGCCTCTTGGCGGCAACGCAGCCGCCACCGAAGGAACACTGGCCTGGCATGCGTGGTACAGCCCCGAAGGCGCCTTCCTCACCCGCGTCGACCCCACCACCGGAGAAGCGAGCAGCTGGACCAACCCCGTCAGCGACACCAACAGCATCACGGTCCGAGGCAACCGAATGATCCTCACCCACCGCTTCCACAACCGACCCGGCGTCGAACTGAACCACGCGGAACTCATCGACGATGCCTGGGTCATCACCGCCCAGGAAAAACTGACCCTGCCCGATCCAATGGGCAGGCGCTGCACCCAGGGCCGCGACGGGGACACCTGAGTACGAATCTCACCCTGACCCCTTCGGGCCCCGGTCCTGCGCTGCGCGCGGGAGGTGACCCCGTGAAACGGGGTCCGGGCCTACGGCCCGTTGGGTGTCCGCTTCGCTCCCACCCTCAGTCCTTCCGGCTCCGCCTCCAGGACCACAGCCCGCTCTGCGGGCGGCCGTCAAGAGCCGCGAGGACTGCTGTGTGTCGGTCAAGGAGCCTGACTGCCATGTCGTGGTTGTAGGAGACCGCCAACTCGCGCGGAGTCTCGCCGTCAGGTGTTGCGGTGGGGTCGGCTCCATAGGCCAGGAGGATCGCAGTGAGCGCCGAGTCCAGCGGTCCGCCGGACTGGAGTGCCCCATCCCCCTCCACGTCAATCGAGTGGAGCAGCAGCGTCAACCCACAGCAGACTTCTTCCGGGTCCACGCCCGCGTCCAGGAGGCGGGTCAGCTCGGCATGATCGCCCGACTCGACCGCCTGATGTGCGGGAGTCCAGGGGTTCTCAACAAACTCGGTCATCACGGCTCCCGACTCAAGGTGCGAAGTACCAGCGGCGCAGGGCTCCTGCTCTCTGTGCGCTCGCCCAGCGAGTCGCCCGTTCTTGTCGGGTGCCAGTATACATGCTGCATCATACTGATGCAGCATGTACTTTTGATAGAAAGAGAAGCGGGGGTGCTGGATGCCTGTCTACGAATACCTTCCCCATGAATTAGCTCGCCTCGATGTACTGAGGAAGGCGACGGGGCTGGATCTGAACCAGGTCATGGAGTGCGTACGTCTCGCGCGGGAACGCGAGATGTACGCCACCACGGGGCCACAGGAACCGCACAACCTGAGCGAAGAACTCATCGCTGTCCTCCAGCACAACCAGTGGCGGCGCATTGCCCACGTCATGGCCGAGCAGCGGATGCCCGCCTACGAGCCCGCCGAGGACCGACGTGCGGGCCGCTACGAGGAAGAGCGGCGGCAACGCCTTGAACAAGACCGGTCTCACGCCGCGAAACCCGACGCTCAAGCACCCATCAAGCTGCTCAGACACCGGGTCTATCGCATCACCGGCCGGCCCCTCGGCGAGCACGCACCAAGCGGTGCCGACTTCGTCGTCCATCTGATGGCCAGCTCGCTCAGCGAGGCAGCCCACCTGGCCTGGAACACCTACGGACGGCCGGACGGCCCCTACCGGGGAAACGGACACCACATCACCTCCGTCGAACAGGTCCTTCCCGAACCAGGAGAATCCTTTTGATCCAGCTCCGAGAACACCAGGTGGGTCAGAAAGCGGCGTTCCGTAAATGGGTGGGATTCCCTGCAAAAAACCCTGCGCCGCCAAAGGGAGCCCGGGGCACGATCGTCTCCGCAACCGGCTCCGGGAAGACGATCACAGCCGCCGCGTGCGCGCTGGAGTCCTTCCCCGGCGGGCGGATCCTGGTCACCGTGCCGACCCTAGACCTCCTCGCGCAGACCGCCCAGGCCTGGCGCCAGGTCGGCCACACCGCGCCGATGGTCGCCGTGTGCTCCCTGGAGAACGACCCGGTCCTCGCCTCCCTGGGCGTGCGCACCACGACCAACCCGATCCAGCTGTGCCTGTGGGCGGGAACCGGGCCGGTCGTCGTCCTCGCCACGTACGCCTCGCTCGTCGACCGCGAGGACATCCGCCAGGAGAAGGTCCGCGGACCCCTGGAAGCCGCCCTGACGGGCGGAGAACGGCTCTACGGGCAGCAAATGGCACCGTTCGACCTCGCCGTGGTGGACGAAGCCCACGGTACCGCTGGTGATCTTGGGCGGCCGTGGGCGGCGATCCACGACAACGGCCGGATCCCCGCCGACTACCGGCTCTACCTCACCGCGACGCCGCGGATCCTTGCCGCGGCCCGGCCGCAGCGCGGCGCGGCCGGCCAGGAGGTGGAGATCGCGTCCATGACCAGCGACCCGGACGGCCCCTATGGGGAGTGGATCGCGGAGCTTGGGCTGAGCGAGGCGGTCGAGCGGGAGATCCTCGCGGGCTTCGAGATCGACGTGCTGGAAATCCGTCATCCCGAGCAGCTGCCGCTGGTTCTCTCCGAGGAATCGCGGCGGGGGCGGCGCCTCGCGCTCCTCCAGACCGCGCTGCTGGAGCACGCGGCCCGGCACAACCTCAAGACCGTCATGACCTTCCACCATCGGGTCGAGGAGGCCTCGGCGTTCGCCGAGAAGGTCCCTGAGACGGCTGCCGAGCTGTATCTCAACGACACTTCGGACGCCGACCTCGCCAAGGCCGCGAGCCTGCCGAAGTCGGCGATCGGCGCCGAGTTCTACGAGCTGGAGGCCGGCCGCCACGTCCCCCCGGACCGCGTCTGGGCGCAGTGGCTGTGCGGCGACCACCTCGTCACCGAACGACGTGAAGTGCTACGGCAGTTCGCCAACGGCATCGACGCCGACAACCGGCGGGTCCACCGCGCGTTCCTCGCGTCGGTGCGTGTCCTCGGGGAAGGCGTCGACATCACCGGCGAGCGCGGGGTCGACGCGATCTGCTTCGCCGACACCCGCGGCTCCCAAGTCGAGATCGTCCAGAACATCGGACGCGCACTGCGCCCCCACCGCGACGGGACCACGAAGGTCGCCCGGATCATCGTGCCGGTGTTCCTCGAGCCCGGAGAGAACCCCAAGGACATGATCGCCTCGGCCAGCTACAAACCGCTCGTCGCCGTACTCCAAGGCCTGCGCGCCCACGACGAACGCCTCGTCGAGCAACTCGCCTCCCGCGCCCTCACACGCGGCCAGCACGAACGCCCCGTGCACGTGCAGCGGGACAACGACGGACAGATCATCGGAGCGGGCGGCACAGGCGACGGGGACGGCGGGGGCCAGGAGGACGGCGCCGACACCGCCATAGAGTCCGCACTGCTGCACTTCTCGACTCCGCGCGACGCCGCGACGATCGCGGCGTTCCTCCGTACCCGGGTCTACCGGCCCGAGTCGCTGGTGTGGCTGGAGGGCTACCAGGCGCTGCTCCGCTGGAGGGCCGAGAACGAGATCACCGGCCTGTACGCGATCCCGTACGACACCGAGACCACGGTCGGGGTGACCAAGGGCTTTCCCCTGGGGCGGTGGGTGCACCAGCAGCGCAAAGCCTTGCGGGCCGGGGAGCTGGCGAAACGGCGCAAGAAGCTGCTGGACGCACCCGAGGCCGGGATGATGTGGGAACCGGGTGACGAGGCCTGGGAGAACAAGCTCGCCGCGCTCAGGTCGTACCGGCGGGCCACCGGACACCTCGCACCCCGGCAGGACGCCGTCTGGGGCGAAAGCGAAGGAGACGACGGACAGTTCGCGATCGGGCAGTTCATGGCCAACCTCCGCCGGAAGGGTGCGAAGAACGGGCTGGGCAAAGACCCCGACCGCGCCGCGGAACGCGCCGCGCAGCTCGCCGCGATCGACAAGGACTGGAACTGCCCCTGGCCCCTCGACTGGCAACGCCAGTACCGTGCCCTCGCCGACCTCGTCGACACCGAGGTCAGCGGCGTCCTGCCCGACATCGCCCCCGGCGTGCTCATGGACGGCGACGACGTCGGACGCTGGCTCCAGCAGCAGAAGCAGCCAGCTACCTGGGCGCGGCTGCCGGACGAGCAGCAGGACCGGCTGACCGAGCTCGGCGTACAGGCCAACCAGGCCCCCTCTCCCGCCCCTGCGGCTAGCCGCGGGGCGAAGGGGCCGAGCAAGGCGCACCAGGCGTTCCAACGCGGCCTTACAGCCCTCACGCAGTGGGTGGAACGGGAAGGCGCCCACCGGCCGGTCCCGAGGGCCCACGGCGAGGAGATCGCGGTCGAGGGCGAGACGGAACCGGTGATCGTGAAGCTGGGCGTATGGATCTCCAACACCCGAGCCCGACACGACAAACTCACCACCGACCAACTCGCCGCCCTCGCGCAGCTCGGCATCAACTGGGTGTAACACGCCACCCCGCCAATCGTTGAGCTGGAAGGTCAGCGAAGTGCGGAGCCAGGGCCCGGGACGTCGTGACCCCTGGGGCCCTCGTCTTGCCTTCCGGCACCGCAGAGGGGGGCGACGCGGTTGCCCCGGTTAAGCGGCTCCCGGTGTCTGCCTGGCGAGACGGGCAGAAGGCCAGCTGGCGCGCGCACCCGGCAGCGGGAGTGGCCGCTCCCCGTCCTCACAGGACTGTGGGCCAATCGGGTGAGGGTGAGACCTTTCTGTGGGCGGAGGCGCAACCGGGCGGTCCCGGCCAGGGGAAGGGAAGCCGACAGCACGTTCCCTTCCTTCAGTGAGGACCCACCATGCGCCTGCGCAACACCCTGGCCGCCGCCCTCGGCGCTCTCCTGCTCTCCGCGGCCCTGCCGGCATCGCCCGCCGCGGCCGCCATCGGCGACTTCCAGTACACCTACATCGGCCTCAACGGCGTACACCTGAAAGCCGAACTCAACAACCCCGACAGCGGGCAGTGCATCAACATCCCCGAGACGATCGGCTCCGCCCTGCCCGCCCTCGCCCCACGGAACTACACGACCTCCCCCGCCACCGTCTTCCTCGACGCGAACTGCGACGGCGACGTCTACCGCACACTGGCCCCGGGCCAGAGGCTCGGCAACACCCTGCGGCTCCGCTCCGTCATCTTCAGCTGACACCCCCTGCGAGACACCGGGCCCGTTTCACCAACGGGCCCGGCCCTGCCCGGTACACACAATCCCGCAGGGACGTGCCGGTGCCGCCGAAGCGCCGGTGCGGTACGGCCCCGACCAACGCTCAGCGGACGGCGGCCCGCTCCGGGAGCGCGCGGCCAGCTCAGTGCGTTTCCTCCTCGTCGTTGCCATTGTGGTGGTCGGTGTTGCGGGCGCGGTGGATCTCCCGGCCGATGCTGAGGGCCGAGGCGAGGAGGGTGAGGATGTCGGCGGCGGCGGAGAGGACGTCCATAGGTGTTTCCCCCTGTGGGTGTCGGGGCCGCGGTGGTGCGGCACAGGGCAGACCATGGGGGTGAGTTGGGTTGGGCCTTGACCCCAGGTTTTGGACACCGGAGACACTTGGATCTTGATGGTCCAGGAGAACGGAGTCCCCGTGGGGATGAGGCCCTACCCCGCCGAGTTCAAGGCGGACGCGGTCGCGTTGTACCGCTCGAGGCCGGGAGCGACGATCAAGTCCGTCGCCGCCGATCTCGGGGTGAACACCGAGACGCTGAGAAACTGGATCCGGGCCGCCGACGGCCGGCGGTGACGGCGTTCAGGCGGAGCTGGCCGCGGCGCGTAAGAGTATCCGTGAGTTGGAGGAAGAACGGTACATCCTCCGCAAGGCGGCCCGGTATTTCGCGACGGAGACGCGCTGGTGAACCGCTACCAGTTCGTTGACGATCACCAGCGCCGGCACGGCGTGAAGCGGCTCTGCGGCATCCTTGGCCTGGCCCGCTCGAGCTTCTGCTGCTGGCGCCGCACCGCGGCCGCGAGAGCGGCCCGGCAGACCGTCGAGGCCGCGCTCGCGGCCCGGATACGCAAGGTCCACCAGGACTCCGACGGCACTTACGGAGCCCCCAGGATCACCGCGGAACTCCGCGACGAGGAGGGTCCAGTGGTCAACCACAAGCGGGTCGCCAGGATCATGCGGACCATCGGAATCGAGGGAGTCCGGTTGCGCCGCCGACACCGCACCACCGTCGCGGACCAAGCCGCATCGAAGGCACCGGACCTGATCGGACGCGACTTCACCGCAGCCGACGTCAACAGAAAGTACGTCGGCGACATCACATACCTGCCGGTCAGCGGCGCGAAGCCGCTCTACCTCGCGACCGTCATCGACTTGTGCTCGCGCCGGCTGGCCGGATGGGCGATCGCCGATCACATACGAACCGAGCTCGTCATCGACGCCCTGGCGGCAGCCGAGCGGACCCGTGGAAACCTGACCGGCGCGATCATGCACACGGACCACGGATCCCAGTATTCGAGTAGGGCCTTCGCTGAAACCTACAGGTCAGCCGGGGTCCGGCAGAGCATGGGCGCGGTCGGATCCAGCGCCGACAACGCCGCCGCGGAAAGCTTCAACGCCGCCTTCAAGAGGGAGACACTCAAGGGCCGCAAAGCCTGGTCGAGCGAGCGCGAGGCCAGGCTCGACGCCTTCCGCTGGCTGACCCGATACAACACGCGCCGCCGGCACTCCCGCCTCGGCCAGCGATCCCCGATCGCCTACGAGAACGCCATCCGACCAGTAGCAACTACCCTGGCCCGAGCCGCATAGACGTGTTCAACATCCGGGGGCAAGCCCCCCGGAATAGACCCACACACGGTCCGGTGGCTTTGACGGTCTGATTCGGGTTCTGGTCCCCGCGCTCGCGGCGTAGGCATCGGGTGTCCGAGCTCACGGGGAAACCTCAGTGCTGGTGTTCACCGGGGCCAGAGGAAACCCGGCGTGTCGGCGGGGAAGGGGTTTCCGTGGAGTGCGGCTGTGGCGTTGACCGTCATGTAGGCGAGGGTGGTGATGTTCGCGAAGCCGATGCCGGCCAGCAGCCGGATCCAGTTGTCGCCCCGGTGGGCTGTTGGTTCCGTCCCCCTGAATATGAGTGGAGTCGCGCCGTGGGGGTGCCGGTTGTGTCGCATCATGGCGGCGGCGGTGAGGAGCATGGTCCATGCGAGGCATTCGTAGACCGGGTATTGGTACCAGTGGCCACCCCACAGCGAGAGTGATCGGACGGCTCCGGCCCACGCGTACGTCCCCGTGCTGATGGCCAGTGCCTCGAAGAAGCACACCGTGACCAGACCCGCCAGGAGGCTGACGGGCAGTACACGGGCTTGTCCCCAGTGCGGTCGTCGTCGCAGCACCCGATCGATGAGCCACGATTGGGTCCACACACAGGCGATCATCGCTGCGAAGCCCCCGACGCCGGCCAGTCCGATTGCCGTCTCGATGTTCAGCCGTGGGTCGGTATGGCCCTGCCATCCGGGGATGTAGGGCCCCCAGGACGGAAAGTGCAGCGCGTACTGGTTGTGCAGGGCGGACGGTCCGGAGTAGTCGTAGAGCGGATCCTGCCAGGCGCTCAGGGTGTATCCGGCGGCGAGGGCGGCGTCGAGCGTGATGCGGCCCTCTCTGCGGCACCCTCGTGCGATGACGACGGTGATGGCGACGAGCAGGACGATGTCGAGCCCTCCGCCCAGCGACACGAGAGTCGCGCGGAGCGGTGAGATGCCGACGTCGGGATCAGCGGTGACGTGAAGGTGTCCGTCAGCGGCCCACCGGCCCAGGACCCATGCTTGGACCACGAGGAACACGGTCCCCACCGCCGCCCAGATCGCCGCCGGTCTGAGGCATGCGCGTGGGCGGGCTGTCGATGGTGCCCCGGCTCGTGTCATGCGGTCACCTGAGGCGGTTGTCCGGCGGGACGTCGCGGCCCGCTGCCGTGTCCCGGGAGTGAGCGTCGTTCCCCGTGCGGGCCGGTGGCGGGGTACTCGACGGCGGTCGGCGAGGGCCGCGCACGGTCGCCCAGATCACGGCGGGCCTGGCCAGCGTGGTGAACCGTCCGGAGAGGCTGAATACGTCACAGAAGGCCCGTGCGGCGGCGGGGTCGTGCGCGGCCGCGGCGCGCAATCGGTCGGCTCCGCGTTGCGCCAGGCGCATTCCCGGACAGGGCCGTGGTCCCCGGGCATCCGGGTAGCGGATGTCCTCGGTGGTGCACATCATCCACGGCAGGTCGGCGGTGCGGGCGATGGCCCGCTGGATCCTGTGGCAGCCCGCACCGTCCAGGCGGTTGTCGCGCAGTGTTTCGCGCAGCGCCAGTGCGCTCAGCGCCGCGACGGTCATTCCTTGTCCGTAGAGCGGGTTGAAGGTGGTGCTCGCATCGCCTGTCACCACGAGGCCGGCGGGTAGGGAAGGGAGCCGGTGGTAGTGGTGACGCCGGTTGGCGGTGTCGCGAAAGGCCGAGATGCGGGTGAGCGGGCGGGCTGTGGCGAGGAGTTCACCGATGAGCGGATGGCGCAGGCTGTGGGCGAACCGCCCGAACCCTTCCTCGTCCAGCGGTGGATGTGCCCCCCTGGTCCCGGACAGGGTGATCATCGTCTGGTCGTCCTCGATGCGCAGCCAGAACCCGCCCCGGCCCGGGATGTCGGAGCGGGGATCGGCCTGCACGGTGACGCACCGGTACTGCGGTGCCGTGGCGGGGAGGCGGACGACGCGACTGGCGTAGGCCAGGCCGGAGTCGACCTCGGTGACCGGTACCGGGCCGAGTCCGAACCTGGTCAGCCACTGGGCGGTCTTGGAACCGCGGCCGGTGGCGTCGATGACCAGGTCGGCTGCCACCTCTTCTCGGTGTCCGGTATCGCGGTGGCGGACGTGGACACCGCGCACACGGTTGCCGTCACCGAGCAGGCCCGTCACCTCGACGCCTTGTGCCATCCGGACGGAGTGCCGGCCCAGGAGGTGGGAATGGATCGTCGATTCCACCAGGGGTCTGCTGGCGCCGAGGATGAAGTGCTGGGTCGGGCAGGGGTTCATCCATCCGTGCAGTCCGTAGATCAGGGTCTGGTCGGTGAGGCCGATGCGGTGGGCTCCGTGGCTGAGCAGGCTGTTCAGGGCGCCGGGCAGCAGGGCGTCCATGGCGTGGGCGCCGGTGGAGAGCAGGCCGTGCAGATGTCGTCCCTGGGGTACGCCCTTGCGTGTTCTGGGGTGTTCGGGCATCCGGTCGCGTTCGAGGATCGTGAGGGTGTCGGCGTACTCGGCGACTGCCGCGGCAGCCAGTATTCCGGCTGTTCCGCAGCCGAGTACGACCACCCGGGGACCGCTCACGGCAGTACCGGTGCGGGTACGGCGGCGGCCTCGAGCCGGTCGGCCAGGTGGTGGGACAGAGCGCTGATGGTGGGATGTTTCCAGATGGTCTTGGCGGGGATCCGGATGCCGAGTGCCTGATTGATGTGAGCGCAGAGCTGGGTCGCCATGAGGGAGTCCAGGCCGTGGTCGGCCATGGGGGTGTCGGGGTCCACTCCGGCGCGGTTGCGGCGCAGGATGGCGGCCACGTCCGTGGTCAGGAAGTCGGCGAGCAGGGTTCGCCGGGTGACCGGGTCGGCCTGCTGGAGGTGTGCCTGGAGCTGCGCGTACCGATCCTGCGCCACGTCTGCGGTGCGGGAACCGGCGAGCGCGGCGAAGAAGGGTGTGTCGTGCAGACGCTCACCGATGAAGCGGCGCGCGTCGTGTAGCGGGAGGTAGCCGGTGAGGGCTCGGGTGTGGCCGAGGACGGTGCGGCAGGCGGCCAGTCCCTCGGCGGGGCTGATCATGGTGAACTCACGGTCGGCGAGGGCGGCGCCGCGTCCGTGGTCGGCCCAGGCGCCCCACTGGATGCTGTGTGCGGGCAGGCCGCGCGAGCGGCGGTGGTGGGTGAAGGCGTCTTGCCAGCCGTTGGCGGCGGCGTAGGCGCCTTGGCCGGGGTTGCCGATCAAGGTGGCGGCGGAGGAGAAGCCGAGCCACCAGTCGAGCGGCTGGCCCGCGGCGGCCTGGTCCAGGTGCCAGGCCCCGATGGTCTTGGCCCCCCATACCTGGTCGAGCAGGGCGTCGTCGATGCCCGCCACGGTCGCGTCGCGGATACTGGCGGCGGCGTGGGCGATGCCGCGCAGGGGGAGCCCGGTGGCGGTGGCGGCCGCCACGAGCCGGGCCGCGGTGGCCGGGTCTGTGATGTCTCCGAGTTCGACGGCGATGTCGGCCCCGCCCTGCCGCAGTGCGCCCAGGACCCGGGCCGCGTCCGGGCTCGGTCGGGTGCGGCCGTTGAGGACGATGCGGCCCGCGTGGTGTTCGGCGAGGTCACGGGCGAACAGCAGGCCCAGCCCGCCCAGTCCGCCGGTGATGAGGTAGGCGCTGTCACTGCGGGTGAGAGGGACCTGGCCGGGCGGGACGACGGCAGGTGTGCTGCCGGCCTGGGGAACGGTGACGACCAGCTTGCCGGTGTGTGCGGCGGCGGCCATGGTGCGCAGCGCGTCGGCCAGGCCCTCCAGGGGGTGGACGGTGTGGGGAAGCGGGGTGATGCGGCCCGCGGCGATTTCGTCGCCGACTTCGCGGGTCAGTGCGCGGGCGAGGGCGGGCAGCCGCGCGGCGATCAGCGTCATGTCGACGCTGGCGAAGGTGATGTTGCGGTGGAAGGGGAACAGCCCCAGCTGGTGTTGGGCCTGGATGTCCTTCTTGCCGACCTCGATGAAACGCCCGCCGGGGCGGAGCAGGTCGAGGCCGGCGCGGAGGGCTGGGCCGGTCAGGGAGTTCACGACGATGTCGACCCCGCGGCCCTGGGTGGCGCTGCGGACGTGCGCGGCGAAGTCGAGGGTGCGCGAGTCCCAGGCGCTCTCGACGCCCAGGCCGCGCAGCATGGCGCGCTTGGCCTCGGTGCCCGCGGTGGCGTGGACGACCGCGCCCGAGGCCTGGGCCAGGGCGACCGCGGCCTGGCCCAGGCCGCCGGTCGCGCAGTGGATGAGGACGTGCTCGCCCGGTTGCACACGAGCCAGGTGGCGCAGCGCGTACCAGGCGGTCAGGTACACCGCGGGCAGGGTCGCGGCCTGCGCGTATTCCATTGCCGGGGGGATGGGGAACACGGTGGCCGCGGAGAGGGTTACGAAGGTGCCCAGTGTGCCCGGGCCGAAGGCGGCGACGCGGTCCCCTACCTGAAGCCCTGTCACCGAAGTTCCGACGGCCGTGACCTCGCCTGCGCAGTCGAGCCCCAGCGGGGTGGTTCCGGTGTCGCCGGGGAGGGTGCCCAGCGCGTTGAGGACGTCCTTGAAGTTCAGGCTCGCGGCGTGCACGCCGATCTCGATCTCGCCGGTTCCCGGCGCCCGGCGGGGGCGGGTGACCAGCTCCACCGAGTCCAGGTCGCCGCGGTGGCGCGGCGAGGCTGCCAGGCCGTCGCGGCCGAAGCGGGCCACCGTGGTGTGGCGTTCGTCGGCTCTGAGGGGGGCCTGGCGCAGGCGTGCGACGTAGCGGACGCCGTCGCGCCAGGCGGTCTCGTCCTCGCTGTCTGCGCTGAGGAGTTCGGCGGCGAGGTCCTTCGCGGTGTCGGTCGGTGGCCGGTTGCCGGTGTCGAGGTCGAGGTCGACGTGGGTGGTGCGCAGTTCGGGGTGCTCGCCGCCGATGACCCGGCACAGCCCCCGCAGTGCGGACTGCTCCAGGTTGATGCCGCTGGTGCCGGGGGCGGGCTGTGCGCCGCGGGTGACCACGTACAGCCGGAACCGGCTTCCCAGCGGCACGTCGGCGAGGGTGCTCACCGCGCGGGCCAGGCGCCGCACCCGCAGGCGGGCGTATTCGATGCCTTGGAAGGTCTGGCGCTCGGCAGGGGCGGGGCAGAGCAGAACGACGCGGTCGCCCCCGGCGGCGAGGTGCTCGGTGATGGCGTGAACGAGAGGGGCGGTGTCGGGCAGGGCGGCGGTGACGACCATGGCATGCCCGTCGGCCGACGACAGAGTGTCGGCGAGTTCGCGTGCCAATTGGTCCCCGGGTTCCTCGACGCAGACCAGCCATGTTCCGTCGATGCTGGTTTGCCGGGGGCGCGGGGACGGCTCCCAAGCGACCGCGAGTGCCCGGCCGTTGAGCGTCGCTTCATTGCCGGGGCTGTCCGCTGTCGTGGTGGTACTGCCGATCCTGGCGTCGGTGATGCGCACGAGGACGGTGCCGTCTTCGGCCAGCAGGTCGATGTCGCCGCGTGCGCCGTGCTGGTCCACGGTGTGGAGACGTGCTTGGCACCATCGGGCCCGCCGGGGGTCGCCGAAGCGGCGGACGGTGCCCATACCCAGAGGCAGGAAGGTGGCCTCGGCGGCGAGGATGTCGCGATGGGCGCCGAGGGTCTGCAGGCAGACGTCCAACAGCACCGGGTGCACGGTGAAGGCAAGGGGCGAGGAGCGGTGCTCGGCGGGCAGTGCGATCTGGGCGGTCACGGTCCGCTCGCCCGTGCGGGTGCCGTGGACGGCGGTCAGGGCGGCGAAGCCTGGGCCGTGCAGGATGCCCTTGCGCAGACCGGCCGCGTAGACCGGGGCGACGCTGCGCGCCGCCGCCTGTGCGGGCAGCGGTTCGGGAAGGCCGACGGGGGCGGGGGCCGGAGCCTGCTGCGGCAGCCGGCGGGCCGTGGCCGTGGCCAGTACGAGGGGCTGCTCGCCGTCGTCGCACGTGATCTCGACGGCGGCGTGGTCGGGGTCGAGGATGGTGACCCGGGTCGTCACCGAGGTGTGGGCGTCGAGGCTCAGCAGGGCATGGAAGGCAAGGTCTACGACTTCTGCCGGGACATCCGCGCCGTAGAGATCGGCGGCTGTGGCCAGCACCATCTCTGCGTAGCAGGCGCCGGGCAGGGCCGCGGTGTCGAAGACGCGGTGATCGGTCAGCCAGGGGTGGCAGGCGGTGCCTATGTCGGCCTGCCATAGGTGCTGGTCGCCCCGGCCGTCGTCCGGCAGCCGGACGTGCGCGCCCAGCAGGGGGTGCCCGTGGGCGTGGTCCCCGGGCCGGGAGCGCAGGCTCTCGGGCATCCATAGTCTCTGTCGCGCCCAGACGGGGAGCGGTACTTCGGCGAGGTGGCCGCCGGTGTGCTCGGGCCAGTCCAGTCGCACGCCGGCGCAGTGCGCGACGGCGACCTGGGGCAGCAGTCCGGACGGGTCGTCGGCGCCCCGGGTCAGGGTCGGCAGGGTGACGGCCTCCCGCCCGGCGTGCGCGGCGGTGTCGGCCGTCGCTCGCAGGAGCAGGGGGTGCGGGGCGACCTCGACGAAGACGCGGTGCCCGTCGGCCAGTGCGGCCTCGCAGGCCTCGGTGAACCGTACGGGACGGCGCAGGTTGTCCTGCCAGTACCGGGCGTCGAAGGCCGGCATCGCGCGGGGGTCGGTCAGGACCGTGCTGTAGAAGGCGGCACTGACCGTGCCGGTCCGGGGCTTCAGGTCCGACAGGCAGGCACGGAGTTCGGGCAGGACCGGGTCGACCTGGGGGCTGTGGGAGGCCACGTCGACCGCGATGACCGCGGCGGCGATGTCGCGCAGGGTCCATCCCGACACCAGGGCGTGGACGCGGTCGCTGGTCCCCGAGACGATGGTCGCCGCGGGTGAGCTCCAGGCCGCGATGGCGACATCGGCAATGCCGGCGGCGGCCAGTTCGGCCTCGACTTGGGCATGGGGCAGGGCGACCTGGGCCATGGTTCCGCCACTGGCCAGTCGCGCGGACAGCAAGGACCTCCGGCAGATGACCGCCACCCCGTCGGCCAGCGACAGGCCCCCGGCCACCACCGCGGCCGCCACCTCGCCCATGGAATGGCCGATGACCGCTGCCGGCCGCATTCCGCGTGCTCGCCAGGCCGCGGCGAGGGCTATCTGCATGGTGAACAGGGCCGGCTGCACGCGGGCGAATCCGGTCACGATCTCGTCGGACTGGATCGCCTCGCGGACCGAGAATCCGGACTCGGCCCGCACCAGGGGTTCCAGTTCGTCGACCGCCGCCGCGAAGGCCGGTTCCGCTGCCAGCAGGGTGCGGCCCATTCCGGGCCATTGCGAGCCCTGCCCGGAGAACAGCCACACCGGGCCCCGCTGGTACCGCCCCGCCGTTCCGGTCCATACATGCCGGTCCACTTCCCCCGCGGCGAGCCGGCGCAGCCGCCGACCGAGTTCTCCGCGGTCCCGGGCGGCCAGCACCGCGCGGGCGGCGGTGCGGTGTTCGCGCCGGTGTGCCAGGGTGTGGCCGATGTCGGAGAGCGGGATGGCGGCGCCGTCCCCGTCCAGCCAGTGCGCCATCCGCCCGGCGGTCTCGGCCAGCGCCTCCTCGGATCCGGCCGACACCGGGTAGAGCCGGAGGGCGGATTCCCGCGCCGAGGGTGCTCGGGCGGGCCGGGTCGGCCGAGCCTGGTCGGGGGCCTGCTCAACCAGGACGTGGGCGTTGGTCCCTGACATGCCGTAGGACGAGACCGCGGCCAGGCGCGGGCCGTCCACCCGCGGCCATGGAGAACTCGCGGTGGGGACGAAGAGGCGGCAGCCGCTCGGGGCGATCTCCGGGTTCCACCGGGTGAAGTGCAAGTTGGCCGGGATCTGTCCGTGGCGGACCGCCATCAGCGCTTTGACCAGCCCGGCTATCCCCGACGCGGTCTCGCAGTGCCCGATGTTGGTCTTCACCGACCCCAGCGCGCAGGGCACCGTACCGGCTCCGTAGACCTCCCGCAGCGCGGCGTACTCGATCGGATCGCCCACCACCGTGCCCGGACCGTGGGTCTCGATCAGCGCCACCCGGGCCGGGTCCACCCCGGCGCGGGCCAGCACCTGCTCCTGCAGCGACCGTTGCCCCTGGACCGAGGGGCTCAGCATCGTGTCGGAGCGGCCGTTGTTGTTGATCCCCGTGCCCGGCAGCACCGCCAGTACCCGGTCACCGGCGGCCAGCGCGTCGGGCAGCCGCTTGAGGGCGATCATCGCAGCGCCCTCGCCGCGTACGTACCCGTCGGCGTCCGCGTCGAAAGCGTGGCATCTGCCCGTCGGGGACAGCACGCCCAACGCGGAGAAGACGAGGGTGTTTTTCGCCTGGAGGGAGAGCATCACTCCGCCGGCCAGGGCAAGGTCCACCTCGCCGGTGCGCAGCGACTGGGCTGCCAGGTGCACCGCCACGAGGGACGAGGAGCAGGCGGTGTCCAATGTGATGGCCGGGCCTCGCAGGTCGAGGAGGTAGGAAATCCGGCTGGAGGAGGTGAAGCGGGTGGTTCCGATGATGCCGTGGGCCGCGTCCGGGCTCCGCAGCCCCCGGTCGAAGTCCATCATGTCCATGTAGTCCTCATACGAGCATCCCACGATCACGGCGGTCGACGATCCCCGCACGCCGTGCGGGGCGTACCCGGCATGTTCCAGCGCTTCGCACGACGTCTCCAGCAGGAGCCGGAACTGGGGGTCGATCAGCTCCGCTTCCCGGCCGGTCAGCCCGAAGAAGTCCGGATCGAAGCCGGTGACGTCGTCGAGGAACCCGCCCCAGCGTGACGGCGTTTTGCCGGCGATCCCCGGCTCCGGGTCGTACACGGCCTCCACGTCCCACCGGTGTGCCGGGACTTCGGTGACCACACTGCGGCCCTCGGCCACGACCCGCCACAACGCTTCCGGCGAATCGATTCCTCCGGCGAATCGACACCCGATACCGATCACGGCGATCGGCACGTCTGCTGCCACGGACACCACTTCTCTCAAGCTGGAGACACAACATGGACCGGCCTCGGCCAACCGACACGCATTTGCTGCGACGGCCGCCCGCCCTCACTCGGCGATCGCCGTGCTGTACGTCCACCGGAGCACCGGTACCTCACGGCCCTCGACAACCTCCCTCTCGTCGGTCCGGTCGAAGTGCAGATGCCGCCCGTAGTACGCCACCGCGATCTTCTCCGGCACCTCTACCCCCGGAATCTGATGCACGCGGCCAAGACCGTCCGGCCCGCCCGTCAAAACGACCGTCATCATGGGAGGCGCCCTCCTGCTGAGGGCTGCCCGCTAACAGCCCGGGGATTCGTCGAAGCCGATGCCGCCGTCTGGCCGCCATCTGGGCTGCCCGTCGTGTCAGCCCGCTCGCCGTGAGGTAGCGGCGGAGGCCGGACCTTGCAAGGCCTCGCTCTCATGTTTGTTGACCCCCTCTTCTGTGCCCAGGTGCATACCGGCGTCGCTTGGCGCGAATACGGCAACATGAAGTGCGCATCCACGCTGGAGCCCCCACCTGTACGCCCCAGCGCGCAGTGGCACTCCGCACCCAGAACGCGCACCGCAGTACGGGACGGTGGAAGACCCCTGTGACGTCGCCACATGAGAACCACCCGGCGGTGCAGTAGGACTCGGGGGCACCCGGCAGGGCCGGCAGCGGCGGGGCGGAATGGGCGGGCGCACTTGCGGGCGCGCCCGGCTCCCGCAATCGCTTCTGGTTTGCTGCGAGCGCCCCGTGGAGGGGCCTTGTGGAAGCCGTTCTGCCCGCGCCCACTAAGAAGGAGCGGGCGGAATCGGTTCCGCGCGTTCCAGCACGTGGGAGGTCCCTCCCTGTGTGGGGATGGAGATGGTGGTCATGGCGGCCGGAGTGGTGAGAGGTCCGGGGCGGCTGGTTGTGCCGCAGGACGGTCGGTCGGGGCCTCCCCGCGCGTACCGGGCCGATGTGACGGCGGAAGGCGTCGTGACCACGGTCACGGTGGCCTCCTGCGGACGGCAGCAACGCACCGAGCCCATGGGTGAGAAGGAGCCGGTGGAGGGGCGGCGGGTAGCGGTGTTCCAGTTCGTTCCCAGCACGGCGATCGTGGAGTAGGGGGCCAGGATGTCGACGTCGAATGCTGTGCCCATCGCCATTGTCGGCATGGGCTGCCGCTTTCCCGGAGGGGTGGAGAGGCCCGGCACGTTGTGGCAGTTGGCGGCGGACTGCGGCTCGACGGTCGGCCCGGTACCCGCCGGCCGGTGGGACGCCGGGCGGCTCGCGGCGCTGCACGAGCCGGAGTTGAGGGAGCGAGCCGCCGTCGGCTGTTTTCTGGACGGGGACGTGTGGGCCTGGGAGCCGGAGGCACTGTCAGTGGCCCCGGCCGAGCGGGAGTGGGTCGATCCGCAGTCGCGGGTGATGATGGAGGTCGCCTGGGAGGCAGTGGAGCACGCGGGCATCCCGACCGACCGGGTGCGCGGCTCCCGGACCGGCGTCTACATCGGAACATACGCGCCGGACAACCTGTTCCGGGAGGCCCGTCCGGTCGAGGACGCGCCCAACAGCCCCTATCTTTTCGGCAATTACACGGCGGGCACGGCGGGCCGGGTGGCCTTCGCAATGGACCTGCGCGGCCCGGTCATGGTGCTCAGCACGCACTGCTCGTCGAGCATGGTGGCGCTGGACACCGCGTGCGGCGCGCTGTCTCTCGGCGAGTGCGACATGGCGATCGCCGGCGGGGTGCTGTTGATGCTCGCCCCGCAGACCCACTACTTCGAAGCACCTCTGCTGCTCTCGCACAAGGGAGCCTGCTACGCGTTCGATGCCCGCGCGGACGGATATGTGCGCGGTGAGGGCGCGGGAGCGGTGCTGCTCAAGCGGCTCGTGGACGCGCGCCGGGACGGCGACCGGGTCCTCGCGGTGATCAGGGGCAGTGCGGTCAACAACGACGGGCAGGCCACACGGCTGACCGCCCCGTCCACCGAGATGCAGCGGCAACTGTTCGCCACGGCGGTGAAGCTGGCGGGGATCGACCCGGGCGAGGTGGGTCTGGTGGAGGCCCACGGCCCTGGGACGCCGGTGGGCGACCCGATCGAATACTCCTCGATCCAGGCGGTGTACGGGCGCACCGGCCATGGCCGGTGCGCGCTGGGGTCACTGAAGACGAACATCGGCCACACCGAGCCGGTCTCCGGAATCGCCGGGGTGATCAAGGCCGTCGAGTGCCTGCGGCGCGGGCTGATCCCCCCCAACCGGAATTTCACCGGGTGGAATCCGGGCATCGACCGGGAGCAGGGCTCCCGGCTGTTCGTACCGACCGAGCTGACCCACTGGCCGGTGCCGGGCAAGGGCAGGCTGGCGGCGGTGTGCTCGTACGGGGTGAGCGGCACCAACGGGCACGTCGTCCTGGAGGTAGCACCCGCGCCCCGTACACGCAGAGCCCGACCGGTCCAGGGGCCGACCGGGGGCACCAAGCGGCTGTTCCTGCTGTCCGGCACGTCGGAGGCGTCACTGACGGGGGCTGCCCGGCAGCTCGCCGACTGGGGCGCGGGCGACGGCGTGGCGGCGCCGGTGCCGGTGCACGATGTCGCCCACACGCTGGCGCTGCGGCGGCGCCATGCCGAGCACCGGCTCGGCATCGTCGCTGCCGACATGCGGCAACTCATCGATCGCGCGATGGAGTTCGCGGATGGCGAGGGAAGGGACAGCACTGTCACCGGGGCTCCCGTTCTTCCTCCGAAGCACGCAGGCCCGATCTTCGTGTTCACCGGACAGGGCTCGCAGTACACCGGCATGTGCCGGGGCCTGCTCGCCGACGAGCAGGTGTTCGCCGCCGCGATCGACGGCCTGGAGCCGCTGATCCGTGCGGAGTCGGGCTTCTCCCTGCGGGAGATGATCGAACAGCCTGAGCTGCTGGTGGGCGTCGACCGAATCCAGCCGACGCTTTTCGGCATCCAGGTGGCGCTGGCCGCGCTGTGGCGCTCCTGGGGCGTGGAGCCTGCCGCAGTGATCGGGCAGTCACTGGGTGAGGTGGCCGCCGCCGTGGTCGCCGGGGTGCTCAGCCCGGCGGACGGGGTGAAGGTGATCTGCCGCCGGGCCACGCTGCTGGCCCGGATCGCGCACGGGGCGATGGCGTCGGTGATGCTCAGTGCCGCAGACACCCAGGGCACCATCGACGCGGCCGGCGCCGACGGGGTGGCTCTCGGTGTGCTGACCGCGCCGAGCACCACGGTGGTCTCGGGGGACGCGCAGCAGGTACGCGACCTGGTCGCGGGATGGAACGCGGCGGGCGTCGTGGCCCGCATGGTCGATGTGGACGTGGCCTCGCACTCCCCGCAGGTCGATCCGGTCATTGGCGAACTCCACGCCGTCCTGAGTGAACTGCCCGACAACCACCCGGGCAGCATCGGCTTCTACTCCACCGTCAGCGACGACCCGCGCGATCCGGGCCCGCTGAACGCCTCGTACTGGGTGCACAACCAGCGTGACACCGTCCACTTCCAGCGTGCGGTGTCCGCCGCCCTGGCCGACGGATACCGGCTGTTCATCGAGTGCACCGCGCACCCGCTGGCCGCCCGCCCCATCATCGAGATCGCCGCCGAACAGAGCATCGAGGACGTCGTGGCGATCGGCTCGCTGCGGCGCGGCGCGGACGACGCCGAAGCCTTCCTGGCCCACCTGGCCACCGCTCACTGCGCGGGCTTCGACGGCATCGACTTCGCCACCCACTACGGCGACGGACAGCTGGCCGACGTCCCGACAACGTTCTGGAACCGCACCCGTCACGGCGGCACCACCGAGCCCTACACCCTCGTCGCCCCACGCCTGCCCGCCGCCACTCAGCATCCGCTGCTCGGCGGGCACGTCGCCGACCCCGACCAGCCGGGCCGCCACCTGTGGCAGACCCCCATAGGCCCGGCCCGGTTGCCCTGGCTGGCGGACCATCAGGTGGCCGGGACACCGGTCCTGCCCGGCACAGGCTTCGCCGAGATGCTGCTGGCCGCCGGCGCCCAGGTGCTCGGCACGGACCGGGTGGCACTGGAAGACGTACGCATCGAGGCGCCGCTGGTCCTCGATCCCGAACCCGAGGCGTTCACCCGGCTCGTGGCCGATGGGAACGTCCTGAACGGGCAGGTGCTCACCCGCACCGCCGACGGGCTGGTCGTCCATGCCCGCGCCACGGTTCGCTCCCTGACCGATGGCGAGCAGCGTCCGGCCCCACCGGCGGACGGCCCCGGTGAAGCGTGGGCCGACAGCTCCCCGACCGATCTGTACCGCCATTTCCGCGAACGGCACCACGTGTACCACGGCCCGTCCTTCTCAGCCCTGGATCGCATCCGCTTGCACCCCGGCCGCAACCGCGCCGTGGCGGCCCTGCGGATCGCCGACACCGCTCGCGTCTCGGCCGCGGCCCTGCGGCTGCACCCGGTGCTCGCCGACGAGTTCGTCCAGACCGTGGTGGCCGCGTGGCTCGCTCACTGTGCCACCAGCCCTGGCCCGGTCGTCGTCGTCGGCTTCGATGCCATCCGCCTGCACGGACCGACGGGCCATGCCCGGTACGCCGACGTCACACTGCACGAGGCCGACGATCTGTCCTGCACCGCCTCCGGCACCCTGGCCACCGCCGATGGCACCGTCGTCGCCGAGATCAGCGGACTGCGGCTGTCCAACATCACCCCGCCCGAGCAGCGCTACGCCGACCGCCTCGCCCATCTGGCCTGGCAGCCGGCTCCCGCCCCGGTCGTTCCCGAGTCCACCGGCCAGCAGTGGCTCGTCGTGGCCCCGGAGGGCGCCCGCTGGGCCGAGCGACTGGCATCCAAACTCCGCAAACGGTCGGCGGGCAGCCGCCTGCTCCTCCACCCCGCGCACGGCCCCATCAAGGCGGAGTGGCTGGCTCAGGCGTTGGCCGACGACACCCGACCGGCGGCTACCCACGTGCTGCTCGTCCTCGACGACCCGGAGACAATAGGCACGCCCGATAGTGCTCTCGCTGCCGTACGCCGCACCCTGAGTACCCTCAAGGCGCTCGCAGCCCGCAGCACTCCGGCGCTTCTGTGGGTCCTGTGGCGTGGCGATCAGCCCACGGCCGCCGCCGGAGTGCGCGGCCTGCTACGCGTTGCCGCCTTCGAGCACCCCGAACTACGCCCCAGCACACTGCAGTTGGCCGGTGACACTCCCCTCGACGACGTCCTGGCCGATCTGCTCGACGACACCGCTCCCCTCTCCGAGATCGCCTGGCGCCACGGCGTACGTACGGTCGCGCGGGTCCGCACCGGCCCGTCCGCCGAACCGCCCGGCAGCAGTGCGGAACCCCACACGATCCGATCGGACGGCAGCTACCTGATCACTGGCGGCCTCGGGGGCCTGGGCCTGCTCACAGCGCAACGCCTGGCCGAACGTGGGGCCCGCGCCCTGGTCCTGGTCGGCCGCAGCGCCCCCGGAGCAGACGCTCAACGCGTCCTGGCAACCGCACGCACCACCGTCGGCACCCATGTGGAGGTCATCCTCGGCGACATCGCCGACCCGGACACCGTCCGCCGCGCCCTCGCCGCCGCGGACAAGAGCGGCCACACGCTGCACGGCGTCGTACACGCCGCCGGCGTCATCGAGGACGCCACCCTGGCCCGCCTCGACGACACGCTCCTCGACCGCGTCTGGCACGGCAAGGCCCGGGGCGCCTGGGAACTCCACCGGGCGACGTCGGAGGCCGAGTTGGACTTCTTCCTCGTGTACTCCTCCGTCGCCTCGCTGCTCGGCTCCCCCGGGCAGGGCGCGTACGCCGCGGCCAACGCCTACCTCGACGCCCTCGTCGCCCACCGCCTCGCCGAGGGCCTGCCCGCCACCGGCATCCACTGGGGCGCGTGGTCACAGGTCGGCCGCGGCCAACATCTCGCAGAGCGCGGCTTCGTCATGATCAACCCGGCGGACGGCCTGGACGCCGCCGAACGGATCCTGGCCGAAGGCCACCACCAGATCGCCTACTCCCCCATCGACGCGGCCGCCTGGACCGCGCCGTACCCGGCCCTGCGCACCTCCAGCCTCCTGGCCGAACTCCTCGACGGTGCCCGGGCCACCACTGCCCCCGGCTCGTCACCGGTGCTCGACGACCTGCACGGCGCCGCGTCCGACACGGAACGCCGACGCATCCTGACCGGCTTCATCATCGATCACGTCCGCGACATTCTCGGCGGCACCACCCGCCACATCGGCCCGCACACCAGCCTGGTCGTCCTCGGCCTCGACTCCCTCGGCGCCGTCCAGCTCCAACAACGCCTGGCGGCTGCCCTGCGCACCGACATCAGCCCCGGCGTCATCTGGGTCAAGCCCAGCCCTTCCGCACTGGCCGACGGGCTGATGGAGCAGCTGGGTCTCCCGCCCGGCGCACCGACGGAACAGGAGCCGTCATGACCAAGGACATTCGGATCGCCTGCTGGGCAGGCATCGTCGGCACCCTGTTCGGTGTCTTCGCCATCCTGCTCACCGGAACCCTCGCCAGCCCGTTCCCGATGTGGGAATGGTCAACGCAGGAGATCTACGCCTACTTCGAGGACGCGGACCCGCTGGCCGTCAGAGCACAGTACTTCCTGATCGGCACGGCGATCACACTCATGCCACTGTTCGCCGCCGGGCTCACCCAGGTCTTGCGGCGAGGCGCCCGGACCACGGTGTACACCCGCATGATCGTCCCCTGCACCGCCGCGGTCAGCGTCATTCTGCTCGCCGGGAACGCGATCTGGTGGGTCGCCGCAGAACGGCACTTCTCTCCCGAGGCCACGCGGTTCGCGGTAGAAGTCGTGGCCGTGTGGATGCTCCACCCCACGGCCTTCTTCATGGCACTCGTGACCTTCTGCACAGGCATGGCGATGCGCGACTGCTCCTTCATCCCCCGCTGGCTGGCTCATCTCACCCTGACGGTGGCGCTCCTGTGCGCGGCCAGCGTCTTCCTGGTGCTGGCCGCCGAGGGCTGGCTGTCGCCCTTCCACTGGGCAAGCATGGCCTCCTACGCCGCCTATCTGGGCTGGGGCGCACTCACGGGAACCGTCTTCCAGCTCATCAGCCTGCCCGACGAGGGCGCAACCCCCGTCCAGAACTCCGCACCCGAGGCACCGAACCCAGGGAGGCGTCACTGATGGGCCGCTACAGCCGCCTGCGCTACATCCAGACCCTCGACCCGGAGCACGACTACGAGAAGATCTTCTATCTGACCACGCGTTACGAATTCCCCTGGGACTACAACCAGGGCTATTCCTTCGCACTGGTCACCGACTTCGTCATCCCGAGCATCACCCACACCCTCGCCGATACCGGCGCCTTCGCCCACCACGGGATGAAGCGGTTCGACGACACGATGATCTTCCCCTACGAGGCCCACGGGGCCGGGATGGAAACCCCGCACGGGCGGGAGGCGCTCCGGCGCCTCAACCAGATCCACGGCCACTACGACATCTCCAACCAGGACTATCTACACATCCTGGCCAGCCACCTGGTCTCGGCCGTCGAGTGGATCGACGACTACGGGTGGCGGCCGCTGAGCGACATCGAACAGCGGGCCATGTTCCTCGCCCACCGCCGCTACGGGCAGCTGATGGGGATCAAGGACATCCCCGCCACCTACGAGGAGCTGAAGGCCTGGCTGGACCGCGACATCACGGAGCGGGGCACGTGGCACTACGCCAACGCCGTCATGGTCGGCTACTGCATGAAGGTCATCGCCGGGTTGTGCCCCCGGGGAACGAAGGCCATCGGCACCAGGGCGATCACCGCGCTGATCCCCGAACCGATTCGTGTCCTGCTCGACCAACCGAAGATGCCGGCCTGGTTCTGCGCCGCTGTCCGCTTCGGGCTGCGCGCCCGTGGACGCGCGGTCCGCCGCATGCCCCCGCGCCCCGACGGCAAACCGTACACGCGCACCCCGCACAGCTACCCGGGCGGATGGACTCTCGCGGATCTCGGACCCGGACATCACCAAGAGCCTGATGCCGCCGCACCCGCCGGCACTGGTGCCGAGTCCACCGACACGTCCCAGTCGATCCGGCCCGCGGCGTCCCTGGCCGCCTGGATCCGCGACAGCAGCATCGACCGCGCTCAGTCCGGTGAGCGGCGGCGATGGCGTTTGTAGACGGTCACCCACGGCCCGACGCTCCGGCAGATCCCTTCTCCGCACACCCGTCTGGACCCCGTAGAGCCCGGTGGCCGAACACCGCGAATCTCCACCTGCTGATCAATAACCAGCCCGCCACCAAGACCAGCCGCGCCAGCAACCACTGGATCAGTGCCTCGATGCGCGGGCAGGACGCGACACTGGAGCGGATCCGCGTCGACCGACAGCTCGAAAAGGCCCTGACCCACGGGCCCGATCCGCTCCGCCTTGCCGAGGTCTTCGGACTCAACGAGAAGACCGCGATGCGCTAAGCGGACTCCGCACGAGCCCTGCTGGAGCAGGCAGCCGAGCAGCCTTCGAAGTGAAACACACTCGACCTGGTTACCTCCTTGGAGAGATCTTTAGGCATGGAGTTCCTCTGCTACCACCGCGACCGCCCCGCCTCCCTGCCACTGCGCTACGAGCTGGGGGAAGAACATTGGTCCTACATGGATCAGTACGCGAAGGAGATGATCGCCCGGGGCCCGACTCTCGCCGACGACGGCGACACACCCACCGGAAGCGTCCACATCGTCGACCTGCCCGACCCCGCCGCTGCCCGAACATTCGCCTTCGACGAGCCGAACTACCAGGCCGGCGTCTACCGGGATGTGCTGCTACGACGGTGGCGCAACACGCTGGGCCGCACCATGTGGGACTTCCCCGGCGGCCGGACCGGTGGCAACCGGTACCTGGTGATCGGCCTCGGCACAGGGCAGGCCGCCGACCTTGCGGTGCCACCTGACCGGAACGAGCTGATCGCCTATGGACCGCTGTTGTCCGACAACGGCGCCACCTGGCTGGGCACCGCCGCGCTGGTCCGAGCGCCGGACTCAGACACGGCACGCGCCATGCTGACTCCGGACCGGTACGCCGACATCGAGGTGCACAACTGGCAGTTCGGCGGGCGCCGGTGATGACCGATGACGCCCCAGCCGACGTGACCGCCGAACCCATTCGGATCACTCACCATCTCCGTGTTCCACCCCAACCCACGGATACATCGGCCTGACGCACAGCGGTCGACCCGTGGGTTCGCGCTGAAGAACCTTCAGTTTCCGCGAACTCGCGGGCCTCCCCGGGGGTGAGTAGTTGCGGTGCAGAAAGTGCCGCTGAGATTGATCATGGTCCGACTGGCGTCGGGGTGAGCAGGTCGTCCGGGCGCCGGATGCGGACTCGGCGGGGGCGAGGGATGTCGTCGGCGTCCTGGAGGTCGGCGAAGTCGGCGTGCGCCGCCTCGACGGCTTCGGGGTACTCCTCCTGCTTCTCGTGCTCGGCGAGCGCCCGGTAGATGCTGGGGGCCTGCCCCCTTGCGCTTGCCGGTCGGGATGATCAGGTCGGGCTGGATCTGCTCGACCGACTCGCCGTTCGCGCGTCGGCGGAGCACGGTGTCAGCATGTCCTCGGTGATGACGGGTGGCCGGCCGCCGTGCTTACCCTTGTGGGCCGCCGCGCCGAGGATGTTCTCCCGCTCGGTCTCCGCCATAGCCGCGAAGAACGCGAACAGCAGCTGGCCGGGATGCTGGGGTCGTACATCCCGGGCAGGGGCCCGGCGAGCATCTCCAGGACCAGGCCGTCGGCGGTGAGGTGGTCGGCGAGGGCGGTCAGTTCGGCGGCATCCCGGCCGAGCCGCTTCATCTCGTGCACCGTGAAGATCACCCGGCCGTGCGGGGCCTGGGGCCTTGATGTCGCGGGCGGCGGCGAGAGCGGCCTCGAACTGGGGGCGAACCCTGATCCGGGTGCTGATCTTCTCGGAGAACACCTTGTCGCGCTCGATGCCATGCTTGGCGAGGGAGTCGAGTTCCTGCCCGAGGGTGAAGCAGCGGGCGTAGCCGATCCGAATGTCCGCACCCGGGACGTCAGACGCGACCGGGGCCGGCGGCGCGGTTCCGGGCGTCCAGGGCTGACCCGGGCCCCGGTCGGCAGGGGTATGGACCCGCAGGAGCTTCGCGAGGCGGGGCACCTTGGTGAAGCGGCCGGTGTGGTAGGTCCCGGCGACCGCGCCGCCGCGCGAGCGGCAGGGCACCGGTGCGGCCCTGCGGGCCCTGCGTTGATCTTGCTGGGAATGCGTGAGCCCACAGGTCTTGCTGGGTTTCTTGGTCTCCGTGGGCTCAGGGACCTGGGCGCATGTCACCTTGAGGCAGCTTCGGGGGGCAGGGACGTCACACCCGCGACTTACTCGCTCGCCCGGAGAACAGCACCTCGATCGCAGAGCTCCTCGGGGTCTCGCACAGCACCATCGTCCGGCAGGTTCAGTCTGGGCCTTGCGATGTTCCGGCGGCGGTGATGTGGCCTCGGTGGCGCCGAGGATGCGTCCGTTGGCCTGGACTTCGATGCGGTGCGGGCCAGGGTGGATCGTGCGGACCGAGAGGCTCGCGAACCGGTGCCGGCGTGAGAAGGGGACCGCCTGGCCTGCGGGGAGGTCCCGGGCGGTCAGCTTGAACACCTTGCCTGTTTTGGGGCCGCGAACCCCTTGGTAGTGGGCTATGTAGTCAATCGCCGCTCTCGTCGGGTCAGTGGCGTGCAGCGTGAAGGTGACGGTGTTCGCCTGCCCGATGGAGATGGTGGCGAGCGAGCAGGCGAGGTCCGTGATCTCGATCGGTGCATGGTGATCGAAACCGAGAACCGCGAGAGCCTGTGGGTGTCCTCGCTTGGTCACCTCCGCCAGCTACAAACCACTCGTCGCCGTACTCCAAGGCCTGCGCGCCCACGACGAACGCCTCGTCGAGCAACTCGCCTCCCGCGCCCTCGCACGCGGCCGGCACGAACGCCCCGTGCACGTGGAGCGGGACGAGGACGGCCGGATCATCGGAGCGGGCGGCACAGGCGACGGGGACGGCGGGGGCCAGGAGGACGGCGCCGACACCGCCATAGAGTCCGCGCTGCTCCACTTCTCCACACCGCGCGACGCGGCCACCATCGCGGCGTTCCTACGCACCCGCGTCTACCGGCCCGAATCCCTGGTGTGGCTCGAGGGCTACCAAGCCCTCCTGCGGTGGAGGACCGAGAACGAGATCACTGGTCTGTACGCCGTCCCCTACGACACCGAAACCGCGGTCGGCGTCACCAAGAACTTCCCCCTCGGCCGCTGGGTCCACCAACAGCGCAAAGCCTTGCGGGCCGGGGAGCTGGCGAAACGGCGCAAGAAGCTGCTGGACGCCCCGGAGGCCGGGATGGTGTGGGAGCCGGGCGACGAGGCCTGGGAGACCAAGCTCGCCGCGCTCAGGTCATACCGGCGGGCCACCGGGCACCTCGCACCCCGACAGGACGCCGTCTGGGGCGAAGGCGACAGCGACGACGGACAGCTCGCCATCGGACAGTTCATGGCCAACCTCCGGCGCAAAGGCGCCAAGAACGGGCTTGGAAAGAACGAGGACACCGCTGCGACCCGGGCCGCGCAGCTCGCCGCGATCGACAAAGACTGGGACTGCCCGTGGCCGCTGGACTGGCAACGCCAGTACCGTGCCCTCGCCGACCTCGTCGACACCGAGGTCAGCGGCGTCCTCCCCGACATCGCGCCCGGCGTCGTCTTCGACGGCGACGACATCGGCAAGTGGCTCCAGCAGCAAAAGCAGCCGGCCGCCTGGGCGCGGCTCCTGCCCGAACAGCAGCAACGGATGACCGCGCTGGGCGTCGAACCCGACCAGACGCCCCCTCCCGCGCCCGCGACCGGCCGCGGGGCGAAGCCGAGCAAGGCGCACCAGGCGTTCCAACGCGGCCTCACCGCCCTCACCCAGTGGGTGGAACGGGAAGGCACCCACCGACCCGTCCCCCGCAGCCACGCTGAGGAGATCACGGGCGACGGCGAGGCGGAACCGGTGATCGTGAAGCTCGGCGTATGGATCTCCAACACCAAAAGCCGGCGCGACAAGCTCGACACCGAACAGGACGCCGCCCTCGCGAAACTGGGCGTGGACTGGGCGTAGAGAAGGGGTCGTCAGGGCCGCCGGCAGACGCCCCTGGCGACGACCGGCAGGCCGCCGCCGGCCCCCGGCCTGTCGGGCTGGTCCGGCCGTGCGGCGACGTGGTCCCCGGGATGCCGGCCGTGGCGTTGTGGCGACCGATACGGGCTGAGTGCCCACTGGCCGGGCCATTTACGGCGGCCTGTACTTTGACCTGCGCATGTAGGTGGAATCAAAGGGGGAAGACAGTCGTGGTGCAGTGGAGAAGGCGGAATGGAGAGCGGAGACCGGGGGGCTTCCTGAGAGGGTGCTCCGGATTCGCCCTCATCGTGGTTCTGGTAGGCGCGGGCAGCTGGTGGTTCGCCGATACGCACGGGCCGAAGGAGCCGTCCGACGCCTATCGCGAGGGGGAGGCGTACGGCGTTGATCAGCAGGAGCAGGGGCATGTACCGAGGTACGGCTTCGCGGTATCCGAGGCAAAGCGGATCTGCGACACGGCAGTCACGGAGCTGGGTGTGACCGCAGAGGACGCCCGCGACTGGTCCGTCGGGTGCATCAACGGCCTGGAGGCTCCTCCTCGCTAAGTAATCACCGCCTGGTCCTGCCCGTGACGGGTCGTGGGGCGCGGCCTTCCGCCTAACGAGCTCGTGCATGGTTGGCGGTGCGACATCGAAAGGTGCAGGTCCGGCGTGGACCGGACCAGCCGAAGGCCCCGGACCCGGCACACAGGCCCGCGTCAACCCCGGCCGGGCCCTGCGGCGCCATCGTGGTTCCCTACCGTCGAGCAGCAGTACCAGAACGGCGCACAGCGCGGCCGCCCCGCCGCCACAGACTCGATCATTTCGATGGGGTTCTTCGAGCCACGTAGCGCGCGGTGCGCGGCGCCGCACTGCGGCGAGGCGTCGGGTGGGCAGCGCTGACCGGGCCGGGGCCTCGAAACCGCTATGTGCGGTCCCGGGGTCCCGGCCCTCCAGCTCCGGAGCCAGGTGCGTCCCGCCCGCCGCAGCCGGCGGGTGTGGCCTGCGGAGGGCTCCCGATAAGCCCTAGTAGGACTCCGTTAGGTCTTGCGGTTCGGGCTGCTCGGGGGCGGGCATTCCGAATGTGTGGATACACGCGAAGTGGACCGTGTGCGGGCTGA
>NZ_JBVHUE010000060.1:11112-32446 GCF_055565515.1 Streptomyces sp. NPDC028419 | reverse complement strand
AACGACCCGGGACAAAGCCAGAAGAAAAGAAAAGCGCCCCCCCCCCCAAAAAAAAAAAAAAAAAACCCCCCCCCCCCCCCCTCCCTCCCCCCCCCCCCCCCCCCCCCCCCCCCCCCCACCCCACACACCCCCCCCCCCCCCCCCCCCCCCCCCCCGGGGGCCCTTCGCGTGGGCGCGGCACGGGTAGGGTCGGCCGCAACGAGCGCTCTGCGGAACGGCCGTTGCGCAGAGTGCAACGCACTGTGCCGTCGTGCCCGTCGCGGCGGCCGTCGTGGAGGGCCGACGCATGGACCTGATCCCCGCACCCCTGGACGCCGATTTCGCCGCGGGCGGGGCCCGCTACGGATTCGGGCCCGAGCCCGACCTCGCCGCCGGACCCGGTACGCGGGCCACCGCGCGCTGGCTGCGGGGGACGCTGGGGGCCGCCACCGGGTGGAGCCTGGCGCCCGCCGACACCGGCGAGCGGGCCGACGTACGGCTCCTGGTCGACGAGGAGCTCGGGCACGAGCTGGGCGCCGAGGGCTACGAGCTGACGGTGGCCGCCGACGGCGTGCTGATCCGCGGCGGCGGACCCGCCGGGGTGTTCTGGGGCGCGCAGACGCTGCGTCAGCTGCTCGGACCGCACGCCTTCCGCCGGGCGCCGCTGCCCGGCGCGTCCTGGAGCCTGCCGTACGGCACGGTCCGCGACGCGCCCCGCTTCGGCTGGCGCGGGCTGCTGCTCGACGTCTCGCGGCACTTCCTGCCCAAGGACGGCGTCCTGCGGTACATAGACCTGCTGACCGCGCACAAGCTCAACGTCCTGCACCTGCACCTGACGGACGACCAGGGCTGGCGGATCGAGATCAAGCGCCACCCCCGGCTCACCGAGGTCGGCGCCTGGCGCCCGCGCTCGCGCTGGGGCCACCGGGACTCGCCGCTGTGGAACGAGACCCCGCACGGCGGCTTCTACACCCAGGACGACATCCGCGAGATCGTCGCCTACGCGGCCGAACGCCAGGTGCGGGTGGTGCCCGAGATCGACCTGCCGGGGCACGCGCAGGCCGCCATCGCCGCCTACCCGGAGCTGGGCAACACCGACGTCGTCGACACGGCGGCGCTCGGCGTGTGGGACGACTGGGGCATCAACGAGAACGTGCTCGCGCCCACCGAGGCCGTGCTGCGCTTCTACGAGGGCGTCTTCGAGGAGGTGCTGGAGCTCTTCCCGGTGGAGGTCTCGCCCTTCGTGCACGTGGGCGGCGACGAGTGCCCCAAGACCCAGTGGGCGGCCTCCGGGGCGGCCCGGGCGCGGATCCAGGAGCTCGGGGTCAAGGACGAGGACGGCCTCCAGTCCTGGTTCATCCGGCACTTCGACGGCTGGCTCGCCGCCCGCGGCCGGCGGCTGGTCGGCTGGGACGAGATCCTGGAGGGCGGCCTGGCGGAGGGGGCCACCGTCTCCTCCTGGCGCGGCTACGCGGGCGGGATCGCGGCCGCCGAGGCCGGGCACGACGTGGTGATGTGCCCGGAGCAGCAGGTGTACCTGGACCACCGTCAGGCCCCGGGCCCGGACGAGCCGATGCCGATCGGCTACGTCCGCACGCTGGAGGACGTCTACCGCTTCGAGCCGGTGCCCCCGCAGCTCTCGGAGCGGGCCGCCGCCCACGTGTTGGGCGCCCAGGCCAACGTCTGGACCGAGGTGATGGAGCACCAGGGCCGGGTGGACTACCAGGTGTTCCCGCGGCTGGCCGCCTTCGCCGAGGCCGTGTGGTCGCGGCTGCCCGAACCGGCCGCGCGGGACTACGCGGACTTCGAGGTGCGCATGGGCGGGCACTACCCGCGCCTGGACGCCCTCGGGGTCGACTACCGCCCCCCGGGCGGCCCGTTGCCGTGGCAGCGCCGCCCCGGCGTGCTCGGGCGACCGAAGGAGGGCGCCCCGCCGCGCGTGTGACGAGCGGGTGTGCGACGGGTGATGCAGTGGGGGAGATTCGCGGAACTCTTCCCCGAATCCGCCGCATAGAGGGGAGAAACGGGCGATCCGGTCGTACCTGGTGCCCGAGTACGGCCGGACCCGGCCGGGACCGGGCCGCCGCGGTCGGCGGAGCGGGTCCGGCGGGGGCACCCGGCCGACCCTCGCGCCGGGCGCCTTCGAAGATGTGCCAGAGTTGCCACGTCCCGGTCGTGAGCACGTACCGTACGGCGGAACAGGCGTGAGCGCCGGGACATCGGGAAGGGGCAGCTGGGTTGACCACGCACGCACCGCACGCACTGCACGCACCGGATTCACCTCAGGGGCCGCAGCCGACGCAGTCCGTGACGCTGCCGGCCTCGCTCGACGAGGCCGTGGCGGCGCTCGCCGCCATGCCCGCGGCCGTGCCCGTGGCCGGCGGCACCGACCTCATGGCCGCCGTCAACGCCGGGCTGCTGCGCCCGGCCGCGCTGGTGGGCCTCGGCCGGATCAACGAGATCCGCGGCTGGCAGTACCAGGACGGCCACGCGCTCCTCGGCGCCGGACTCACCCACGCGCGGATGGGCCGCCCCGACTTCGCCGCGCTGATCCCCGCGCTGGCGGCCGCCGCCCGCGCGGCCGGGCCGCCGCAGATCCGCAACGCGGGCACGCTCGGCGGCAACATCGCCACGGCCGCCCCGACCGGCGACGCGCTGCCGGTGCTGGCGGCGCTGGAGGCGGTCCTCGTCATCGTGGGCCCCGGCGGCTCGCGCCGCGAGATCCCGATCTCGCACCTGTTGGCCGGGCGGGAGATGTTGCGACCCGGTGAACTCATCGGCTTCGTCCGGGTGCCCCTGCTGCACGCCCCGCAGGTGTTCCTGAAGGCCACGGGCCGCACCGGCCCGGGGCGCGCGGTGGCGTCCGTCGGGCTCGTGCTCGACCCCGCGCGCCGGGGCGTGCGCATCGCGGTGGGCGCGGTCGCGCCGATGCCGCTGCGCCCGCTGGAGGCCGAGCAGTGGGTCGCCTCGCTGATCGACTGGGACGGGGAGCGCACCCTGGCCCCGGACGCGCTGGAAGCCTTCGGCGAGTACGTCGCGGCCGCCTGCGTGCCGGACCAGGGCGAAGCGGTGGCACCGGCGGTCCTGCACCTGAGGCGCACGGTGGCGGTACTGGCACGGAGGGCCCTGGGGAGGGCGCTGACCTCATGAGTGGGAACGAGAACGTGGGCGACGGCGTGAGCGACGGTACGGGCAATGGCGGCGCGGGCACCGCGTGGGGCTGGGAGCCGGTGCCGCACGGGGGCGAATACGACTCGGACGCCACGGCGTTCGTGAAGCTGCCCCCGGACATGCTGGGCGCGACCGGGACCGGCGAGCCCCTGGCCGCACCGGGACACGGTTTCGTGCCCCCGCCGATGATCGTGCCGCTGGGCTCGGCCGGCACCGACCCGGCCGCGACCGGCACCTGGACGATGCCGGTGCGCTGGCCCGAGGCCGCCGGTTCGGCTCCGGCGCAGCCGGCCGCCCGCGCGCAGGCCGCGCCCGCGCCGGTGCTGGGCCCGATCCCGGCGGTCATCCCGATGCCCGCGTCCGCGATGGCCGGCCTCCACAACGACACCGGCGACGCCGCCGACGGCGACCCGGCGCGCGGCGGCGAGGACCGCGGCGCGGCCGCCCCCGACACGGGGTACGAGGGCGCGGGGTACGAGCACGCGTACGGGCACGCGCACGGCCAGGACCACGGGCACGACTCCTCGTCGACCGCCGAGTGGCACTTCCCGGAAGCCGTGCAGGGCGCCGACGATCCGTACGCCGACGGCCCGTACGCCGGCGACCCGTACGCGGGCGACCCGTACGCGGGCGCCGCGGGCGACGGACAGGGCGCGCAGACCGGTCAGTGGGCGATCCCGGTCGTCGAGGGGGAACTTCCCGAGGAGTCCGGCGAGTTCCGCCGCGGCCCCATGGAGGCCGACTGGAGCCAGGCCCCGGCCACCCTGCCGGGTGGCGCCGCCGCTCCCTGGGCCGCCCAGCCCGGCCACGGCGTCTACGGCGCCGAGCCGGCGGCGGTCCCCGTCGACGACACCGCGGCCCCCGCCGCCGGACCGGGCACCGAGCGGGAGGCCGACGCGCACGCGGTGCCCGCTCCCGCCGGTTTCGACGCCTTCGGCACCCTCGACACCGAGCAGACCATGAGCGCGGGCGTGCTCCCCGCCGCCGGACCCGGCGCTGCCTCCGGCACCGGGCGCCGGGTGCTGGGCGGCCCCGGCGTGGGCACGACGCCGCGCGGGCCGCGCGTCCTCGGCGGCCCCGGCGTGGGCACACCGCTCCCGGAGCACCCGCACCACCTCGACCACCCCGGGCAGCCGGACCACCTGGCGCACGCGGACCACCTGGCGCACGAGGGGGAGCCGGCGCACCCGGCGACCCCCGACATCGACGCCGCCCACGGCGCCGCCGCGGCGCCGCTGACCACGGAGCGCCCGCACCCGGCCGCCGACCAGGCGCCGGACCACGCGGGCTTCGACCACGGCGCGGGAGCCGACCACGGCGCGGGCCACGGCTCCGCCGGAGCCGGCGGTGCGTCGGGCGGGGGCGAGGGGGAGCACCGGGAAACCGGGGCGGACCCCGGGGCGGGGGATCCCGCGGAGGTCCCGGACGCGCGGGCGACGTACGACGAAGGGGTCGCGGGGCCGGCGCCGCAGGCGCTTGAGGCACCGGGCGCGGAGGTGGTCGCCGAGCCGGTCGGGGAGTTGCTGCCCGAGCCGGTCGGGGTCGGCGGGCCGGTGCACGAGGAGCACCCCCTCGCCTCCTACGTGCTGCGCGTCAACGGCGCCGACCGGCCCGTCACCGGCGCCTGGATCGGCGAGTCCCTGCTTTACGTGCTGCGCGAACGGCTCGGCCTCGCCGGGGCCAAGGACGGCTGCTCGCAGGGCGAGTGCGGCGCCTGCGCCGTGCAGGTCGACGGCCGGTTGGTCGCCTCCTGCCTGGTGCCCGCCGCGACCGCCGCGAGCAGTGAGGTCCGTACGGTCGAGGGCCTGGCCACCGACGGCGAACTCTCCGACGTGCAGCAGGCGCTGTGCCGGTCGGGCGCCGTCCAGTGCGGCTTCTGCATCCCCGGTATGGCCATGACCATCCACGACCTGCTGGAGGGCAACCACGCCCCCAGCGAGCTGGAGACCCGTCAGGCCCTGTGCGGCAACCTCTGCCGGTGCTCCGGCTACCGGGGCGTCATCGACGCCGTCGGCGAGGTCGTCGCCGAGCGCGAGGCGGCCGCCGAGGCCACCGCGTCGGCCCTGGCCGGGGGCGCGGCGGGCGGTACGGCGGAGGGCGCGGAGGCGCGCATTCCGCACCAGGCCGCGCCCGGCGAGGGCGGCATCCACCCCGACCACCAGCACGGAGGCATGGCGTGAGCGGGCACGACGCGGCGACGGCGACGGGACCGGCCGTGGGAGCGGGAGCCACGGGCGCGGGAACGGGACCCGCCACCGGATCGTTCTCCATCACGGCGATGGCCGCGGCCGCGGAGCCCGAGGTGTTGCGCGGGATCGGCGCGTCCCTCCCCGCCGCCGACGCCCGCGCCAAGTCCGAGGGCACCTTCCCCTACGCGGCCGACCTGTGGGCCGAGGGCCTGCTCTGGGCCGCCGTCCTGCGCTCCCCGCACGCCCACGCCCGGATCCGCTCCATCGACACCTCGGCCGCCGCCGAGATGCCGGGCGTGCGGGCCGTGGTCACCCACGCGGACGTCCCCGGCGCCACCACCCACGGCCGGCGCATCGCCGACCGCCCGGTCTTCGCCCACGACCTCGTCCGCCACCACGGCGAGGCCATCGCCGCCGTGGCCGCCGACCACCCGGACACGGCCCGGCTGGCCGCCGCCGCGATCGCGGTCGAGTACGAGCTGCTGGACGCCGTCACCGACCCCGAGCACTCCTTCGGCGCCCCGCCGCTGCACCCCGACGGCAACCTGATCCGGCACATCCCGCTGCGCTACGGCGACCCGGAGGCGGTCGGCGAGGTCGTCGTCGAGGGCCTGTACCGGATCGGCCGCCAGGACCCCGCCCCCATCGGCGCCGAGGCCGGCCTCGCCGTGCCGCGCCCCGACGGCGGCGTCGAGATCTACACCGCCTCCACCGACCCGCACACCGACCGCGACCTCGCGGCCGCCTGCTTCGGCCTCGAACCGGACCGGGTCAAGATCGTCGTCACCGGCGTCCCGGGCGCGACCGCCGACCGCGAGGACCCCGCCTTCCAGCTCCCGCTGGGCCTGCTGGCGCTGCGCACCGGCTACCCGGTCAAGCTGGCCGCCACCCGCGAGGAGTCCTTCCTCGGGCACGCCCACCGCCACCCGACCCTGCTGCGCTACCGCCACCACGCGGACGCGGAGGGCCGCCTGGTCAAGGTGGAGGCGCAGATCCTGATGGACGCGGGGGCCTACGCCGACTCCTCGTCGGAGTCGCTGGCCGCGGCCGTCGCCTTCGCGTGCGGCCCGTACGTCGTCCCGCACGCCTTCGTCGAGGGCTGGGCCGTGCGCACCAACAACCCGCCGTCGGGCCACGTGCGCGGCGAGGGCGCGATGCAGGTGTGCGCGGCGTACGAGGGCCAGATGGACAAGCTGGCCGCCGCCCTCGGCATCGACGGCGCCGAGCTGCGGATGCGCAACGTCCTGGCGACCGGTGACCTGCTGCCGACGGGCCAGACCGTCACCTGCCCGGCGCCGGTGGCCGAACTGCTGCGCGCGGTGCGCGACTTCGAGCTGCCCGCGCTGCCGAAGGACGCGCCGGAGGAGGAGTGGCTGCTGCCCGGCGGCCCGGAGGGCGCGGGCGAGCCGGGCGCGGTGCGGCGCGGGGTCGGCTACGGCGTGGGCATGGTCCACATGCTCGGCGCGGAGGGCACCGACGAGGTGTCCACGGCCACCGTGAAGGTGCAGGGCGGCGTCGCGACGGTGATCTGCGCGGCCGTCGACACCGGCCAGGGCTTCGCCACCCTCGCCCGCCAGATCGTCCAGGAAGTGCTGGGCGTGGACGACGTGGTGACGGCTCCGGTGGACACCGACCAGCCGCCCGCCGGGGCGTCGGCGCACGGTCGGCACACGTGGGTGTCGGGCGGGGCGGTGGAGCGGGCGGCCAAGATGGTCCGCACGCAGCTGCTCCAGCCGATGGCGCACAAGCTCGGCATGTCCACGGAGCTGCTCCAGATCGCCGATGGCCGGATCACGTCGTACGACGGCGCGTTCTCCACCACCGTCGCGGAGGCCATAGAGGGCAAGGAGCTCTGGGCGACGGCCCAGTGCCGCCCGCACCCGACCGAGCCGCTGGACGCGGACGGGCAGGGCGACGCGTTCGTGGGGCTCGCGTTCTGCGCGATCCGTGCGGTGGTCGACGTGGACATCGAGCTGGGCTCGGTGCGGGTCGTCGAGCTGGCCGTGGCCCAGGACGTCGGCCGCGTGCTCAACCCCCGCCAGCTGGAGGCCCGCATCGAAGCGGGCGTCACGCAGGGCGTGGGCGCGGCCCTGACCGAAAACCTGCGCTCGGCCGCGGGCCTGATCCGCCACCCCGACCTGACGGGCTACGCGCTGCCGACGGCGCTGGACGCGCCGACCGTGCGGATCGTGAAGCTGGTCGAAGACCGGGACGTGGTCGCGCCGTTCGGCGCGAAGGCGGCGAGCGCGGTCCCTGTGGTGACGGCGCCCGCGGCGGTAGCCTCGGCAGTGCGCGCGGCGACGGGCCGCCCGGTCAACAGGCTCCCGATCCGGCCATCGGCGGCGGTGGCGGTGCCCAACTCGTGACCGTGTGACCCGCATTGCACCTGCAACCCCGGACTTGGGCGTGTCGGTGCCGGTCGCTAGAGTGATCTGTACGTCTGCGTACGCGGCGCGGTGGTGACACCGGGCTGACGGAGAGTCACGGGACAGCGCGTGACTACGGGGACAACGGGGACAACGGGGATTCGGGGAGGCCATCGTGGCAGAGGACGTGGACAAGAATGTGATCGCGGCGATCCCATTCGTCGGACCGGCGATGGTCGCGGCGAACCAGGTGATGATCGCCGCCCAGGCGCCGGCGCTGTTCGTCGAACACGAGTCGATGGTCAAGTACAAGCAGCGCGTGGACGCGCTGCTGACGCAGCTCAAGGGCTCGCAGGCCGACCACGGCAAGATCGCCGAAGGCACGCTGGGCAAGACCGACCTGGGCCACGGCTTCCCCGAGGCGGACGGCCTCTTCACGGCGTACAACAAGGTCCGCAGCGAGCTGGAGACCCTCTCGAAGGCGCTGGGCGTCCAGATCGAGGCGCTGGGCATCGCGGTGGCGTCGTCGCGGGACGGTTACGCGCACGTCGACGAAGACGTCAAGCAGCGGATGCGCAAGCTGAACACCGACGCCCAAGGCTGGTACGACCCGAAGCTGGACACGCAGAAGGCGGAGGCCGGGAAGGCCCCCCGCGCGGCGCAGGGCCACCCGAGCGACGGCAATGGGAGCACTTCGGGAGGTGGACTGTAATGGCGACGAATTTCGAGGGCCACTCGCACCAGGAACTCCTGGCGATGCTGGCACCGGTCAACGCGGACACGGTGAAGGCGCGCGGTGAACTGCTGCAGACGGCCGCGGAAACGATCACGAAGATCGGTAACGACCTCAAGAACTACCGGGTCGAAGGCTGGGAGGGCGAAGGCGCCAGGGCCTTCGAGGAGTGGGTCAACACCGCGGGAAACTCGACGCTGAAGCTGGGGGAGTACAGCAAGACCGGCGGCACGTGGATGATCCATGCGGCGCAGACGATCGTCGAGGTCAAGGCGAACATGCCGAAGTACGACACGGCGGCGGCGGACAACCTCCAGGCGTCGAAGGACTTCCACAACGACCCGGACTCGCGGGAGATGGGCCAGACGGCCTTCTCGAAGCTCAACGGCGACCACCACGAGGCCGTCCAACAGATGACGAAGCTGGCGCAGTCGTACGAGTCGTCGACGACGCAGATGAACGCGGCGGTACCGCCTACGTTTCCGCCTCCGCCGAGTAGGTTCGTGCCGGCGGGCAGCTTGCACGGCGGCACCATGATCGACCGCCCCGGTGCTACAGGTGGTGCGCGTCAGGGACTCGGTGACACGACTGTCAGCCCGGCTTCGCGTGACACTCGATCGTCTGACACCGCGTCCCACACTCCGTCGCAGCAGGTGTCACACGACAGTGGGCAGCCTGCGACGACGGGTCCTGGTACGGGCCAGACACATGTACCGAGCATCCCCGATCGAGATGTGAACGTCGACCTGAACACGGTCGGGACGCTTCCGGACAAGGCTGTCACGCAGGTCCCTGGGACGCCTACCGGCATTGGTCCGGGTGGTCCCGGCGGTGTCGGCCCGACTGGCGGCGTCCCGCCCCTGATGCTTCCTCCGGTCGGCGGGATGACCACGCCCGGTGGCGGCATCGGCGGGGGGCGTTCGCCGATCGGCGGCGTCGGCCCCGGTGGCGGCTTCCCGAACACCTCCGCTCCCGGCGGCAAGGTCGGCGGTGTCGCAGGCATCCCGCCGCGTGATGCGGGCATCACGGGTGGCCGTCCGGTCTCCTCCAGCGGACCGAAGTCCTCGATCCCGCGCGGCACGGTCATCGGCAGCGAAGGCGGCATGGCTGGCCGAGGCATGGCCGGCGGTATGGGCGGTGGCGGTGGCGTGGGAGGCGGCGCTGGTGGCGCAGGCAGTTCGGCCACGGGCCGTCGGCTAGCCAGTGAGCCCGGTGGTGTGGTCGGTGGCCGTCAGCCGGGTGCGGGTGGCCGTTCGACCACCGGCGGGAAGCCGTTCACGCAGGGCGGCTCGGGTCTCGTGCGCAACCAGGGCGGTGGCGCGGCTGGTGGCGCCATAGGCCACGGTGGTGCGGGCTCGCGTACCGGTGGCAAGCAGCGGAATGACCAGTCGGGCGAACGCCCGGACTACCTGGCCGAGGACGAAGAGACCTGGCAGGGCAACCGTCGTGTTGTCCCGCCGGTGATCGACTGAGCGAACGGGACACTGCACGAGATGCGCATGCGGAAAGCTACGTCGGTCCTGATGGGCCTGCTGTTGGCCGGAGTCGCCGCGACTCCGGCGCACGCGGAGACCATCAGGTCCATGCAGTGGCATCTCGATTCCATGAAGGCCGACGAGATGTGGAAGAGCAGCACAGGTAAAGGAGTGACGGTCGCCGTGATCGACACCGGGGTCGCTGATGTGCCCGAGTTGGCCGGGCAGGTGCTGCCTGGCAAGAACTTCGCCGAAGCCTCAGGTGATGAGCGCACCGACTACGAAAATCACGGCACGGGCATAGCGGCCATGATCGCGGGCACCGGCAAGGGTCCCGCGAACGACGGTTCTTTCGGGCTTGCTCCGGGCACCAAGATTCTCCCGCTTCGAGTGTCGGAGGGGGGAGGCCGCGACAGTGCAATGGAGTCCTTCAGCAAGGCCATCCGGTTCGCTGCTGACTCTGATGCCAAGATCATGAACATCTCCATGGGAGGTGTGGGTGGGTCCCCCGAGTTGACCGAGTCAGTGAAGTACGCCTTGGGTAGAGGAAAACTGATCTTCGCAGCAGTCGGAAATGGTGGCGCCGAGTCGAATGAGGTTCTGTATCCGGCGGCAACGCCGGGTGTCGTGGGTGTGTCCGCGATCGACCAGAACGCTGACGCCACGAAGGAGTCACAGCATGGCTTGCAGGTCGACATCTCGGCTCCTGGTGTAGACATCGTCTCCGCCTGTACCGACAAGACCGGCCTCTGCAAGACGCACGGCACCAGTGACGCCACCGCCCTAGCCTCCGCCTCCGCCGCCCTCATCTGGTCCGCTCATCCCGACTGGACCAACAATCAGGTGCTGCGGGTCCTGCTCAACACCTCCGGGAAGCCCCGTGACGGCGTCGAGCGCAATGACTACATCGGGTACGGCGTCGTGCGCCCCCGCGTCGCGCTCGCCACCCCCGGCGACCCCGGGCCGGCCGACGTGTACCCGCTGCCCGATCTGGCCGCCGCCGAGGCGAAGGGCAAGGCGTCTTCCGGTAGTCCCGCGCCTTCCGGCGGGGCCAAGACGCCGGAGAAGGCGACGCGGGTGTCCGAGGCCGCCGAGGAGGCGGGTGGGCTCGGTACCGGGGCGTGGATCGCCATCGGGCTCGGCGCGTGCCTGCTGATAGGCGGCGCCGTCACCGCTGTCGTCGTCAGGCGTACCAACCGACCGTAGGAGTTCCGACCCGGATGTCCTTCGAACAAGAGTGGTCCTCCGCACGCGCCGCCGTGCGCCTCAACCACGTCCCCGCCGAGCCCGGACCAGGTGGCCCCGGCGGGTCGGCGGATCTGAGCATCGCCAATGACGATCTCGGCGCGGTCGGCAGCGACGCGCACGCCCTGCACGAACGGCTCTCGCGCGACGGCGACCACGCCCGGGTGGCGACCTTCGACGCGTCCATCGCGCTCACCAACCGGAACTTCACCAGCGGCGCGGCCCTGCTCAAGGTGCACGACCGCTGGAGCTCCCAACTGAAGGTGCTCGTCGCGGCCTGCGCGAACATCTCCAACCACCTCGACTACACCGTGGCCTCCCACGCCAAGGAAGAGGCGGACCTCGTGGCCACGCTCTCCGCCTCGAAGGTCAGCGAACTCCTCAAGTAGGCCCGCAGGAAGGCGACGTAGGCACGTGCTGACGTTCGAGAACGTGATGAACGCCCCGCTGGAGCAGCTCCAGACCGCCGTCCAGGACTGGGGCGCCATGGCGACGAAGCTGGCGGAGCTGGCCGAGACGGCCCGTACCGGCATGAAGGCCAAGGCGGACAAGGCGGACTGGAAGGGCGTCAACGCCGATGTGACGAAACCCTTCGTGGCCAAGACGGCGAAGGAGTTCGACGACGCGGCCAAGGAGGCGCAGGGCGTCCACCTCGCGCTGTCGGACGGGCACGCCACCTTCAAGGCGGCCCGGGACCAGCTGAAGAAGATCGTGGACGTGGACGCGCCTGCGGCGGGGTTCCAGGTCGACGCCACGGGGCGCGTCACGCTCGTACCGATCGCGGACCCCAAGGAGCGGTACGCCGCCCAGCACGATCCCGACTACCAGCAGCTGGCGCGCGAACACCGCGACGCGTGGCAGGCGCAGGTCGACCGCGCGGTCGAGGACTGCGCCGATGCCGACGACTCGCTGGGTCGGGTGCTCCTGGCCAACGTCACGGACGACCAGAACTTCACGACGCCGAAGTACACGACCCTGGACGCCGAACAGGTCGACCGGGCAGCCGAGTTGATGAAGAAGGTGGCGGGCGAGGGTACCGCCCGCAACGTCGAGGCGCTGCGCGAGCTGGAGGACCTGCTCGACGACAACCGCGGCGACCCCGAGTTCGCGACCGGTTTCTACCGCAAGGTGGGTCCCGAGGCGACGCTGCAGATGTACGCGAAGATGTCCCTGGACTCCAGCATGCTCGGCCCGGCGGGAGCGGACCGTACGGGCATGGTCGGCAACATCCAGAGCGACCTGGGCGCGATGCTGGGCCTGGCCACGCACAAGGACGTGCCGAACCACCTCGACGCCGCGTGGACGACGCAGCTCATGAAGGCCGGGCGCAAGGAGCTGGACGTCGGCCTGCTGCAGAAGGTCTACGGCTACCAGGCGCTGGGCGCGCTGCTGCGCGAGGGGACCTACGACAAGGACTTCCTAACCGCAGTCGGGCGCGACATGGTCGCGATGGACAACAAGAACCCGAAGGCGTGGGAGCAGTTCTCCTCGATGTCCCCGGACCTCGTCCTCAGTCACGGAGCCGACGGCCGCGGGTTCTACCCGTTGACGGGCCTGATGGAGGCGCTCGGCAACAACCCGGACGCGGCGACGGCCCTCTTCAACGAGCCGGTCCGCCAGGACAGCAACGGCGACGGGATCGTGACGACGGCCGACAAGGCGGTCAGCGGGCAGCACGGCCGGGCGCGGGGCATGGTCGACTACATGCTCGACAAGCAGCCGTACGCGGACGACTTCGACATGACGCGGACCGGCGAGCCCCACCCGGCCCAGGAGGCGCTGGGCTCCGCCCTGGAGGCGGCCGTCTCGGGCCGCGCGACCGGCGACGAGGACGCGAAGCCGGTGCCGCACACGCAGGGCATGGTCGACGTCATGGAACGGGTCGTCGAGAAGATCGGCGACAAGCCGGCACTGGTGGCGGCGGGTGGCGAGGAAGGCCCGTTGAGCGGCTTGTCCGGCCACTTCGGCCAGATGGCCGCCGAGTACATGCCGGACATCCAGGCCTCCGCCGAGAACGGCAGCGGGATGATCAAGGCCAATGGCGTGATGGCCGACTTCCACAAGGCCGACATGGCCGCCTTCATCGGGGCGGTGGGTCAGGACCCGGACGCGTACGGCGCGATGACCACCTCGTCGCGGGCGTTCACGTCCGTGCTGATCAACGATGTCGTCGGCCACCGGAGCGACTACGCGCACGGGGAACTCGACGCGGGGATCAAGAGCGCGGTGCACCCGGGCGGCCAGATCGCGGGCATCTTGTCCGAGGCGAGGGCGGAGGGCACCTTCGCCGCCAACGCTCACGCGACGGATGAGTACGTCAAGGGAGTCGAGGACAACGCCAAGTGGGTCAACCGGGGGATCAGCGCCGCGGGTGGCAAGTACCTGGAACTGCTGCCGGTGGCCGGAGACGTCGTGGGGTGGCTCCAAGAGGACGTGACCGAAAGCGTGGTCGAGCGGGCCAAGGCAGATGAGGCGAAGAAGCAGGTCCTGGCCGACCACAAGGTGCTGATCGACTACACGGACACGCAGACCGCAGCGAGCCTGTCGGCATCGCAATCCGTTCGCAGGGCCTTCGTCGGGAGCGACTTGAGCGAGCGGGCCATCGCCGCCCTCGCCGGTGAGGCCTCGACGGAGACGGCGAACGCCCACGCGGTCGGCCGTGGTCAGGTCGAGATCTCGAACGGCAAGCACTGATGGGTCTCGGTCGCGTGCCGTGCGCACTCGCCGTGGCGATGGCCACGGCGATCGCTCTGACCGGCTGTTCCTCGGAGGCCAAGCCGGCGGCGCGGAATCTGCCCGAACGGACCTGTTTCGGAGTCTTCGAGCGGTCCGATCTGGCGCCGCTGCTGGGAAAGGGCGAGAAGGTGACGGTGTCGGGACCGCCGGATGCCCAGCTGTCGCCGACTCATAGGGGCGGCACGTGCAACGTCGCAGTGGACGGGCCCGGCCGGTTTCTCGCCACGGTCACACGGCAGCCGCTGGGGTGGGGCTTCTTCTGGAACCGGGAGCTCATCCACCCGGCCGCGGATCCGGTGCCCCTCGGCGACGATGCGATCGTTTACAACACGGGTGCCAGGGCGGTCGTCACCTGCAAGGGCCACGATGATCAGTTCGAGCTCGAGGTGGCGGTCAGCGGTTCCGTGGAACAGATGAAGTACGGGGAAGGCCGCCCCCTCTTCATCAAGCTCATCACCAAGCTCCTCGACTCGGCCAAGCAGCAGTCCAAGTGCGGGGAATGACGCCCCGTCGCCGAGCGGGCGGGATCGAGTCTGGTTCGGTGGGCTCCGGGGAGCCAAGATGCGCGGAGCAGCGCGTTGCCCGAGCAGGGGTGTTGGGGGGCCTTCGACCGGGGGATCTGCCGTAGGTGGTGGTGGAGGGGGACGAGGCCACGCTGAACGTGTCGGGTGGCGAGGAAGGCCCGTTGAGCGGCTTGTCCGGCCACTTCGGCCAGATGGCCGCCGAGTACATGCCGGACCTTCAAGCGTCGGCCGAGAACGGCGGCAAGCAGATCCGAGTGAGCGGCGAAATGGCGGACTTCGGGCGGTCGGACGTGGCGCGGTTCCTGGGGGCGGTAGCGCAGGACCCGGACGCTTACGGTGCGGTCACGAATGCCAACCAAGCGTTCACCGCAGTCCTCGTCCATGACGTCATCGCGCACCAGGGGACGTACGGGCATCCGGACGCGGCCATTGAGGTCGCGGTCCACCCCGGAGGCCAGATCGCGGGGATGATGGCGGAGGCCAGAGCCCAGAACCTGCACGCTGAGACGGCTCACAGCAATGAGGAGTACGCCAAGGGCGTCGAGGACAACGCCAAGTGGATCAACCGCGGTATCAGCGCGGCGGGTGGCAAGTACCTGGAGCTCGTACCGATCGCCGGCGACGTCGTCGGCTGGGTGCAGGAGGATGTCACGGAGAGCTACACGAAAGACGCGGAAGAAAAGGGCGAGGCGAAGACACTCAACACGCAACGGCGGGTCTCCCAGCTCTACGCGGACTCGGAGCAGGCGGCGAGTGGCGCCGCAGAGAACGCGGTGCGCCATGCGGCCAAGGGATCGGGCCTCTCCGCCGGGGACGTCGACGTGCTTGCAGGATCGGCCTCGAAGGAGAGCAAGAACGCCCACTCCGTGGGTCGGGATCTGGTGGCAACGGCTGCCGGTACGTCCTAGGCGCTTGGCGGCCGGGCGGTGAGACTGACCGGTGTACGGCGGTATCGGCATCGATGGGAAGACAGGGCGCACACGTGACGAGGGGACGGCTGAGCCCGACGAGTACGCGGGCGAGGAAGGTGGCGGGGATCCTGGGGATACCGGTGGCCGCGGTGCTGCTCGCGGCGTGCACGTCGGACGGCTCTCCTTCGCCCGCAGGTTCGGCCTCGACGTCGGGGAAGAAGGCGAGCATGACCGTGGACATCGCGGAATCGTGTCCCGGGCTCTTCGACGCGGCGGGCGCGGAGGCTCTGAGCATCGTCTTGCAGTCCTCGTACCTGCGGCGGGACGACGAACACGCCGTGAGCGCCTCCACCATGGCCGAGCAGTTGGAGGCGGCGTATCGAGCCGGGCATGGAGGCAAAACGTCGGTCGTGGCTCCGTGCGTCGTCACCGGGCAGGTGGGCTCGGGCAGGTCGGCCGAGATCCGGATGTCCGTGATCGGCCACGGTGCGGCCCCTGGGGGCGGCGTGCCCAGCGGTGCTGAGAAGGGGGTCCGTGAGTCGCTGCGGGAAAAGGTGGGGGCTGTGGCCTTCGACTGCGTCAGCCCGGCCCTGGGGTCGACCGCCGAGGCTCCGTTGCGGATCGACGTCACCTTCGAGAACCAGTGGAGCAGGAGCGACGAGGACGGAAGGCTCGCGACGGCCTATCTCGCGATTGCGCGTTCCGCTGCGCGCGCGGTGGCGGCGGAGCTCAAGTGTGCGGGCGGTGGGGGCCTGACCGGCTGACGCGAGTGGCAGGATTTGGGGGCTGGTTCGGGTGGGGTGGGGGCGTCAAGATGGGCCGCGGGTGGTCCGGTGGGGGCCGCGGCTTGAGGGAAGGCGGCTCCTGAGGTGTGGCACCGGCGCGATCATGGCGGGCTCTTACGCATCGGGGCGCTGGTCGTCGGGTTCGTGGTGCTGAGCGGGTGTGCTGGGGGTTCGGGGCTCGTGGCGGCGGGTGGGGTCGCGTTGCCCGAGGAGGGGTGTTGGGGGGTCTTCGACCGGGGGGATCTGGCGCGGGTCGTGGGGGAGGGGGACGAGGCCACGCTGAATGTGTCGGGGGGCTTCGTGCTCGCCCGGGAGAACCAGAGCGCCACCTGTCGGGTCGAGGTGGACGGCGAGGGGCGGTTCCTGGCGGAGGCCAAGCGGCCGCCGGTGGACGACGGGACCCTGCTCGGCGCGGCCGAGCAGGATGCCGGGGCCGGGGCCGGGGGCGAGCAGGAGTCGTTGTCCTTCGGGGCGAAGGGGCGGGTCTGGGCGGGCGGGGCGGTGGTCGGGTTCACGTGCCGGCGTCAGTCCGAGGAGCCGTTCGAGGTGGAGCTGAAGATCAGCGGGCGCCCGGCCGCCGACGACCAGCGGGTGCTGGGGCGGCTGATGAGGCAGTACTTCGACGCCGCGCGCCAGCAGCTGCGCTGCGAGGGATGAGCGAAGGGCGGCGCCCCTCGCGGGATGCCGCCCTTCGTCCTTGCTGCGCACACAGCAGAAGCCGTGACCGGAATCGAACCGGCGTAACTCGCTTTGCAGGCGAGTCCCTCAACCACTCGGGCACACGGCTGTGGTGGTGAGAACGACCGTACGAGAGCCGGGGGAGGCGGGGGAAGGGGATCGGGGCGGACGCAACGCGACTGCCATACCCCGTTCACAACGGGACGTCCTAGGGCTCTGGGCGGAGGCGAATATCGGTCGTATTGACAGGGTCGAAGTCTGGAAATGCCCCTTACTCTGGGGCGATGAGCGCCCTCGAACCCCGTGCACCCGAGACCCCCCGGATATCCGACGACCTGCCGCCCGCCGCGGCAGCCGCCGCGGGCGGCGGGATCATGGGGCCGGCGCACCGGACGCTCAGCATCGGGATCATCTCGGTCATCTTCATCATCGCCTTCGAGGCCACCGCCGTCGGGACGGCCATGCCCGTCGCCGCCCGCGAGCTCGACGGGATCGGCCTCTACGCCTTCGCCTTCTCCTCCTACTTCACCACCAGCCTCTTCGGCATGGTCCTGGCCGGCCAGTGGTCCGACCGCAGCGGCCCGCTCGGGGCGCTCACCAGCGGGATCGGGGCGTTCGCCGCCGGGCTGGTGCTCTCCGGGACGGCCGCCTCGATGTGGCTGTTCGTGCTCGGCCGGGCCGTGCAGGGCTTCGGCGGCGGGTTGGTGATCGTCGCGTTGTACGTGGTCGTCGGGCGGGCCTACGACGAGCGGCTGCGCCCCGCGATCATGGCGGCCTTCGCCGCCGGCTGGGTGGTGCCGTCCATCGTCGGTCCGCTGATCTCGGGAACCGTCACCGAGCACGTCGGCTGGCGCTGGGTGTTCCTCGGGATCCCGGCCATGGTGATCGTCCCCCTGTTGGTCGCGCTGCCGGAGATCCGGCGGACCGCGGGCGGCCCCGTCGACAAGGGGGACGAGGACGCCGCGCCGCGGTCCTTCGACCGGCGCCGGATCCGGCTCGCCTTCGGGATCTCGCTGGGCGCCGGGCTGCTCCAGTACGCCGCGCAGGACCTGCGCTGGCTCTCGCTCGTGCCCGCCCTGGTGGGCTGCGCGCTGCTCGTGCCGGCCGTGCGCGGGCTGATGCCGCGCGGGACGTACCTGGCCCGGCGCGGGCTGCCGGCCGTGGTGCTGCTGCGCGGGCTGGCGGGCGGCGCGTTCATCGGCGCCGAGAGCTTCCTGCCGTTGATGCTGGTGACCCAGCGCGGGCTGAGCCCGACGCTGGCCGGGTTCTCGCTGGCCCTGGGCGGGGCCACCTGGGCGCTGGGCTCCTGGGTGCAGTCCAAGGCGCGGGTCGTGCCGTACCGGGAGCGGCTGATGGTGTCCGGGATGGTGATGGTGGCGTTCTCCATCGCCGCCGCGCCGGCCGTCCTGATCGAGGCGGTGCCCGTCTGGACGCTGGCGCTCGTCTGGGGCGTGGGCTGTCTCGGGATGGGGCTGGTGATCGGCCCGACCAGCGTGCTGCTGCTCCAGCTGTCGCCGCCGGAGGAGGCGGGCGCCAACTCGGCCGCGCTGCAGATCTCCGACGCCCTCGCCAACGTGGTGCTGCTGGCCCTGGGCGGGGCCGCCTTCGCGGCGCTGGGCGGCGGTTCCGTCGGGGCCGCGCACGCGGTGACCGAGGCCGTCGGGTCCGCCGGCTCGGCCTCCCACCCGGGGGCGTTCGTGGCGGTCTTCCTGCCGATGGCCGTGGTGGCGCTGGTGGGGGCCTGGGTCGCGACCCGGGTCACGGCGCGACCGCCGACCCGGGTCATGAAAGGCAGCTGACACCGGATGGTACCGAGCGGTACCATCGGCTCATGGCTGGTCTCAACGTCAGGTTCACCGAAGAAGAGCTGGATGCCTTGCGCGAGCGGGCCGAGGCGGAGGGCCGCAGCATGCAGTCCTTCGCGCACGAGGCGGTGATCAGGGCCGTGAACGAGCACTCCCGGCTGTTCAACGAGGCGGCCGAGCACGTCCTGAAGGTCAGCGGTGAGCTGAACCGGAGGCTTGCGTGACCCGTTACCTGACCCTGCCCGAGGTGCTGAACCTCGCGGAGCGGCTCGGGACCAGCGAGGTGCGCGACTACGGGCTGCTCGACTCCGCGCTCGCGCGCCCCCGGTCGAGCGTGTTCGGTCAGGACGCCTACCCGGACATCTGGGAGAAGGCCGCCGCGCTGATGGAGTCGCTCGCCCGTAACCACGGACTGGTGGACGGCGACAAGCGCATCGCCTGGTACGCGACCTGGGTCTTCCTCCACATGAACGGCCATCCCCTCGACGCGGGCTTCGATGTCGACGAGGCCGAGAGCTTCGTCCTGGACGTGTGCCAAGGAGCGCTGGACGTACCCAAGATCGCCGCTCAGCTGCCGAGGTTCGCACGCTGACCCGCCGGTCGACCGCGCGCGCCCGCCGGTCCGGTGTGACGCTCGCCGCACCCGCCGAGGTCACGGGCCTGTCCCTCCCGCGGCCTCGGGCGGGGGCCGGTAAGGTGGCACGGTTGTCCTACGTACGACAGCCTGCCGCCCGTATCGCCGCGCGTTTCGCCGTCCGTATCGCTGCCCGTATCGGATACGTACGTCGATGCGCCCCCGAGAGCCCGAACCGGAGACCGTGACTACTACCGCCTCCCACCACCTCTCTCCCGCCTTCCCCGGCCGTGCGCCGTGGGGTACCGCAAGCAAGCTGCGTGCCTGGCAGGAGGGTGCGCTCACCCGATACCTCGAAACCCAGCCGCGCGACTTCATGGCCGTCGCGACCCCCGGCGCGGGCAAGACCACCTTCGCGCTGACCCTGGCCTCCTGGCTGCTGCACCACCACGTCGTGCAGCAGGTGACCGTCGTCGCGCCCACCGAGCACCTGAAGAAGCAGTGGGCGGAGGCGGCCGCCCGGATAGGGATCCGCCTCGACCCCGACTACTCGGCGGGGCCGCTCAGCAAGGACTACCACGGCGTCGCCGTCACCTACGCGGGCGTCGGCGTACGGCCGATGCTGCACCGCAACCGGTGCGAGCAGCGCAAGACCCTCGTGATCCTCGACGAGATCCACCACGCCGGTGACTCGAAGTCCTGGGGCGAGGCGTGCCTGGAGGCCTTCGACCCGGCCACCCGACGGCTCGCCCTGACCGGTACGCCCTTCCGGTCCGACACGAACCCGATCCCCTTCGTCACGTACGAGGAGGGCAACGACGGGATCCGGCGCTCCAGCGCCGACTACACCTACGGCTACGGCAACGCGCTCGCCGACGGCGTCGTGCGCCCCGTGATCTTCATGTCCTACAGCGGCAACATGCGCTGGCGCACCAAGGCGGGCGACGAGATCGCCGCCCGGCTGGGCGAACCGATGACCAAGGACGCCATCTCGCAGGCCTGGCGCACCGCGCTGGACCCGCGCGGCGACTGGATGCCGAACGTGCTGCGCGCCGCCGACCAGCGCCTGACCGAGGTCAGGAAGGGCATCCCGGACGCGGGCGGGCTGGTGATCGCCGCCGACCAGGAGTCGGCGCGCGCGTACGCCAAGCTGATCCGGGAGATCACCGGGACCAAGGCGACCGTCGTCCTCTCCGACGACACGGGCGCCTCGAAGCGGATCGACACCTTCAGCGAGGACGGCAGCCGCTGGATGGTCGCGGTCCGGATGGTGTCCGAGGGCGTCGACGTACCGCGCCTGGCGGTCGGCGTGTACGCGACGACCATCTCGACCCCGCTGTTCTTCGCGCAGGCCGTCGGACGCTTCGTGCGATCGCGCAGGCGCGGCGAGACCGCGTCCGTGTTCCTTCCCACGATCCCCTACCTCCTCGGCTTCGCGAACGAGATGGAGGTCGAGCGCGACCACGTCCTCGACAAGCCGAAGAAGCAGGGGGAGGAAGACCCCTACGCCGACTCCGAGAAGGAGATGGAGGAGGCGAACCGGCAGGAGGACGAGGACACCGGCGACGAGGAGCAGATGTCCTTCGAGGCGCTGGAGTCCGACGCGGTCTTCGACCGGGTGCTCTTCGACGGCGCCGAGTTCGGGATGCAGGCGCACCCGGGCAGCGAGGAGGAGCAGGACTACCTGGGCATCCCCGGGCTGCTGGAGCCGGACCAGGTCCAGTTGCTGCTGCACAAGCGCCAGGCCCGGCAGATCGCGCACAGCCGTCGCAAGCCCGACTCCGAGGCGGACCTGCTGGAGCTGCCGGCCGACCGGCGCCCCGTCGTTTCGCACAAGGAGCTGCTGGAGCTGCGCAAGTCGCTGAACACGATGGTGGGCGCGTACGTCCATCAGAGCGGCAAGCCGCACGGGGTCGTCCACACCGAGCTGCGGCGGGTGTGCGGCGGGCCGCCGAGCGCGGAGGCGACGGCGGGGCAGCTGCGCGAGCGGATCAAGAAGGTGCAGGAGTGGGCCACCAAGATGCGGTGACCCGCGGGTGAACCGACGGGAGGGGGGGGGGGGGGGGGGGGGGGGGGGGGGGGGGGCGGGGTGGGGGGGGGGGGGGGGGGGGGGGGGTTTGTTGGTGGGGGGGGGGTTGTGGGGGGGAGGGGGGGGAGGTAGCG
>NZ_JBVHUE010000060.1:0-11102 GCF_055565515.1 Streptomyces sp. NPDC028419 | reverse complement strand
CAAGGCTACCCAACCCCCACCCCCCCCCCCCCCACCCCCCCCGCCCCCCCCCCCCCCCCCCCCCCCCCCCCCCCCCCCCCCCTCCCGTGTGTCCTAGGACACCTCGTTACGCGGTTCTACCCGGCGTTACGCGGTCGTGCGGCGACGGCGGCCGGTGCCCGCGACCAGGGCGGCGCCCATGGCGAGGGCCACGCCCGCGCCACCGAGGGCCCAGGAGGTGGCGGCGTCGGCGCCGGTCTCGGCGAGCTGGCCACCGGCGTTGTTGCTGCCGGTGTTGTTGCCGCCGGTGTTGTGGTCGACGACCGGGGTGGTGGTGCCACCGTCGGGCTTCGGGTTGTTGGTGTTGCCACCGGTGTTCCCGTTGCCGTTGCCGTGGTCACCGCCGGTGTTGCCACCGCCGTTGTTGGTGCCCGCGGCCTTGAGCTGGGACCGCTGGTGGTCGTCGTTCGACTCGATGTGCTCGCCCTCGACCTGGCTCCAGCCGACGGTGTGGAAGCCGAGCCCGGTGGTGGGCGCGCCCTTGGCGAACGAGATCCGCAGCTTGATGTCGAAGACATCGCCCTTGCCGATGGAGCCGGAGCCGATGTACAGGCCGTACGCCTCCTCGGAACCGTAGGCCTCGAGCAGCTGCCAGCCCTCGTTGTCCTCGTCGTCGGCGAGGTACGCCTCGAACTTGATCTGCTCGCTCGTGAGGAACGGGCCGTTCGTGAAGAGGTTCAGGCCCAGGGCGTAGTCCTTGAGGTTCCCGCCCTTGGAGTTGTCCACGTGGAGGGTGAAGTTCTGCGCGGCGCCGCCGGCGGTGAAGCTCGCGGGCAGGCCCTTGATGGAGAGCTTCGGGCCGTTGGCGACCGGGATCTCGTCGTCCGCGGAGTCGTCCTTGCCCGTGTCCACACCCGGGGCCGGGGCCGGAGCCGGAGCGGGCTTGGCGTCAGAGACCGGCGGGACGACCGGGGCGACGACCGGCGGGGTGACCGGGACGACGGGGGCCGGGGTCTCGGCCTTGTCGGTCTTGTCCGTCCCGGCGGCGGCGTCCTTCGTGAGGTCGGTGTCCGGGGTCGTGACCGCGGTGTTCTTGACCTCGTCGGCCATCGCCGGCGTGGCCATGAGGACCGTCGGACCGACCACGGCTGCGGCGGCCACGACGGCCATGCGCTTCAGGTTCATTGGTGTGTAATCCCTCCCGTGTGGCTCCGGGCGCGATCGCCCGTCCCCACCCCCAACATTTTTTGAACGCGCTCAGACTAATCGCTCTTTAAACAGCTTTTACCGCGGGGTAGGTCACGACTTGGCACAGGGGCCCGGAGCGAACCGGTATATACGGGTAGTAGGCGCCCGGATTCTGGACGAGCCCTTCCGCTGAGCGGACCCGCTCGCTACTGTCCCCGCAATGAACGCCCCGTGGCAGTGCCGCCGCGGGAGCGCAGCCGGTGCCATGGCTTAGTACCGGCGGCCTCTCCGTGCGTCGCCGAAGGGATACGGCAGCGCTCCACCCCGCGAGAGTCACCGCCGCTCACCGAAAGAGGGAGAGGCGTCGTGACCGCGGAAACCTCCCAGACTCTCGACAGAGGGCTCAGAGTCCTCAAACTGCTCGCCGACACCGACCACGGTCTGACCGTCACCGAGCTGTCCAACCGCCTCGGTGTCAACCGCACCGTGGTCTACCGCCTCCTCGCCACGCTGGAGCAACACGCCCTGGTCCGCCGTGACCTCGGCGGCCGCGCCCGCGTCGGGCTCGGCGTACTGCGGCTGGGACGTCAGGTCCACCCGCTCGTGCGCGAGGCGGCCCTGCCGGCGCTCCGCTCCCTCGCCGAGGACATAGGGGCCACCGCGCACCTGACCCTCGTCGACGGCACCGAGGCGCTCGCCGTGGCCGTCGTGGAACCGACCTGGACCGACTATCACGTCGCCTACCGGGCGGGCTTCCGCCACCCGCTGGACCGCGGCGCCGCGGGCCGGGCGATCCTGGCCGCCCGTCAGGGCTCCTTGATCGACCCCGGGTACACCTTGACCCACGGGGAGCTGGAAGCGGGCGCCAGCGGCGCTGCCGCGCCCCTGGTGGGCATCACGGGCCTGGAGGGCAGCGTGGGCGTCGTGATGCTCGCCGACGCCGTGCCCGAACGGGTCGGTCCGCGGGTCGTGGACGCGGCCCGCGAGGTCGCCGACGCGCTGCGCTGAGCCGGAGCGGGCGCCCGGCGGCTAGATTGGCCGGGTGCTCTCTCGCCTCACACGCATGTCGCGTCCCGCCGCCCTGGCCGTCTGCGCCGCGCCCCTGCTCGGCCTGTTCGCCGTGGCCGCCCTGGCGCCGCTGCCGTTCATCCTCGCGAGTCCGGGCCTGACCACGGACGTGCTCGGGGCGAAGGACGGCAAGCCCGTGATCACGGTCACGGGCGCGCCGACCCGGCAGACCAGCGGGCACCTGCGGATGACCACGATCCTGGCCACCGGCCCGTCCAGCACGGTCGGCCTGGCCGAGCTGGTCGACAACTGGTTCCGGACGGACCGCGCGGTCATGCCCAAGGAAGCGGTCTACCCGACGGGCGGCAGCGACAAGGAGATCACCGCGCACAACCTGGAGGAAATGACCCAGTCGCAGTCGGCCGCCGCCCAGGCCGCGCTCGGCTTCCTCCACAAGAGCCCCGACACGGTGAAGGTCGACCTCAACCTCGCCGACGTCGGCGGCCCCAGCGCCGGGCTGCTCTTCTCCCTCGGCATCGTCGACAAGCTCGACGGCGACGGCAAGGGCGGCGACCTCACCGGCGGCCGCGACATCGCCGGTACGGGCACCATCACCGCGGACGGCACGGTCGGCGCGGTCGGGGGCGTGGCGCTCAAGACCCAGGCCGCCGCGCGGGACGGCGCGACCGTCTTCCTGGTGCCCAAGGCCGAGTGCTCGGACGCGAAGTCCGAACTCCCCGAAGGGCTGCGGCTGATCCCCGTCACGACCCTGACGGAAGCGGTGAACGATCTGCGGGCACTGAACCTCGGGGAGCCGGTTCCGTCGTGCTGAGCGGCGGCTTCTCCATCGCCCGCCAGGCCGGGAAGACCAGCGGGGCGAGGGTCGTCAGCAGGTAGGCCCCGCCGAAGAGCAGCAGCGCCGGGCCGATGCCCCAGCCGTCCACCAGCAGGCCGGCGGCGAGCCCGCCGAGCGGCATGGTCAGTTCACAGCCCGCCGTGGTCACGCCCGCCACCCGGCTGCGCAGCTCGTCGGGCACGTGCTCATAGATCACCGTGGTCAGGACGGGGTTGAGCACGCCCGCCCCGAGACCGGACAGCGCCATCGTCACCGCGAGCGGCAGGGTCGTGTCGGTGAGGCCCGCCACCAGGAAGCGCGGCGCCCCGCAGAGCAAGAAGGCCACCGCGAACACCAACCGCCGGGGCAGCCGGTCGCCCCAGGCGCCGTAGAGCAGCGCGCCCAGCAGCGCGGAGCCGCCGAAGAGCGAGATCAGCAGGCCGATCGCGGTGGCCCCGCCGAGCGCCTCGCGGCCGTGCACCGGCAGCAGTACGGCGCCCCACCCCTGGTCGATGCCGTTCGTCAGCATGACCATGAAGGTGATCCCCAGCAGCAGCCGGGACCCCAGGAGGAAGCGCCACCCCTCGCCCAGCTCCGCGCGGTACCCCGCCAGGGACACCGACCCGGCCCGGCCCTGCGGTTCGGCCGCCGGCACCCCGCGCAGGAACGCACCGACCAGCAGTGCGGAGACCCCGAAGGTGGCCGCGTCCAGCAGCAGGACGGACTCGGCCCCGAAGAACGCGATGAGGACGCCCGCCAACGCGGCCCCGATCATCCGCGCCCCGCGCGAGACCGCGTCGTAGAGCCCGGCGGCCCGCGTCAGCGTGGTGCCCGCGTGCTCGGCGAGGTCGGGCAGCAGCACGCCGCGGGCGGTCAGCCCCGGGGTGTGCACCAGCCCGCCGACGGCCATCAGCGCGCACAGCATCCAGAAGTCCAGCGCCCCCGCGTAGTGCAGCACGGGGATGGTGGCGACGCAGAGGGCGCAGATCAGGTCCGAGGCCACCGAGACCCGGCGGCGGCCGATCCGGTCGATGACCGGCCCCCCGACGAGGGCGGCCACGATGACGGGCAGGGTGGCGCAGAAGGCCACGACCCCGGCCCGGCCGGCACTGCCCGTGGTCTGGAGGACGAACCACGGGACGCCGATGAGGGTGAGCGAACTACCGGCTATCGAGATGGTGTTGGCGACCAGGACGGCCGCGAACGGGCGCCTGCTCATGCCGCGTGCGGATGTGCGGAGCCCTGGCCGTAGCCCTGGCCGTGGGCGAGCAGCCGCGTCCCGGCGGCGACGAGCGCCTTGCCGAGCAGGGCCCGCACACCCGGTATGGAAGCGGTGTCGGCCTCCCGGGCGTGGGCCAGGGCGCCCCGCCGGGCGGCGGCTTCGGCGGCCCCCGCCGTCAGTTCGGTGGTGCGGGCGGTGTGCAGGACGGCGTGGGTCTCGGCGGGCGTGAAGGCCGGCGTGAAGGCCGGCGTCAGGGCGTGCGCGAGGGCGTGCGTGTGGACGGGAGCGGCAGGCGTGGAGGGCATGGCAGGACTCTTTCCGGCAGGAGGATGCGGGTCAATCGGTTTCCGGGGGTGGTGCGGGCGGGGCGGGGGAGGGCGTCAGTCCGAGGCGCGCGGGAAGACGTGCGTGTGGAAGCGGACCGTCTCGGTCTCCTCCGCGGGGCCCAGATCGCGGTAACTGTTGATCAGGTCGTGCATCTTGTGGATCAGTTCGTTCGCCTGGTGGGCCGTCAGGCGCAGCGTGAAGTCGCTGAGGTCCGCGCCCCGGCGCCACTCCGTCGACCAGGTGTGGGAGGTGCCGAGCCAGGTGTTCATCTCCTGCGCGTGGATGGTCGCGATCTCGTGCAGGAAGACCTCCGCCGCGCTGCGCGTGGCCGGGTCGGGGTCGTTCATCATCGTCTCGTCGAAGCTCGTGCCCTCATGGGCGGCCCGCCACCAGCGCTCGCGCCCCTTGCCGTGCTCGGGGGCGTCCTCGACGAACCCGTGGGCGGCGAGCTGGCGCAGGTGGTAGCTGGTGGCGCCGCTGGACTCACCCAGCTGCTCGGCCAGTTGGGAGGCGGTCGCCGGGCCGTTCTGGCGGAGGGCGGCCAGCAGCCGCATGCGGAGCGGGTGGGCGAGCCCCCGCAGGGCGTGCGCGTCGAGATTGCGGACCTTGGGCGCGGACGGCTCGGCGGAGGCGACCGCTTCGGTGGGCGTGACCGCTTCGGTGGACGTGGACGGTTCAGTGGGCGTGGATGGTTCGGCGGCGGGCTGCTGGGGCTCGGCGTTCTCGGGCATGCCTCAACTCTAGACTTGCAAAGAAGTCTTTGCAAGCACTTCTTTGCATAGGTTCCTTTGGAACTCAGCCCTCCTTGATGAACCCCTGCTCGATCAGCCACCGCTTCGCCACGTCGTGGGGGTCCTGCCCCTCCACGTCCACCTTCGCGTTCAGGTCCTGCGCCACCCGCGTCGTGAGCCGGCGCGTCAGCGGGTCCAGCAGCTGCGCGATCACCGGGTACTTGGCCAGCGTCTTCGCGTGGATCTCGGGGGCCGCGTTGTAGTTGGGGAAGAACCTCCGGTCGTCCGCCAGCGTGTCCAGGTCCATCGCCTTGATCCGGCCGTCCGTGGTGAAGGCCTCGCCCAGCAGGCAGGAGTTCGACTTCGACACCTGCGTGTAGATGATCCCGGCGTCCATCTTGCGCACGTTGCCCGCCGGGATCTTCATCTCGTAGGCCCGCTCCATCCCCGTCAGGCCGTCCTCCCGCGAGGCGAACTCGTTCTCCACGCACACCGTCACCGCCCCCGGGTCCTCCCGGGACAGCTTCGCCATGTCCGACATGGTCTTCAGGTGGTACTTGGCGTTGTTCTTCTTGCTGATCGCCAGCGTGTAGGTGTTGTTGAGGGACGACTGCGGCAGCCAGGCCACGCCGTTCTTCACGTCCGCCGCGCGGACCGCCTCCCACTGCGCGTGCGGGTCGTCGATCGGCTCGGCGTTGCCGAGGTAGGTGATCCAGGCGGTGCCCGTGTACTCGTACATCGCGTCGGCGTCGCCCTTGACGACCGCCTCGCGCGCGCTGATCGAGCCGGGCAGGTTCGTCCGGTCGAGGACCTCCGCGCCCGCCGCCTTGAAGATCAGCCCGATCATCTGGCCGAGGACGATGTTCTCGCTGAAGTTCTTCGACGTGACCGTCAAGGAGGCGCCCTTGAGGGGGAGACCCTGCCCGACCGAGCCGGGCACCACGTCGTCCACCAGCGGCGACCCGCTCTTGAGCCCGCACCCCGACACCGCCGCCAGCAGCGCCGCCGCCGCGAGCGCGGACCGTACCGCGGCACGCGCCCCCGCCCGCGCCCGTACTCCCGCCCGCGCACCCGGCCCCGCGCCCGATCCCGTACCCATCTACGCCTCCAGCCCGCGCGGCGTCATGACCGTCTCGGCCAGCGAGGCCAGCCAGTCCACGAACAGGGCCAGCGCCACCGTCAGCACCGACCCCAGCACCAGCACCGGCATCCGCTGCGTCTGGATCCCCGAGGTGATCAGGTCGCCCAGGCCGCCGCCCCCGCCGAAGGTGGCCAGGGCCGCCGTGCCGACATTGAGCACCAGGGCCGTCCGTACGCCCGCCAGGATCAGCGGGACGGCGAGCGGCAGCTCCACCTTGCCCAGCGTCCCCAGCGAGGACATCCCGATCCCGCGCGCCGCCTCCACCAGCTGGGGATCGATGGCCCGCAGCCCGGCCACGGTGTTGGAGAGCACCGGCAGCACGGCGTAGGCGACCATCCCGATGATCGCGGTCGAGGGACCGATGCCCAGCCAGATCACCAGCAGCGCCAACAGGCCGATCGCCGGGGTGGCCTGACCGATGTTGGCGATCGCGGTGACCACGGGAGCCGCCCTGCGCAGCGCGCCCCGGGTGAGCGCGATGCCCAGCGGGATGGCGATGACCAGGACCCAGAAGGTGGAGATCGCGGTCAGCTGGACGTGCTGGCGCAGCCGCAGTTGCACGTTCCCGCCGCTGAGGGAGTTCTCGGCGATCGTGTCCAGGTGGATGTTGGTGATCCACAGGTACGTCGCCAGCAGCACCAGCGCCAGCACGGCGGGCAGCACGACCAGCTGCGGCCAGGTGATCCGCCGCCGGGGCCGGGCCGCGGCGGCCGTCGACTCCGCGGCCCCCTCCCGCGGATCCTCGATCAGCGCCTCGTCGCGGAAGGCGTGGCCCATGACCTCGTGCTCACCCGGCGGGCGCTCGGGGGAGGGGACCGGTGACTTGCCGGTGCTCATGAGGGCTCCGCACCACCCTCCAGCTCTCGATCGGTGCGGTGGTGGCGCAGTTCCTCCAGGTCGTGCTGGTGCTCGGCGGCCGCGAGCCGGTCCGCCTCCAGCATCTCGTGCACCGAGTTCATCAGGGTCTCCACGTCGACGACGCCGATGTACTCCCCGCGCCGTCCGGTCACCGCCACCCGACCGCCGCTGTCCGTCAGGACCGCCTCCAGCGCGTCGTGCAGCGTGGCGTCCCGGGTCACCGTGTCGTGCACCAGCTGGCCCGCCCGCGCGAGGGAGCCCTTGGCCCGCATCAGGTCGCCGCGCCGCAGCCACTTGTAGGGGCGCCCGCGCCGGTCCAGCATCAAGAGCTCGTTGTGCGGGCCGGTGCGCAGCTTGTTGAAGATCAGCTGGAGCGGGTCGTCGACCGTCACCGTCGGGAAGTCGGCGATCTCGACCTCCCGGACCCGGGTGAGGTTGAGCCGCTTGAGGGCGGCGCCCGCGCCGACGAAGCCGGAGACGAAGTCGTCGGCCGGATTGGTGAGGATCGCCTCGGGGGTGTCGAACTGGGCGATGTGCGAGCGTTCGCGCAGTACCGCGATCCGGTCGCCCAGCTTGATGGCCTCGTCGAAGTCGTGCGTGACGAAGACGATCGTCTTGTGCAGCTCGTGCTGGAGCCGGATCAGCTCGTCCTGGAGGTGGTCGCGGGTGATCGGGTCGACCGCGCCGAAGGGCTCGTCCATCAGCAGCACGGGCGGGTCGGCGGCCAGCGCCCGGGCCACGCCCACGCGCTGCTGCTGGCCGCCCGAGAGCTGGCGCGGATAGCGGCCGTGGAACTCCCTCGGGTCCAGGCCCACCAGGTCGAGCATCTCCTCGACCCGGTCCTTCACCCGGGACTTGGACCACCCGACCATCTTGGGGACGAGGGCGATGTTCTCGGCGACCGTCATGTGCGGGAAGAGCCCGGACGACTGGATCGCGTACCCGATCTTGCGCCGCAGCTTGACCGGGTCCATGTCGGTGACGTCCTCGTCGCCGATCCGGATCCGGCCCGAGCTGGGCTCGATCAGCCTGTTGATCATCTTGAGGGTGGTGGACTTCCCGCAGCCCGAGGGGCCGACGAAGACGACGGTCTCGCCGGCCTTGATGTCCATGGAGACGCCGTCCACGGAGGGGTTGGGGTTGCCCGGGTAGCGCTTGGTGAGCTCCTCCAGCCGGATGGCCGCCCCGGAGGCCGAGGCCCCGGACGGCGCCGCTGCGGAGGGTGCTGCGGTGGTCTCGATCGGCTCAGACACGGATTCCCCTCGGGATGGTGAGACGACCGAGCAGGACGTACGCGGCGTCGAAGAGCAGGGCGAGGATGACGATGCCCACGGTCCCGGCCAGCACCTGGTTGATGGCGTTGGCGCTGCCGAGCGAGGCGATCCCGCGGAAGATCTCGTTGCCGAGCCCGGGGCCCGAGGCGTACGCGGCGATCGCGGCGATGCCCATGAGCATCTGCGTGGAGACCCGGATGCCGGTCAGGATCGGCGGCCAGGCGAGCGGCAGCTCGACCCGCAGGAGCCGGGCGGTGCGCGACATCCCGATGCCGGTGGCGGCGTCGACGAGGGCCGGGTCCACGCCCCGCAGTCCCACGATCGAGTTCCGGACGATCGGCAGCAGCCCGTACAGGGTCAGCGCGATCACGGTCGGTGCGACGCCGAGCCCGACGAGCGGGATCAGCAGGCCGAGCAGGGCCAGCGAAGGGACGGTCAGCACGGTCGAGGTGGAGGCGATGGCCAGATTGCCCGCCCAGCCGCTGCGGTAGGTCAGGACGCCGATCGCGATGCCGAGCACGGTCGCGATCACCATGCACTGGAAGACGGCGCTGGCGTGCTGGAAGGCGTCGGTCAGCAGCTGCTGGTGGCGGTGCGAGAGGTAGGACCAGAAGCTCACGCCGCGTCACCTCGTCCTTCCTGTCGGCCCGGTGCGGGCTCCGCCGCCCGCGGTCGCCTCGGTCGCCTCAGTCGTCCTCGGCCGCCTGTTCGACCAGCGGGATGATCCGCAAGGGTACGGGATTCTCCATGACAATTGCCGTCGAAGCCCGCACGATGCCATCAAATCCGACAACCCGGTCGATCACCCGCTGGAGGTCCGCGTTGGAACGGGCCACCAGCCGGCACAACATGTCGCCGTGGCCCGTGGTGGTGTGCAGCTCCAGCACCTCCGGGACCCCGGCCAAGTGCGCCCGTACGTCCGCGCCTTGCCCCTGTTTGATCTCCAGCGTGGCGAAGGCCGTGACCGGGTAGCCGAGCGCCGTCGGATCCACCTGCGGACCGAATCCGCGGATGACGCCATTCGACTGAAGCCGGTCCAGACGCGCCTGTACCGTGCCGCGCGCGACGCCGAGCCGCCGCGAGGCCTCCAGGACCCCGATCCGGGGTTCCCGGGCGAGCAGCACGATGAGCCGGCCGTCCAATTGATCGATCGCCATGGGTGTTCCTTCGCTGGTCATCCTGTACAGATGCTGCATTCATCCTGCGGTCTCACTGGTCAATATGTGCAATGGAAATGCGAACTATTGCGCAGCTTGTGGTTCGGCGGGACTCTGCGCTCATGACTGAGACCCTCGATCACGCCACGGACGCCGCCCGCACGGCAGACCCCTTCCCGGTCAAGGGAATGGACGCGGTGGTCTTCGCCGTCGGCAATGCCAAGCAGGCCGCGCACTTCTACTCCACGGCCTTCGGCATGAAGCTCGTCGCCTACTCCGGCCCGGAGAACGGCTGCCGCGAGACCGCGAGCTACGTCCTGACCAACGGCTCCGCGCGCTTCGTCCTGACCTCGGTCATCAAGCCGTCCACCGACCACGGCCGCTTCATCGCCGAGCACGTCGCCGAGCACGGCGACGGTGTCATCGACCTCGCGATCGAGGTTCCGGACGCCCGCGCCGCCTACGCCTTCGCCGTCGAGCAGGGCGCCCGCGGCCTGGACGAGCCGTACGAGCTGAAGGACGAGCACGGCACGGTCGTCCTGGCCGCGATCGCCACCTACGGCCAGACCCGCCACACCCTGGTCGACCGCTCGAACTACTCCGGCCCCTACCTGCCGGGCTTCGTCGGCGTCGCCCCCCTGGTGGAGGGCCCGGCCAAGCGGACCTTCCAGGCGATCGACCACTGCGTCGGCAACGTCGAGCTGGGCCGCATGAACGAGTGGGTCGCCTTCTACAACAAGGTCATGGGCTTCACGAACATGAAGGAGTTCGTGGGCGACGACATCGCGACCGAGTACTCGGCGCTGATGTCGAAGGTCGTCGCGGACGGCACCCTGAAGGTGAAGTTCCCGATCAACGAGCCGGCGATCGCGAAGAAGAAGTCGCAGATCGACGAGTACCTGGAGTTCTACGGCAGCGCGGGCGTCCAGCACATCGCGCTGGCGACGAACGACATCGTCTCGACGGTACGGACGATGCGCGCGGCCGGCGTGGCCTTCCTCGACACCCCGGACTCGTACTACGACACCCTCGGCGAGTGGGCGGGCGAGACCCGGGTGCCGGTGGAGACCCTGCGCGAGCTGAAGATCCTCGTCGACCGCGACGAGGACGGCTACCTGCTGCAGATCTTCACCAAGCCGGTCCAGGACAAGCCGACCGTCTTCTTCGAGATGATCGAGCGCCACGGCTCCATGGGCTTCGGCAAGGGCAACTTCAAGGCCCTGTTCGAGGCGATCGAGCGCGAGCAGGAGAAGCGCGGCAACCTCTAGCCGCAACGGCGGGGGGGGGGGGGGGGGGGGGGGGGGGGGGGGGGGGGGGGGGGGGGGGGGGGGGGGGAGAAGAGAAGAACCGCCATCCCACGCACCGCGGAGGGGGTGGGGTGT
>NZ_JBVHUE010000059.1:10507-34596 GCF_055565515.1 Streptomyces sp. NPDC028419 | reverse complement strand
ACAGACCCATCACCCGGTCACCCACCGCGAGCCCCGTCACACCAGGACCCACCTCGGTCACCACACCCGCACCCTCACTACCGAACAACGCCTCGTGGTGCGGTACGACACCCAACGCCACCAGCACGTCACGGAAGTTGACCCCGGTGGCGCGTACGGCGACCCGCACCTGACCCGCTCCGAGGGGCTCGGCGGCGCGCGGAGCGGCCACCAGACGCAGCCCGTCCAAGGTGCCGCCCGTGTCCAGCTCCACGCCCCACGCCTCGACCCCGGGAAGGGCCAGGGCGTCTCCGCTGGACGGGGTGACCCGGCCCAGGCGGGGTACGGACACGGTTCCGGAACGTACGGCGAGGAAGCTCTCGCCCGTGGCCACCGCACCGGCGACCGCGGCGGGCAGAGCGGTGGCGGACGCCGGCGCGTCGTCCAGGTCGACCAGCAGGAAGCGGTCGGGGTGTTCGGAGTGGGCCGTACGCACCAGGCCCTGGACCGCCGCGTGCCCCGGGTCGGGCCGCTCGCCGGCCGCGACGGCCGAGCCGCCGCGGGTCACCACGGCGAGCCTGGCCTCCTCCAGTTCCGGCAGGGCCAGCCACTCCTGCGCGGAGGCCAGCACGGAGGCCAGCAGTTCACGGATGACGGCGGGGGCGGCAGCGGTGTCGTCGACGTCCGGTCGCGGGCAGGGCAGGAGCACGGTCGCGGGCACGGCGCCGCCGCTGCGGACACTCGCGGCGAGCGCGGCGAGGTCCGCGTACCGTGGCAGATCGAGGCCCGGCAGCCCTTCGCCGATGACCGCGGTCGATCCGTCGACATCAACCTGCTCCGAACCACCGCTCACCAGCGCCCAGTTGACCTCGTAGAGCGAGTCGACGCCCTGGCCCACGAGCGCGTCCGCGGTCAGTGGCCGCGAGGTGAGGGTCTCGATGGTGAGCACCGGCAGCCCGGTGTGATCGGTCAACTGCACCGAAAGGGCGTCCTCGCCCATCGGCGTCAGCCGGGCCCGGACCGCGGTGGCACCGGTCGCGTGGAGACGGACCCCGGCGAACGAGAACGGCATCATCCGCTCGCCCTGCCCTTCCAGCAGGGTCACCAGACGCGTCTGCAGCGCCGCGTCGACGAGGGCGGGGTGCACCCCGAACCGGCCGGCATCCCGCGCGGCTTCCTCGGGCAGGACGACATCGGCGAACAGCTCCTCGCCGCGCCGCCACACCGCGCGGATGCCCTGGAAGACCGGGCCGTAGCCGTACCCCGTGGCTGCCAGGCGCTCGTACAGCCCGTCGATGTCCACGGCCTGCGCGCCGGCCGGCGGCCAGACGGTGTCCTGCACGGACGGCTCTTCGACGGGTGCGGCGACCAGCAGGCCCTCGGCGTGACAGGTCCACTCGGTGTCGTCATCTTCCCCGGGGCGGTACGCCCGGGAGTGCAGCCGCACCGCGCGCCGGCCCTGCTCGTCGGGCGTTTCGACGGAGACCTGGAGGTCGACCGCCGTGTCACCGGTCGGCACGACCAGCGGGGAGTGCAGGACGAGTTCGTCCAGCAGCTCGGCGCCCACGCTCTCACCGGCCCGCAGCATCAACTCCATTACGGCGGCCCCCGGCACGAGCGCCCGGCCCATGACCACGTGGTCGGCCAGCCAAGGGTGGGTGTGCAGGGAGATGCGGCCGGTCGAGACGTGGCCGTTGCCGTCCGCGAGAGCGATGCCGACCGCCAGCAGGGGGTGGCCGAGCGCGGAGAGCCCGGCGCCGGACGTCCCCACGGTGCCGGTCCCGCCGTCCAGCCAGTAGTGCTTGGTCTGGAAGGCGTAGGTGGGCAGCGCGACCCGGCGGGCCTCGCTCCCCTCGAAGACCACAGACCAGTCGGGCGTACCGCCCCGCACCCACAACTCGGCGAGCGAGGACAGGAATCGACGACTACCACCCTGATCGCGGCGCAGGGTGCCACCCGCGAACACCTCGACGCCCATCGCCTCACCGGTCTCCTCGACCGGAGACGTCAGCACCGGATGCGCACTCACCTCGATGAACGTGACGTGACCGTCGCCGATGAGCCCGCGCACCGTCTCTTCGAACCGCACCGGCTGCCGCAGATTGCGGAACCAGTACTCCGCATCAGCCACACCCGCCTCAAGGAGCCCACCCGTCACGGTCGAGTACATCGGGACCTGGGCCGGGCGCGGGGTCACGGAAGCGGCCAGCTCAAGCAAAGCCTCACGCAACTGCTCCACCTGCGGAGTGTGCGACCCGTAATCCACCGGAATGCGACGAGCCCGCACGTCGTCGCGCTCGCACGCGGCCATCAGCTCGTCCAACGCTTCGGCCTCACCGGCGACGACCGTGGACCGCGGACCGTTGATCGTCGCCACACTCACCCGACCGGACCACGGCTCGATCAGCTCCAGCGCGGCATCCTCCGCCAACGGCAGCGACACCATGCCACCCCGGCCCGCCAACTCCCGCCCGATCAACTGACTCCGCAACGCGACGATCCGCGCACCATCCTCGACCGACAGCACCCCCGCCACCACAGCAGCCGCCAACTCACCCTGGGAATGCCCCACTACAGCAGCAGGCTCGACGCCGTGCGCACGCCACACCGCCGCGAGCGACACCATGACCGCCCACAACATCGGCTGGACCACATCCACCCGGTCGTAGGACGGCGCGCCCTCGCGCTCCCGCAGCACGTCCTCCGGCACCCAGTCCACGAACGCCGTCAACGCGGCCGCACACTCACCGAACCGCTCCGCGAACACCGGCGAAGAATCCAGGAGCCCGACCGCCATCCCGGCCCACTGCGCACCCTGACCCGGGAAGACGAACACCACACCGTCTTCCCTGTCCGCGCGCACCCCGGACACCACGCCCTCAGCGGGCTCACCCGCCGCCACCGCCGCCAGAGCGGCCAGCAGCTCCTCACGATCCGAGCCCAGCACCACCGCCCGGTGCTCAAGACCCGCCCGCGACGACACCAACGCATGACCGACATCCACGAGCGACACATCAGCCACCGACGACGTCACGAACTCCCTCAGACGCACCGCCTGTTCACGCAGCGCCTCAGCCGACCGGCCCGAAAGCGCCCACGGCACCACACCCCCGACAGGCTCGCCCACCGGGGCCTGCTGCTGCTCCTCCACGGGAGCCTGTTCCACGATCACGTGGGCGTTCGTACCGCTCACACCGAACGACGACACACCCGCACGCCGTACCCGACCCGTCTCCGGCCACGCACGTCCCTCGGTCACCAACTCCACCGCGCCCGACGACCAATCCACCTTCGGCGTCGGCTCGTCCACGTGCAAGGTCTGCGGCACCACACCATGCCGCATCGCTTCCACCATCTTGATCACGCTGGCCACGCCCGCGGCGGCCTGCGTGTGACCGATGTTGGACTTGAGCGAGCCGAGCAGCAGCGGCTTGTCCTCGGGCCGGTCCTGGCCGTACGTCGCCAGCAGCGCCTGCGCCTCGATCGGGTCGCCCAGGGCCGTGCCGGTGCCGTGCGCCTCGACGACGTCGACCTCGGATGCCTTCATCCCCGCGCTCGTCAGCGCCTGCCGGATCACACGCTGCTGCGCGGGGCCGTTGGGCGCGGTCAGTCCGCTGGAGGCGCCGTCCTGGTTGACGGCCGAGCCACGGATCACGGCGAGAACCTGATGCCCGTTGCGCCGCGCGTCGGAGAGCCGCTCGACCAGTAGCAGGCCCACGCCCTCGGCCGCGCTCATGCCGTCGGCGGACGCGGCGAACGCCTTGCAGCGGCCGTCGCGTGCCAGGCCCTGCTGCCGGCTGAACTCCGTGAACAGGTCGGGCGTCGACATGATCGCGACCCCGCCCGCGAGCGCCATCGAGCACTCGCCGTTGCGCAGCGCCTGGATCGCGAGGTGCAGAGCGACCAGTGAGGAGGAGCAGGCCGTGTCCACCGTGACGGCGGGACCGGTCAGGCCGAAGCTGTAGGAGATGCGCCCCGAGGCCACGCTGCCCGCGGTGCCCGTCATGGCGTGGCCCTCGACCTCTTCGGGGATCGCGGGCAGCCTGCTTCCGTAGTCGCGGAAGCTGGAGCCGATGAAGACGCCGGTCTTGCTGCCCTCCAGGGCGTCGGGGGCGATGCCGGCACGCTCGAAGAGCTCCCAGGAGGTTTCCAGCAGGAGCCGCTGCTGGGGGTCCATGGCGAGCGCCTCGCGCGGCGAGATCCCGAAGAGGCCCGCGTCGAACTGCCCCGCGTCGTGCAGGAATCCGCCCTCGGCCACGTACGAGCTGCCGGGGCGCTCTCCGGTCACGTCCACCAGGGATCCCGCGTCCCAGCCGCGGTTGGTGGGGAGTCCGGTGATGGCGTCGCCGCCCTCGGAGAGCAGCCGCCACAGGTCCTCGGGAGAGGCGACCCCGCCGGGGAACCGGCAGCTCATCCCGATGATCGCCATCGGCTCGCCGACCACCGACTCCGCGGCCTGCAGCCGCGATTGGGTCTCCTTCAGCTCGGCGGTGACCCGGGTCAGGTAGTAACGGAGCTTCTTGGCGTCGTCCATGCTTGCGTGCCCCCGAAAGTGAGACGGAAGAGTGCGTGCGCCCCGCGGGAAGGCGCGTGTCGGAACCGCGGCGTCGATCAGGGGCTCAGGAGATCCCGAACTCTTTGCCGATGTACTTGAAGAGGTCGTCGTTGCTCGCGGATTCGAGGTCCTCGGCGTCGACGATGTCCTCGTCGTCCGCACCTGGTCCGGTCGCGGTACGCAACAACTGCCGCAGCCGACCCGCCAGTTCGAGCCTGGAGGGATCTCCGTCGGGCAATTGCCCCAGGAGCGCCTCGATCTGGTCGAGTTCGGCCGTGCCGGGAGCCGGCGCTTCCGTGGAGCCCTCGGTCCCGTCCTCGTCGCCGAACAGTGCGTCGCCGAGGTAGCGAGCGAGTTCGTGCACGGTCGGACAGTCGAAGACGATCGTGGCGGGCAGCCGCAGACCGGTGGCCGCGTTGAGCCGGTTGCGCAGTTCCACGGCGGTGACCGAGTCCAGGCCGAGTTCCAGGAAGCGGCGCCGGAGTTCCACCGTCTCCGCGGAGTCGTGGCCGAGCACGGCCGCGACCTGCCTACGGACCGTCGTGCGCAACTGCCGTTCGCGCTCGGCCGGCGGGAGGTCGGCCAGCCGCTCGGACAGCGTGAGGGTGGTGGCCGCGTCGGTGGGTTCGTCCCGCGCGAGTACGGCGCGGGCCTCCGGCAGTTCGTCGAGCAAACGGCTGGGCCTGGCCGCGGTGTAGGAGTACGCGAACCTCTCCCAGTCGATGTCCGCGATCACGAGGCTGGTGTCGCCGTGGGCGAGCGCCGCCTCCAGTGCGACGGTGGCGCGCTCCGGCTGGAGCAGCGGCACGCCGTGCCGGATGCTGGTGTCGCCGACCACGTCCCGGCCCGCCATGCCGCCCCTGGCCCAGGAGCCCCAGGCCACGGAGGTGGCCACGAGCCCCTGCGCACGGCGGTACTGGGCGAGGGCGTCCAGGTAGGCGTTGCCCGGCGCGTAGTTGCCCTGGCCGGCCATGCCGACCGTGCCCGCCAGCGACGAGAACAGCACGAAGGCGGAGAGACCCAAGTCCTGTGTCATCTCGTGCAGTTGCTGTGCGCCGGCTGCCTTGACCCGCAGCACGCGGTCGAGCTGCTCGGGCGTCAGCGCGGTGAGCGCCCCGTCGTCCAGTACGGCCGCGGTGTGCACCACAGCGGCCAGCGGGCAGTCCTCGGGCACCGAGTCCAGCAGGCGGCGCAAGGCCTCCGGGTCCGCCACGTCGCAGGCGACCGTGGTGACGCGGGCTCCGGTGGCGGCCAGTTCGGCTTCGAGCTCGGTGGCGCCGGGGGCCGTCCCGCCCTGCCTGCTGACGAGCAGCAGGTGCTCGGCGCCCTGAGCGGCCAACCGCCTGGCGACCTCGCTGCCGAGTGCGCCGGTGCCGCCCGTGATCAGTACCGTGCCCTTGCCCGGCGTCCAGCCGTCTCCCACTGCGCCGGTGCGAGGCGCGCGGACGAGCCGGCGCCCGTAGGTCGCGGTCGAGCGAACCGCGACCTGGTCCTCGTCGGCCTCGGCCGCGAGCACCTCGCAGAGCCGTGCGAGGGCGCGCGCGTCCGGCTCCCGCGGGAGGTCGACCAGACCGCCCCAGCGGGTCGGCAGCTCCTGGGCCGCCACCCTGCCGAGGCCCCAGACCAGCGCCTGTGCCGGGCTGGTGAGCGGGTCCCGCTCACCGATGGACACCGCGCCCTGGGTGACGCACCACAGTGCGGCGTCCGAGTCGACGGCCTCCAACTGCTGGAGCAGCGCGAGGTTCTGGGCAAAGCCGGCCGGGGTGGCGGGCGCGTCCGCGAGCGGGCTCTCGTCCTGCGCGAGCAGCGACAGCACACCGGCCGCCCCGGAATGCGCGGCCAGGGCCTCGGCCCACGGACGCCCGCCCTGCCCTGCGTCCTCGGCTCCTCGCACGACCAGCGGTTCGACCACGGCCCCCTGGGCGCGCAGGGCCCCGGCCACTGCCTCGTACAGCGCGCCGTCGAGCTGGTCCGGGGTGACGGCGACCAGCCAGGTTCCGGACAGGACGCCCTTGGGGCCGGAGGGCAGCGACTTCCAGTGCGCCCGGTATCGCCACGACTCCATGCTGACCGCTTCGGCGTGCCGCTTGTGCCAAGCGGAGAGCGCGGGGAGTACGGACGTCAGCCCGGTCTGGGCCTCGTTCAGCCGCAGCGTCTTCGCGAACCCCTCCAGGTCCTCGCGCTCCACCACCTCCCAGAAGGCGGCGTGCGGATCCGCGCCCGCCGCGGCGCGGGCCGGAGCGGTGTCGAACCAGTAGTGCTTGGTCTGGAACGCGTAGGTCGGCAGTTCCACCCGCCGGGCCCCGGTACCGGCGAACACCGCCTGCCAGTCCGGCACCCCACCCTGCACCCACAGCTGGGCCAGGGAACTCAGCCACCGCTCCGGACCGCCCTGATCGCGGCGCAGGGTGCCACCCGCGAACACCTCGACGCCCATCGCCTCACCGGTCTCCTCGACCGGAGACGTCAGCACCGGATGCGCACTCACCTCGACGAACGTGACGTGACCGTCGCCGATGAGCCCGCGCACCGTCTCTTCGAACCGCACCGGCTGCCGCAGATTGCGGAACCAGTACTCCGCATCAGCCACACCCGCTTCAAGGACACCACCCGTCACGGTCGAGTACATCGGCACATCACCCGCACGCGGCACCACCGGAGCAGCCAGCTCCAGCAAAGCCTCACGCAACTGCTCCACCTGCGGAGTGTGCGAGCCGTAATCCACCGGAATACGACGAGCCCGTACACCATCGCGCTCGCACACGGCCATCAGCTCGTCCAGCGCCGCCGCCTCACCGGCGACGACCGTGGACCGCGGACCGTTGATCGTGGCCACACTCACCCGACCGGACCACGGCTCGATCAGCTCCAGCGCCGCATCCTCCGCCAACGGCAGCGACACCATGCCACCCTGCCCCGCCAACTCCCGGCCGATCAACTGACTGCGCAACGCGACGATCCGCGCACCATCCTCGACCGACAGCACCCCCGCCACCACGGCGGCAGCCAACTCACCCTGCGAATGGCCGACCACGGCCGCCGGCCGGACGCCCGACGCACGCCACACCGCCGCGAGCGACACCATGACCGCCCACAACATCGGCTGGACCACATCCACCCGATCCAACGACGGCGCACCCTCACGCTCCCGCAGGACATCGACCGGCACCCAGTCCACGAACGCCGTCAACGCGGCCGCACACTCACCGAACCGCTCCGCGAACACCGGCGAGGAATCCAGCAACCCCACCGCCATACCCGCCCACTGCGCACCCTGACCGGGGAACACGAACACCACGTCCGACGCGCCCTCGCGCCGCACCCCGGACACCACACCCTCAGCGGGCTCACCCGCCGCCACCGCCGCCAAAGCCGCCAGCAGCTCCTCACGATCCGAACCCAGCACCACCGCCCGGTGCTCAAGACCCGCCCGCGACGACACCAACGAATGACCGACATCCACGAGCGACACATCAGCCGACGACGACGTCACGAACTCCCGCAACCGAACCGCCTGCCCACGCAGCCCCGCAGCCGACTTCCCCGAAAGCACCCACGGCACCACACCCCCCACAGGCTCGCCCACCGGGCCCTGCTCCTGCTCCACCACCGGGGCCTGCTCCACGATCACATGCGCGTTTGTCCCGCTCACACCGAACGACGACACACCCGCACGCCGTACCCGACCCGTCTCCGGCCACGCACGCGCATCGGTCACCAACTCCACCGCACCCGCGGACCAATCCACCTTCGGCGTCGGCTCGTCCACGTGCAGGGTCCCCGGCACCACACCGTGCCGCATCGCCTCCACCATCTTGATCACACCGGCGATGCCGGCGACGGCGGAGGTGTGGCCGATGTTCGACTTCAGCGAGCCGAGCAGCAGCGGCCGGTCCTCGGGCCGGTCCTGGCCGTACGTCGCCAGCAGCGCCTGCGCCTCGATCGGGTCGCCCAACGTGGTGCCGGTGCCGTGCGCCTCGATCACGTCGATGTCCGACGCTCCGAGCTGCGCGTTGGCCAGCGCCTGACGGATGACTCGCTGCTGCGACGGCCCGTTCGGCGCGGTCAGGCCGTTGGAAGCGCCGTCCTGGTTGACGGCCGAGCCGCGGATCACGGCCAGCACCTGGTGGCCGTTGCGCTGTGCCTGGGCCAACGGCTCCAGGAGCAGCACCCCGACACCCTCGCCCCAGGCCGTGCCGTCCGCTGCCGCGGCGAAGGGCTTGCACAGGCCGTCGGGGGCGAGGCCTCGCTGTTGGCTGAACTCGGTGAAGACGCCCGGGGTCGATATCACCGTCACTCCGCCGGCGAGCGCCATCGAGCACTCGCCGTTGCGCAGCGCCTGCACCGCCAGGTGCAGAGCGACCAGCGAAGAGGAGCACGCGGTGTCCACCGTCATGGCGGGGCCCGTCAGCCCGAAGCTGTAGGAGATGCGCCCCGAGGCCACGCTGCCCGCGGCGCCGGTGAACAGATAGCCCCCGGATTCCTGGGCGTTGGTGGCGTCGGCGCCGTAGCCGTGCGGGACGGCGCCGACGAAGACACCGGTCCTGGTGCCGCGCAGCGTCTCCGGGTCGAGCCCGGCACGTTCCAGGGCCTCCCAGGAGGTCTCCAGAAGGAGCCGCTGCTGCGGGTCCATGGCCACGGCCTCGCGCGGCGAGATCCCGAAGAAGCCCGCGTCGAACTGCCCGGCGTCGTGCAGGAATCCGCCCTGGTCGACGTAGCTGGTCCCCGCTCGCGAGGAGTCCGGGTCGTACAGCGCGTCGAGGTCCCAGCCACGGTCCTGCGGCAGGCCGGAGATGACGTCCTGCCCGTCGAGCAGCAGCCGCCACAGGTCCTCCGGCGAGCGAATGTCGCCGGGGAAGCGGCAGCTGGTGGCCACGATGGCGATGGGCTCGTCGCCGGACGTGCCGAATGTCGTACGAGAGCGCAGGGCGGCGGTCTCCACGTCGTCGCCGTCCGAACCGTCCGTGCCGAGAATGCGGTCGCACAGGTGCTCCGCGAGCCGCAGCGGCGTCGGGTAGTCGAAGACGGCCGTCTGCGCGAGGGGCTGCCCGATCGCGATCCCCAGCCGGTTGCGCAGGTCCACGGCGGTCAGTGAGTCGAATCCTGCCTCGCGGAAGGCCCGGCCCACCTCGACCTCCTGCGCCGAGGCCCAGCCGAGTACGGCCGCGGCCTGGGTGCACACCTCGTCCAGCACGATGCGCAGGCGCCGGCCGGCGGTGCGCGCGTCGAGCACCTTCTGCCGGAAACCGTCGACCGGTTCGGCGAGCGGAGCCGAAGGCAGCTCCACCTGGACGGGTGCACCGGCGGCCGAGGGCGCGAGCCAGTAGCGGTCGCGCTGGAAGGCATAGGTGGGCAGCTCGACCGGCTCGGTGCCGGCGGCGACCGGGGCGTAGACCGCCGACCAGTCGGGAGTTCCGCCCCGCACCCACAACTCGGCGAGCGAGGACAGGAATCGACGGCTGCCGCCCTGATCGCGGCGCAAGGTGCCGCCCGCGAACACCTCGATGCCCATCGCCTCACCGGTCTCCTCGACCGGAGACGTCAGCACCGGATGCGCACTCACCTCGATGAACGTGACGTGACCGTCGCCTATGAGCCCGCGCACCGTCTCTTCGAACCGCACCGGCTGCCGCAGATTGCGGAACCAGTACTCCGCATCAGCCACACCCGCCTCAAGGAGCCCACCCGTCACGGTCGAGTACATCGGCACATCACCCGCACGCGGCACCACCGGAGCAGCCAGCTCCAGCAAAGCCTCACGCAACTGCTCCACCTGCGGAGTGTGCGAGCCGTAATCCACCGGAATACGACGGGCCCGTACGTCGTCGCGCTCGCACGCGACCATCAGCTCGTCCAACGCTTCGGCCTCACCGGCGACGACCGTGGACCGCGGGCCATTGATCGTGGCCACACTGATCCGACCCGCCCAGGGCTCGATCAGCTCCAGCGCGGCATCCTCCGCCAACGGCAGCGACACCATGCCACCCTGACCCGCCAACTCCCGGCCGATCAACTGACTGCGCAACGCGACGATCCGCGCACCGTCCTCGACCGACAGCACCCCCGCCACCACGGCGGCAGCCAACTCACCCTGCGAATGACCGACCACGGCCGCCGGCCGGACACCCGACGCACGCCACACCGCCGCGAGCGACACCATGACCGCCCACAACATCGGCTGGACCACATCCACCCGATCCAACGACGGCGCACCCTCACGCTCCCGCAGCACGTCCTCCGGCACCCAGTCCACGAACGCCGTCAACGCAGCCGCACACTCACCGAACCGCTCCGCGAACACCGGAGAGGAATCCAGGAGCCCGAGCGCCATCCCGGCCCACTGCGCACCCTGCCCCGGGAAGACGAACACCGCGCCGCCCGGCTCGCCGGACACCCGGCCGCTGACCACATGGGCAGCGGATTCGCCCGTCTCCAGTGCGTCGAGTCCGGCCAGGAACGTCTCGCGGTCCTCCGCCACCACGACCGCGCGGTGTTCCAGCGCGGACCTGGTGGTGGCCAGGGCGCGCCCCAGCTCCTCGTCCGTCGCCCCGCTGTCGGCGGCGACCCGCCGCAGGCGCGCGGCCTGTGCGCGCAGTCCTGCCGCTGTGCGGCCCGAGACGATCCAGGGCAGCGGACCGCCTTCGCGCAGCCGCGCCCCGGGCACGGGTGCCGCCGCGGGTGCCGCAGCGTCGACGGGTGCCTGCTCGACGATGACGTGGGCGTTGGTCCCGCTGATGCCGAACGAGGAGACACCGGCTCGCCGGACCGGGCTGGCCTCGGGCCACGGGGTGCTCTCCGTGGCCAGGCGCACCGCTCCGGTGGACCAGTCCACCTCGGGCGTCGGTCCGTCGACGTGGAGCGTGGCCGGCACGAGTCCGTGCCGGATGGCCAGTACCGACTTGATGACGCCCGCGACACCCGCCGCGGCCTGCGTGTGGCCGATGTTGGACTTGAGCGAGCCGAGCAGCAGCGGCCGGTCTTCGGGCCGGTCCTGGCCGTACGTCGCGAGCAGCGCTTCCGCCTCGATCGGGTCGCCCAGCGCGGTTCCGGTGCCGTGCGCCTCCAGCATGTCCACGTCGGCGGCGCCGAGCCCGGCGCTGGCCCAGGCGTCCCTGATGACCTGCTGCTGGGAGAGCCCGTTGGGCGCGGTGAGGCCGTTGGACGCGCCGTCCTGGTTGATCGCGGAGCCGCGTACGACCGCGAGCACCCGGTGGCCGTTGCGGCGTGCGTCGGAGAGCCGCTCGACCAGCAGCATCCCGACGCCTTCCGAGAAGCCGGTCCCGTCGGCGGCGCCGGCGAAGGCCTTGCAGCGGCCGTCGAGCGCAAGCCCCTGCTGGCTGGTCATTTCGGTGAAGATGCCCGGGGTCGACAACACGGTGGCGCCGCCGGCGAGGGCCAGCGAGCATTCGCCGCGCCGCAGGGACGCCACGGCCAGGTGGAGCGCGACCAGCGAGGACGAGCAGGCGGTGTCGACGGTGAGCGCGGGTCCGGTCAGTCCGAGCACGTAGGCGATGCGGCCCGAGGCGACGCTGGTCGTCTTGCCGGTGAGCATCAGACCGTCGAGCGTCTCCGGGGCTTCGTGCAGCCGGGGGCCGTACTCCTGGTCCATCGCGCCGACGAACACGCCGGTCCGGCTGCCGCGCAGCAGTTCCGGATCGATGCCGGCGCGCTCGAGCAGCTCCCACGAGGTCTCCAGGAGAAGCCTCTGCTGCGGGTCCATGGCCAGCGCTTCGCGCGGGGATATCCCGAAGAAGCGAGGGTCGAAGTCCGTGGCGCCGTCGATGAAGCCGCCGACGCCGGTGGTGACGCGGCCCCGGCCGTCCGGGCTCAGCAGCCGATCCAGGTCCCAGCCGCGGTCGTCGGGGTAGTCCGAGATCGCGTCCTGGCCCGCGGCGACGAGCCGCCACAGGTCCTCGGGAGAACTCACCCCGCCGGGAAAGCGGCAGCTCATGGCCACGATGGCGATGGGGTCTTCCGCGCCGTCCACCGCACGGTCGCGGTCGGGCTCGCGCACGGTGACGGCGGCGGGACGCCGCTCGCCGGCATCGTCGCGCAAGGACTCCAGATGTCCTGCCAGCCGGGCCGGGGTGGGGTGCGAGAAGAGGGCGGCCGTGGTCAGCCGCCGGCCCAGCACGGTGTTCAGCCGGCTGCGCAGGTCACCGAGCATGATCGAGTCGAAGCCCAGGTCCTTGAAGGAGCGCCGTACGTCGACGTCCTCCGCGGTGCTGTGCCCCAGCACGGCTGCCGTGTGAGCCCGTACCGCGTGCGAGACGTCTGGCGACACGACGTGTGCACCGCCGGCGCCACCGACCTCGGGGGTGCCGACCGGCGCCACCACGGCGCCCCCGGCCTCGGGGTCGGCGACCGCGCTGTCCAGCCAGTAGCGCTTGGTCTGGAAGGCGTAGGTCGGCAGCGCGACCCGGCGGGCCTCGCTCCCCTCGAAGACCACAGACCAGTCGGGCGTACCGCCCCGCACCCACAACTCGCCGAGCGAGGACAGGAATCGACGACTGCCACCCTGATCACGGCGCAGGGTGCCACCCGCGAACACCTCGACGCCCATCGCCTCACCGGTCTCCTCGACCGGAGACGTCAGCACCGGATGCGCACTCACCTCAATGAACGTGACGTGACCGTCGCCTATGAGCCCACGCACCGTCTCTTCGAAACGCACCGGCTGCCGCAGATTGCGGAACCAATACTCCGCATCCGCCACACCCGCCTCAAGGACACCACCCGTCACGGTCGAGTACATCGGGACCTGGGCCGGGCGCGGGGTCACGGAAGCGGCGAGCTCCAGCAAAGCCTCACGCAACTGCTCCACCTGCGGAGTGTGCGACCCGTAATCCACCGGAATACGACGAGCCCGCACGTCGTCGCGCTCGCACGCGACCATCAGCTCGTCCAACGCTTCGGCCTCACCGGCAACGACCGTGGACCGCGGACCATTGATCGTCGCCACACTGATCCGACCCGCCCAGGGCTCGATCAGCTCCAGCGCCGCATCCTCCGCCAACGGCAGCGACACCATGCCACCCTGACCTGCCAACTCCCGGCCGATCAACTGACTGCGCAACGCGACGATCCGCGCACCATCCTCGACCGACAGCACCCCCGCCACCACGGCAGCCGCCAACTCGCCCTGGGAGTGCCCCACTACAGCAGCAGGCTCGACGCCGTGCGCACGCCACACCGCCGCGAGCGACACCATGACCGCCCACAACATCGGCTGGACCACATCCACCCGATCCAACGACGGCGCGCCCTCGCGCTCCCGCAGGACGTCCTCGGGCACCCAGTCGACGAACGCCGTCAACGCAGCCGCACACTCACCGAACCGCTCCGCGAACACCGGCGAAGAATCCAGCAACCCCACCGCCATCCCGGCCCACTGCGCACCCTGACCCGGGAACACGAACACCACGTCCGACGCGCCCTCGCGCCGCACCCCGGACACCACACCCTCAGCGGGCTCACCCGCCGCCACCGCCGCCAGAGCGGCCAGCAGCTCCTCACGATCCGAGCCCAGCACCACCGCCCGGTGCTCAAGACCCGCCCGCGACGACACCAACGCATGACCGACATCCACGAGCGACACATCAGCCACCGACGACGTCACGAACTCCCTCAGACGCACCGCCTGTTCACGCAGCGCCTCAGCCGACCGGCCCGAAAGCGCCCACGGCACCACGCCGCCACCGGCCACCACGCCGACCGGTCCCGGCTTCGCCACCGGGGCCGGCTGCACTACGGGAGCCTGCTCCACCACCACGTGCGCGTTCGTCCCGCCCAGGCCGAACGACGAGACACCGGCCACCAGCGGTACGTCCGGACGCGGCCAGGGCGTGCGCTCGGTCTGGACCTGGAGGTGCCAGTCGGCCAGCGGGATGGCCGGGTTGGGCGTTTCGAAGTTGAGGCTGGCGGGGAGCTCCCCCGCTTCCAGGGAGAGCAGGACCTTGAGCAGGCCGACGATGCCGGCGGCGCCTTCCAGGTGACCGACGTTCGTCTTGGCCGAGCCGACCTGCAAGGGCGCGTCCGCCGGGCGGGCGGAGCCGATGACCGTGGCGAGCGCGGCGGCCTCGATGGGGTCGCCGACGGCTGTGCCGGTGCCGTGGAGTTCGACGTACTGGATGTCCTCGGGGCGTACGCCCGCCGCGGTGTACGCGCGGCGCAGTACGTCCTCCTGGGCCTGCTGGCTGGGGGTGGTGAGGCTGTCACCGCCGCCGTTGTTGACGGCGCTGCCGCTCAGTACGCCGTGGATGTGGTCGCCGTCCCGCAGCGCCTGCGCCAGTGGCTTGAGGAGGACGAAGCCGCCGCCCTCGCCCCGTACGTAGCCGTTGGCGCGGGCGTCGAAGGTGTAGCAGCGGCCGTCGGGGGAGAGCCCGCCGAACCGGGAGACGCTCAGGGTGCCGTCGAAGCTGAGGTTGAGGTTCACCCCGCCGGCGAGGGCGATCTCGCACTCTCCCGCGCGCAGGCTCTGGCATGCCATGTGGACGGCGACGAGGGAGGAGGACTGGCCCGAATCGACGGTGAGGCTGGGGCCGTTCGCGCCGAGGAGGTAGGAGAGCCGGTTGGCGATCATGCTTCGCTGCAGACCGGCGAGAGTGTGGTGCGAGACCGCTTGCGAACTGCGCTGGCGGGTGAGGGTCGCGTAGTCGTCGTTCATCGCGCCGACGAAGACGCCGGCGCGCAGGGCGGCCATGCGGTCGGGGGTGATGCCGGCGTTCTCCAGCAGTTCCCAGCCCAGTTCGAGCGCGAGGCGCTGCTGGGGGTCCATGGCCGCTGCCTCGCGCGGCGAGATGCCGAAGAAGTCGGCGTCGAACTGGTCGACCCGGTCGAGGAATCCTCCGCGTTCGGAGGTTAACTCCGCTTCTTCGGAGGGGCGTTGTTGCCACCGACCCGAGGGCAGTGGGGTGATGGCGTCGACACCATCACGCAGGAGTTCCCATAATCGCGCAGAAGATTCGGCCTGCGGCAGACGACAGGAGAGCCCGATCACAGCTATTCGATCGGTATCTCCATCGTCATTCCGGCGCACCGAATGAGCACTCCTGGACAATGTGAACCCCCGCTAATCTTCGAATGTTCGCCGAAGCGGTCCCGAACAATCTCCGGGCCAACTCCCAATCCCCACCCGCAAATACACAACTGACGATCGGTGCTGGTTTCGCAATGCACTACACCTATAGAGCAGTTGTCAAGCGCAAGATCGACTCTGTCACATCGCGCCAGACCGGGGCAATGTGATGTGGATCACCTTGCAGCATGCATCTATCCTTCCGAGTAAGGTGCTTGTAAGCGATCCGCGATTCATTCGCCGCGGCGAGCCCTGGATAGTGTTGACAGCCGAGCACTGGAGACGTAGGACTAGCAGGGTTCGGAAAGCGCATGCCCAGCCACACTCCGGATGACACCAAGAGTTGACGGCGCCGGCCCTACAGGGCCTGTTTTCGGACAGTTTTCCGGACAGCGACTGAAGGAGCGCGCCGCCGCAGCCGCCCTCGTTGGATGCCTTCTTCCACTTTTTGCACGCTGGTAACAATCCGCGCCAGGGAACAGCCGGGGAACAAGGAGCGACTACTGATGACGCACGCCCTGCCGGGCAGCGCCGACGTCTTATCCAGGCCCGAGACCCGCTTAGCCAACGGATTAGCCCGCTCCATGCGGGAACCCGATCGGGCCGCGGCCAGCCTCCAGGACTTTCACGCCTGGTTTTCCGCGTACCTCGAAACGGAGAGTTCAGAGATACGCCGCATCCCTTTCAGCGAGCTGAAAGGTTGGCGTTTCGAGGAGCCCCACGGAAACCTCGTCCACGAGAGCGGCAAGTTCTTTTCGGTCCAGGGTCTACGGGTACGGAACGCCCCCGGAGCGGTACCCGAATGGGACCAGCCGATCATCCATCAGCCCGAAGTCGGTGTACTGGGCATCCTGGTCAAGGAATTCGACGGTATACCGCATTGCCTGATGCAGGCAAAGATGGAACCGGGCAACCACAACAAGGTACAGCTCTCGCCCACGGTGCAGGCGACACGGAGCAACTACACCCGCGTGCACGGCGGCCGACCAGTCCCCTATCTCGACTTCTTCCGGAACGCCTCCCGGCACCGGGTACTGGCCGATGTGCTCCAGTCGGAGCAGGGAGCCTGGTTCTACCGGAAACGAAATCGAAACATCATCGTCGAAACGCGCGATGACGTCGAGTTACTGGACGGTTTCCACTGGCTGTCCGTAGGGCAACTGCACGCCCTGCTCTCTGAGCACGACCTGGTGAACATGGACGCACGCACGGTCATGGCCTGCTTTCCGTTCACCTCCCCTTCACCGTCCGGCCCGCGGGCCTTCGCCGGCGCACTCGCCAAATCGCTGGATCCCGGATACGGCTCGCTGCACTCCCCCGGCTCCATCCGCAACTGGTTCACCGGGGCGCGGGCCGGCTCCACGGGCGAAGCGCACCTGGTGGATCTCGGCAGCGTCCGCGACTGGCAGCGCTCCGACGACCGCATCTCGCACGATCGCGGTGTGTTCTTCGACGTGATGGCCGTGGACGTACGGACCGGTAGCCGCGAGGTCTCCAGCTGGACCCAGCCGATGATCGAAGCGCACGGTCAGGGCGTCGCGGCCTTCCTCGTCCAGCGGATCGACGGTGTCCTGCACGTCCTGGCCCGGATCGGCTCCGAACCCGGTTTCATGGACGCGATCGAACTGGCACCCACCGTGCAGTGCACTCCGGAGAACTACGCCGTCCTTCCGGCCGAGGCCGCTCCCCCGTTCCTGGACGAGGTGCTCGACGCCCCCGCCGACAGCGTTCTCTTCGACAGCGTGCTGTCCGAGGAGGGCGGCCGGTTCTTCCACACGCGCAGCCGCTATCTGATCGTCGAACTCCCCGCGGAGCGCGCGCTGGTGGAGCCGGACGACTTCCGTTGGCTGACCGTTCACCAGCTGTCGCACCTCGTGCAGCACAGCAACTACCTGAACATCCAGGCCAGAACCCTGCTCGCATGTCTGCACAGCCTGCTGGGACGCGCCGGAGGAGAATGCACGTGAGTACTTCCCCCTCGCCCGGCCCCCTGCGGGTCGGCGTGCTCGGCGCGTCCTCGATCGCGGCGCGGCGCACCCTGCCCGCGCTGCGCGAGACACCGGACACCACCATCACCGCCATCGCCAGCCGGGAGCGGGCGAAGGCCGAGTCCTTCGCGTCCGCCTTCGACTGCGAGGCCGTGCACGGCTACGAGCGACTGCTCGAACGGGACGACATCGACGCGGTCTACGTGTCCGTCCCCAACGCCCTGCACTCCTCCTGGACGAGATCCGCGCTCGAAGCGGGCAAGCACGTCCTGGCCGAGAAGCCCCTGACCACCTGCGCGGCGGACACCGCCGCGCTGACCCGGCTCGCACGGGAGCGCGGCCTGGTGCTGCGCGAGAACCTCGCCTTCCTCCACCACGGCTTCCACCGGAGCGTGGCCGACCTGGTCGCGAAGGGGCGGATCGGTCAACTGCGGCACGTGGACGCCGCGTTCTGCTTCCCACCGCTGCCCCCGCAGGACGTCCGCTACCGGCCCGAGCTGGGCGGCGGCGCCCTGCTGGACGTGGGCATCTACCCGGTGCGCCTCGCCCAGTACTTCCTCGGCGACGACCTCACCGTCGCCGGGGCCGTGCTGCGCCACGACCCGACCTCGGACGTCGACGTCGCGGGCAGCGCGGTGCTCGCGTCGGCCACCGGCCAGATCGCCACGCTCAGCTTCGGTTTCCTCCACACCTACGGCTCCCGCTACGTCCTGTGGGGCAGCGACGCGCGGCTCACCGTGGACCGTGCCTTCACCCCGCCGGCGACGGCGGCGCCCCTGCTGCGCATCGAGGGGCAGAACCACGCCGAGGAGCTCGTCCTGCCCGCCGAGCACCAGTTCGCGCACTCGGTGGCCGCGTTCGCCGCCGCCGTGCGGAGGACCGTCGCCGCGGGAGCCGACCCGGACCACGACAGCTGGGCCGCCACCACCGTACGGACCGCCGAACTGCTCGACTCCATAGCGCAGTCGGCGATCCGCGTCACCGCCACGGAGGGCATCTGATGGAGATCGTCGGTAACGGCTTCATCGCCCGCAATCTGGCCGAAGTCAGCGAACGCCATCCGCACGCCACGGTGCTGGCCGCCGGTGTCTCCAGCACCAGCGTCCTCGCGGAGGCCGAATTCGCCCGCGAGGCCGCCCTGGTGGAGGAGGTCACCCGCCGGTGCCGCGCCGACGGCCGCCTCGTGGTGTTCCTGTCCAGCGCGTCCCACGCCCTCTACGGCACCGGGGACACGGCGATGGCCGAGGACGTCGAGCTGCGGCCGACCTCGCCGTACGGCAGGCAGAAGCTCCGGCTGGAGCACATCGTCGCCGAATCCGGCACGCCCTGGCTCATCCTGCGGGTGAGTCACGCGATGGGCCGCTGGCAGCGCCCGCACCAGCTGCTCCCCGCCTTCGTCCAGCAGGTGCGCAGCGGCAGCGTGCGGCTGTACCAGGGAGCGCATCGCGACCTGATCGACGCGGCCGACCTGACCCGGGCCGTCGACGGACTGCTCGCACAGGACGTGGACAACGAGGTCGTCAACGTCGCCTCCGGCACGCCGCTGCCCATCGAGGCGGTGATCCACGGCATCGAGAAGCGGCTGGGGCTCTCGGCACGGCACGAGATCGTCGACGGGCCCCTGTCCATCACCCGGGTGTCGGTCGAGAAGCTCTGCAAACTGCTGCCCGAGCTGCGGTCGGTGACCGACGCCGACTACCTCGACCGCATGCTCGACCGCTACGTCCCCCACTACTGAGACACCACAGCACCACGGAAACACCGCGGCACTACAGAAACACCGCGGCAACCGAGCGGCTCCCCCTCCCACTCGTCCCTTTCGTACGGAGAACTCATGCAGGTCACACTCGTTGTCACAGGGTCACGGGGTGATGTCCAGCCCTTCATCGCGCTGGGCACCACCCTGATGTCCCGGGGGCACTCGGTCGTTCTCGCCACCCACGGAGACTTCGAGAAGCTGGTGCGGGAGTCCGGTCTGGACTTCGCCGAACTGCCGGGCAGTCCCAAGGACTTCCTGGCACATCCGGCGCTCACCGAGGCACTGCAGCAGGGCGCCTCGCTCTTCACGGCGGCCCGCAAGGTGCCGCGCCAGACGCAGGAGCACATCCGGCTGCTCGCCTCCCGCATCGCGGAGGCGTGCAAGGGCGCCGACCTGGTGGTCAACAGCGTCCTGAGCCGGATCCTGTTCGAGGACAACGGTACGTCCCCCTGGGCCTCGCTGACCTGGTGGCCGCTGAACCCGACGGGACAGTGGCCGGCCATGATCGTCCCGCAGCCCCGGTTCGGAGCGCGCTACAACCGGCTGACGCACCGGATGGCGGGGCTGCTGGACTGGATCTCCATCCGGGGCTACCGCAAGGAAGCGGACCTGCCCGCGCTGCCCTTCGGTGCTCCCTACCGCGAGCTGGGCCGCGACGTACCGCTGCTGTGCCCGGTCACCCGCGAGATGTTCACCGAGCCGTCCGACTGGCCCGCGCTGTCGCGGTTCACCGGCTACTGGTTCTGGGACCGCGACTGGAGCCCGTCGGCGGAGCTGGTCGACTTCGTGGAGTCGGGCGACGCCCCGGTGTCGCTGTCGTTCGGCAGCATCTGGCCGGTGCACCAGCCGGAGAAGACGCTGGAGAAGGTGCTCGGCGTGGTCCGCTCGCACGGCCGGCGGCTGGTGCTGGTGGGCGGTGGCCCGGACGACGTGCCGGACGACGTGTTCCGCGTCGACGACGTGCACTACCCCTGGCTGTTCCCCCGCTCCTCGGCCGTCATCCACCACGGCGGCTGCAACACCACGGGCGAGGCGCTGCGCTCGGGTACTCCCCAGGTGGTCGTGCCGACCTTCGCCGACAGCCCGTTCTGGGCGGCCCAGGTCCACCGGATGGGTGTGTCGCCGGCGCCCATTCCCTTCTCGAAGTTCACCGCGGAGCGCCTCGACGAGGCACTCGGCAAGGCACTGACCGACCAGGGCATGGCACGACGGGCGGCCAGTGTCGGGGAGGCCGTCCGCGCCGAGAAGGGCACCGAAGCGGCCGTCGACATCCTGGAGGACTGGGTGGAGCGGTGGAACGGCCGCCGGAAGGCGTCCGGCGCCGTATGACCGGGGCCCCGGCGCGCTCCACAGACCCGATGACCAGGGAGTCAGCACGACCATGACCGAGACGACGGAACGCTCCAACAGTTCCATCCGGCGCTTCCACGCCTCCGATGCGGGCGTCCGCCTCGTGTGCTTCCCGCACGCGGGCGGCGCCGCCAGCTACTTCTTCCAGGTCTCCCGGCAGCTGTCGGCGGTGGCCGACGTGCTGGCGGTCCAGTACCCGGGCCGGCAGGAGCGGCGCAAGGAGCCCTTCATCCCCGGCGTCACCGAACTGGCCGAGGTGGTGGTGGCGGAACTGCGCGAGTGGGCCGACCGGCCGCTGGCCCTGTTCGGCCACAGCATGGGTGCACTGGTGGCCTACGAGGTCGCACGCAGGCTGGAGCAGGAGGGCATCAAGCCGGTCGCCCTCTTCGCCTCCGGGCGCGGCGCGCCCTCGCTCTCGCGTGACGACGGCGTGCACCTGCGCGACGACGAGGGGCTGCTCGCCAAGGTGCGGGAGCTGGGCGGCACCGCGGGCGCCCTGCTGGAGGACCCGGACGTGGTGGAGATGCTCATCCCCGCCATCCGCAACGACTACCGGGCGGTGGAGACCTACCGCCACACCCCGGGACCGCCGCTGGCCTGCCCGCTGGTGGTGTTCACCGGCGACGCGGACCCGCAGGTCACCGTGGCGGGGGCGCAGGCCTGGGACGCCTTCACCACCGGTGACTTCGAGCTCAACACGTACTCCGGCGGGCACTTCTTCCTCGATGCGCACGCCGCTCACGTGCTGGGGAAGATCCGCTCCCGACTGGACGGCTGAGCGCCTGCCGTAGCTCCTGGTCCACGGTGTAGCGGGCCGGGAGCTACGCGCGCGGGGCGGCCGGCACGCCGACCTGGCGACCGCGCCGGCTTGGCAGATGCGCCTGGAGCTCGCCGCCAGCCGTGTTGCGCCTGGTCACCCTCCACGTGACGGGCCGGATATTCCGTACAATTATGGACTATATTTTGTTGATATCCCTACATCCGCAGACGCCCGCGAGGGGAGTCCGGACATGGCCGAGCGGGACACCCCGGAGAGACGGGGGCACCTGAGCCGCCCACTGGTGCTCACCGCGGCCGTCGCCCTGGTCGACCGGGAAGGGCTCGCCCGGCTGACCATGCGGCGCCTCGCCACCGACCTGGGCGTGGAGCCGATGGCGATCTACCGGTACACCGCCGGCAAGGAGGCCCTGCTCGACGGCCTGGTCGAGGCCTTCTTCGCCGAGGTCAACGACCGCCTGCGGACCTCGGCCGAACGGACCTCCGGCGACGGGGAGAGCACGTCGAGCCACCCGTCCTGGCGTGCCGAACTGCACCGGATCGCCCGCGCCTTCGCCGCCACGGTGCACGCCCACCCCGAGATCCTGCCCGTGGTGGCCACGCGCCCGCTGAGCGTGCCGGTGGCGCGACGCCCCGCGCCGCTGCTCAAACTGACCGAGCACATCCTCGACGTACTCGGCCGGGCCGGCTTCGACGACGCCACGACGCTGACGATCTACCGCGCGTTCGTGGCCTGGATCCTCGGCTGCCTGCTCGTGGACGAACGACAGACGGTCGACAACCCCGAGGAGCCGGACCTCATGCTCCGCCTGGGCCTGCACCGGATGCCCGCCGCCGAGTACCCGCGGCTGCGCGCACTCGTCCCGCGACTGGCCGAGTACGACGACGAGCGGGAAATGATCGCGGGCCTCGACCGCCTGCTGAGTCGAGTGCCCGAGGCACCCCTTGACGCGTTCTACGGCGGAAGCGCAGGCTGAGAGTACAAAGTACACATCGGACATAAACCCCTGTTCGTCCATACGTCTCGGCACCGCCGACGAGGGCCCGACGGCGCCCGAAGGAGGCCCGTCATGTCCCATGAGCACACGATCCTGCGCGTCCGGGTCACCGCGAAGGACCCCGACACCCTGCGCGCGCTCCTGCGCGACGCGCGCCCCGATGTCGGCGGCCGGGTCGGCCGGGACGAGAACGGCAGTCTGAGTTTCGACGCCTACGTGTCCCCCGAGAAGGCCCGATCCCTCCCCCGCGAGGGCGTGACGGTCACGACCTTGGACTCCGACGCCACGGCCACCGGACGCGCCCGCCAGGCCGAAGTCGGCGAAGGGGACCGGTTCGCCCCCGCGGACGCCGTTCCCCAGGGACTCGCCCGCAAGGCGAAGGACCCCACGGACACGAAGGGCACCCCGTACGCCTAGGAGGGACGCCATGCCGTACCTGAACACCACCGAGGTCGAGTCGGCCGTGGCCAGCCTGGCCACCGCGTTCCCCCAGACCTGCGACCTCATCGCCCTGCCCGAGCACTCCTTCGAGGGCCGGGCCGCCCACGCCCTGCGGATCGGCACCGCCGAGCCCGGGGTCAACGACGCCGTCGTACTGATCGGCGGCGCGCACGCCCGGGAATGGGGCAGTTGCGAGATCCTCGTCAACCTCGCGGCCGACCTGCTGCACGCGCACAGCGGCGGTACGGGCCTCACCTACGGCGGTACCGGTTTCACCTCCGCCCAGGTGCGGGGCATCCTCGACGGACTCGACGTCGTCGTCTTCCCGCTCGTCAATCCGGACGGCCGGCACTACAGCCAGACCGTCGATCCGATGTGGCGCAGGAACCGCGATCCGGCCCAGTCCGGCGGCGACCCGACGGCGATCGGCGTCGACATCAACCGCAACTACGACCACCTCTTCGACTTCGAGACAGCCTTCCACCCCGAGGCCCCGGTCCGGGTATCGGCCGACCCGACCGACCCGGATCAGGTGTACCAGGGACCCAGCGCCTTCTCGGAGCCCGAGACCCGCAACGTCCGTTGGCTGCTCGACGCGTTCCCGCGGACCCGCTGGTTCGTCGACGTGCACAGCTACACCCAGGACATGCTCTACGTGTGGGGCGACGACGACAACCAGTCCATCGACCCGACCAGGAACTTCCGCAATCCCGCCTTCGACGGCAAGCGCGGACTGAAACAGGACCTGCTCTACGCGGAGTTCGTCCCGAAGACCGACGCCGACGACTCCGCCGTGCTCGCCGAGCAGTTCTGCAAGGCGCTCAAAGGCGTCCGGGGCCAGCACTACACCCCGCAGTCCGCCTTCGACCTGTACCCGACCTGCGGAACCAGCGACGACTACGCCTACGCGCGCCACCTCGTCGACCCGCAGAAGGGCAAGATCCTGGCCTTCACGATCGAGTGGGGCAAGAGCTTCCAGCCACCGTGGGCGGAGATGGAGAAGATCGTCCTCGATGTCGACGCCGGGCTCGTGCAGTTCTGCCTGACCGCTCGCAGCTAGGTCCTCTCGCAGCCAGGTCCTGGGGGGGGGGGGGGGGGGGGGGGGGGGGGGGGGAAAAAGGGGGGGGGGGGGGGGGAGTTATGGTGGGGGGGGGGGGTGGCGAGG
>NZ_JBVHUE010000059.1:0-10501 GCF_055565515.1 Streptomyces sp. NPDC028419 | reverse complement strand
GACGCCCCCCCCCCCCCCCCCCCCCCCCCCCCCCCCCCCCCCCCCCCCCCCCCCTCCCGCCCCCCCCCCCCCCCCCCCCCCCCCCCCACCAGGTTTCGCCGGGTTCCGCCGAGTTGGGGCCTACGCGGTCCGGTGGTAGAAGAACGGGTCGATGGACGGGGGCACCCGTGTCACGTTGTCGAGGTCGAGCAACTGGTGGCTCACGAAGTCGGCGTGACGCTGGTACGTCACGCCCTCCGGGAAGTTGGCGTGGTCGGGCGTGTTGTTGCCCGAAAACACCCCGTAGAAGTCGCGGCCGACCGTGAGCAGCCGGATGTAGTCGCCCAGGTACGGCAGGAAGCGCGCCGTGGGCACGTTGGCCGGGGCCTGATGCAGCACGTGGCGCTCCGGCGGGGTCTGCCAGTCGTCGGCCGTCAGCTCCAGCACCGTCGCCCACTGCCCCTGACCGAACCGCTGGTAGGCCAGTCCGAGCAGGCCGTCCGTGTTCACGGCCAGCGCCGGGTTCTTGGCGTTGACGACGCTGCGGACGTCGTCCGACCAGGTCTGCCCGAAGTCCGTCGAACCGCGGACGTGCAGGATGCAGCCGACCCCCGCCGACGCTCCGACCCGGTCGCACCAGGCCACGAAGACGCGGGCCGCGTCCGTGGGGTCCACCGCGATCGCGAGATCGCCGCCGAGGCGCTCCTGGCCCATGAACGCGTTGAACTTCTCGACCCGCCCGATCGCCACGCGCTGGCCGATGGCCGAATCGTCGGCGTCCTTGAGGTCCTGGAAGGCGTTCGCCCCGACGCCTCCGTCGTCGTCACGGGTGACCACGACGTCGAAGGTGACGTTCACGATGTCGCCCCCGCCGTTGGTGGCGTCCTCCCAGCTCTCGAACGCCGCGTAGACCGTCCCCTCGGGGTGCAGTGCGATCCGTACCGGCGGCCCGTCCTGGCGGCCGAGGGGGGTGCGCTGTTCGATGCGGTTGCGCGCGAATCCGGCGGGCGCCGGTGCCGTGCGGGCGTCGTCGGAGACGTCCACGGCGGCGGTCCTGGGGCTCCGCCCGAAGTCGTTGTTGGCGACGTAGACGCGGTCGCGGGTGACTCCGTCGACCTCGAAGCTCCCGGCCACCACCGACGGCTGGTCCGGCATGTCCCGGGAGACGAGGACCTCCATGGGCGCCGTCGAGGAGATGCCGGGCGAGCGCAGGATCTGCATGCGCAGGATGTCCTGCAGGGAGGCCTTGGCGTTGAGGATGCCCGCGTAGAGGGCGCCTCCCTCGGCCGCGAAGCTGACCGAGATGTCCCCGGTGCCCTGATTCGGCGTGCCACCGGGGACGACGCTCCTCAGGATCCAGGTGTCGCCGCCGTCGGTCGACACGTAGATCGGGGCGAGGGGGCCTCCCATCGGGTCGGGGGTGAACGCGGTCGCGACCACCTCATTGGGGTGTTCGGGGTTGACCGCGAGGTCGGGCTCGGCGTCCTGGGTGCGGTCGCCGCTCAGCGAGACGGGAGTGATGTTGACGACTTTGAGCGTGGGCATGTCCGCTCACCTCCGTGCCTGCAGCGTGTCGAGCTTCTGCACCGGCTGGTAGTCATCGGGGTGAAGGATCTGGAACGGGGCCCACTCGGCCAGCGCGCCTTCGGTGGCGTGCAGCATCCACATCCCCTCCTGCGAGGCGCGCGGCTTGGGCGCCTGGAACCAGCGGGAGTCCCGGCTGTTCGGGTAGAGCACCGTGAGCGCCCCCTCGGCGACCTCCCCCTGCTCCACGTGCCCCACGTCGAGGTGCGCGAGCCACCAGTCGGGGGCGTGTTCCGAGACGTCCTCGACGCCGGCCCGTTCGCCGCCCGCCGCCCCGCGACCGGCCCGCTCCAGGCCCACGACGACGCCGATCACGATCGCGTCCGCCTCGTCCGCGTGCGTGACCATGTCCTCGTCCTCGATGTCGCGCTCCAGCGCGGAGAACGGCATCGCGTCGGCGCTCCGGGCCGCATGGGAGAGGTGCGGCTGGACCGCGTCCGCGGGCAGCCGTCCGACCTCGTGGACGGCGAGCCCCAGGCCGTAGACCGTTCCGTCGGTGAAGAAGGCGACCGCGTCACCGACGGCCGGCGGGTCGAGTTCCGCCGACAGCTGTACGGTGACCTCGCTGCCGGCGAGCTTCTTGAAGGCGTCGGGTGCGTGCAGCACCGCGTCCACCTGGACCACTGCCGTCCGTTCGTCGACCGGTACGTCCGCCACGCGCGCGTCACCGAGCCGCGTGACCGTACCGACGAAGCTGAGCGGCGCCTTCCGGATGAGTTCCCTCACGTCCTCGGGCATGGCGATCCTCCTGTCCCCTCAGCCCGGCTCCGCTACCGCGAGGCGTGCGCGCCGGCCGGGTGGGTTCTGCGCCACTCCATCCGCGCGCCGAGGGCGCACAGGACGGTGACCAGGGCCGTAACGGCCACGATGAGCCACTCCAGGGCGCCGCCTCCGGCGTCGGGTTCGACTCCGAAGAGGAGCTCGATCCAGTCGCGCCGGACGAGCGTCACCAGGAAGAGCAGCCCGGACAGGCTCCCCAGGGCGGTCTCCGCCCAGAAGCGCGTGCGGACCGGGCCCACGGGGTGGTGCTGGAGTCTGTGGAGGGCCATCGCGCGGCCTCCCCTCTGTGACTGCACCGGCGCACCGCCCGCGCGGAGCGCCGGCTCGAGGTATGGGTGCGGGTCACGCGGCCGTGACCTCGCCGCCGCCGGCGCCCCGTCGAAGGGTGTACCGGCTACACCTACGTCGCACACGTACTACGTCCAGTCTCCGCGCGCCCCCGACCCCGGTCAAGACCGTCCGACATGCGCGGGGCCGTGCCTCTCGGTTCTTCGAATCCGCCCCGTTCAGCAGTGGCGACCGCGGACAAGCCCACAGTCGACCCGCTCATGTGGCTCGACCCCCGCCCGGCGACGGAGGTCGCGCTCACCGGTGGATCGATCAGCGACCACCCGTCGACACCCACGACTCCGACATCGACTTCAGGGCGCTGCTGGGTGGCGAGCAGGTGACGGCGGACCGCGGGCCGTCCTTCTCCGGGCCGTACCAGGTCAGTGCCACGGCCGCCGTCAGCAGGGCGGCACAGGCCAGGGTCGCCAGCACACCGCGGGTCAGGGCCCGTGCGGCGCGCAGCGCCTCCTCGTGCCCGGCGGTGATCGGGTCGGCGGGCAGCGTCCCCGGGGCCGGTACGGGCAGTGTCGTGGCGGCCGGACGGCCGTGGGCGGCGCGCAGCAGCAGGACCGCGCCGGCCATCCCGCACAGCAGGGCGCACAGCAACAGCGCACCGACCGCCGCACCGTACGGCCCGGCGAGCGCCCCCACGTCCGTGCGCCCCTTCAGCAGGCCGAAGCCGATCAGTCCGGCCAGCAACGCGCCCAGTCCGCCCCGCCAGGCCAGCGCCGATGCGCGGACCCGAGCGAGTTCTCCGTGCAGCAGCAGGCGCCCTCGGCGGGCTGCCAGCCGGTCGGCCGCGGTCCCGGCCGGTCCGGGGAGGGCCCGCCAGGTCATGGCGCCGTCCGCTCCAGCAGGATGTTCCAGTAGGCACCGCAGCCCTCCTCATCGGCGGGCCGCCCCGCGTGGGCCGTCTCGCACACGCACAGGACGGGCACCCGCAGGGCGTGCGCGTCCTGCCCACCGGCGTAGCGGCCGCCGGCGGGCCGGTGTCGGTAGACGCGGCGGATGTACGAGAAGTCGAACGGGCAGGCACAGCGCGGACAGGCGCCGCTCAGCACCGCGCCGTCCACCGTGCCCGTCACCCGCAGCCCGGTGGTGTAGGAGGCCGCGTACGACGCGGCGGTGACTTCGAGGTAGGGGAGCACGGTCACGGGCGGCCGCCTTCCGGGGCGAGGGACCGGGCGGAGGCCGGACCGGTCCGCCTGGCCCCCGTATCCCGATGCTGCCACGCGGACCGGCGGAGCGTCCGGCCGTCCCGGGCGCACCCCGGTCGTTTGCCGGGCGGATTCCGCGGGCGTGCACAACCACCCTCCGGAGCAACGGACATCGGGTGATGATGGTCCGGATCCGCTTGCCTGGGAGGGGTGTTGGGGGCACAGGACGAAGCCACGGGGCCGCTCGCCGACGAACTCGCCGACCGTGCCCGGGAGCTGGTGCGCCGCTCCGAGGGCGCCCGGGTCCTGCCGGTCGCGGAGGAGCCCGCGCCGGGTCCGTCGGCCGCTGAACGGGACGCGCTCATCGAGGAGATCCGGCTGCTGCTGCCGGATCTGGCCGACCGGCCGCCGGACGATGCGGTGCTCCCGTTGGTCCTCGCCCGACTGGGCGCGCTGATCGGAGCCCGCTGGACCGAGGGGCGCGGGGAGGCCGACCGCAAGGAGGCCATCGCCCTGCTGCGGCGGGCCCGCGCCGGCGCCCCGCTCGATGCGGAGCGGCACACGGACGCGGCACGGGACCTGCTGATCCTGCTGGCCGGCCGGTTCGGCGCGCGCGCACCGCTGAGCATGGAAGCGGTGCAGAACATCCTGGACGCATCGGTGCCGGAGCACCTCGACGGCCCCGGGCTCATGGAGTCCTCTCCCGAGATCGAACGACTCGCCCACGAACTGGCCGCGAGCAAGGGTGGGGGGCTGCCTGCGGACATGGCCGCCCTCCTGGCCTTCCAGACGGACCTCCACGCGGCGCTCACCACCCAGGACGGCCCGGGGCTCCAGCGCCTGATGGGCCGGATCGACACCCTGAACCCGGATCTGCTGGGCCCGATGGCGCCGCTGGTCACCATGCTGCGCCAGATGGTGCCCGCGTCCCCGCAGGACCTGCCCGCGTCCGGTCTGCGGCCCCCCACGGCGGACGAGCAGCTGGAACTGCGCCCCCTGATGGGGCTGATGGCCGAGATCGTCCAGCCGGGCTCGCTCTCGACGGAGCAGATCTCCGACCTGATCGGGGAGGCCGCCGGTCCCGCGCCGAAGACGGGCCTGGAGATTTCCGACACCGTGCTCGCGGTGACCCGTACGCTCCTGGGCGGGCGCACCGGCGACGCCGGCCAGTACCAGGAGGCCTTGCGCCTGCTGCGCAAGGCCGCCGACGAGCACCCGCAGGACGAGGACTTCGCCTGGTTCGTTCGGGGCGTGCTGCCCGGACTGCTCACCGGATCCGCACTCACCGGCGGCAGCAGGCTGGACTTCGCCGTGGCCGGGCAACTGCTCGAACAATCGCTCACGCCCGGCGTCGGCCCCCTCGTCGCACAGCGGCCCCCGGGCCGGCCGGGGGCCGACGACATGCTGAACTCGAACCGGCACCTGCTGCTGATGTCGCGGTTGTCGGCGGCCTCCGACGCGGACGACGTACCGGCCCTGGAGGCGCTGATCGAGGAGGTGCTCGACCTCCTGGACGAACTCGACGCCCCGGACGAACCAGGTTCCCCGGACGGGACCGGGGCCGCCGACGGGACCGGGTCGGCCGACGTGCACGGCAGGCCCCCGGGGGCGGCGGACCGGCAGCGGTTCATGCCGCTCTTCCTGTTGGGCTACGCCCACATGGCCCTCGCGAAGATCACGTCCGACACGGGGGCCCTGCGCCATGCGGCCCACCACCTGGACCAGGCGTACGCGGCCGCGGAGGCCCAGCCCTTCATGCGCCGGCTCATGGACGCCCTGTGGGCGCCCCTGCTGGCCCTCACCTCCTTCCTCGACCCGCAACCCGAGCGGGTCGCCGCGGCGGTGGAGCGCGCCCGGGCCGCCCTCCTGGACACCCCCGTCTTCGCCGACCAGCACATCCGCACCCGGATGGGCATCGCGATGACGCTCACCCTCCAGTACCGGGCCGCGCCCGAGCCGGCCCTGCTGGACGAGGTGCTCGCCGAGCTGGAGCGGGCCCGCGACGAGCTGTCCTCCCCCACCGCTCAGGTGGCCTCCGCCCTGTACTGGGACCTGGCCGAGGGGTACGCCACCCGGGCGGGCCGCGGCGCCGGCCCCGATCTGGTGCGGGCCGTCTCGGACGCGCGCGACTCGCTGAGCGCGACGGCCGCCGACGTACTGCTGCAACAGGGCGTCCAGCACGGGCTGGAGGTCGCCCGCGGCGGCGCCGCACGCGGGCTGGTCGCCGCCTCCTGGGCCGTCCGGAGCGGCCGCCCGGAGCAGGCGGTGCTCTGTCTGGAAGCCGGCCGCGCCCTCGTGCTCGCGGCGGCGGCCGTCTCGGCCACCGTGCCGGAACGCCTCGCCGCGCTCGGGGAGGAGGAGCTGGCCCGGCAGTGGCGTGACGCCGGGACCGGCGCGGGCGCCGCGGCGCCGGACGGCGGATCGGCCGGACTGCTGACGGCACTGCTCGACGCGCCGTCCCACGGGCCCGAACTGCCCAGCGCGCTGCGCCGCCGGGCCCTGGAGCTGCTGCGCGGCCGGGGCGGCGGGCAGGACGGGGTACCCGAAACCACCGCGCTGCGGGACGCGGTCGCCCGGTCGGGCTCCGACGCGCTGGTGTACCTGCTGCCCGGCCAGGGGGACGAGGAGGGCTGGGCCCTGGTGCTGGAGCCGGACCGGACGCCGCGGGCGCTGCCGCTGCCGGCCCTGTCCGGGCCGGGCCGCGCCCCGGTCGCCGCCTACCTGGAGGCCACCGCGGCCCGGTTCTCGGCGCGGCGCGGCGCGGAGCGCTGGGAGGCGGCTCTGGACGCGGTGTGCGACTGGGCCGGAGCGGGGGTGATGGGGCCGCTGCTGGACGAACTCGGCCTGTGGGAGCGGGGGCTGCGGGAGGCGGGCCTGCTCACCGGTGCGGGGCCCGCGCCGTCCGCCGCACCGGTGCGCCTCGCCCTCGTCGCCTGCGGGAACCTGGGCGTGGTGCCCTGGCAGGCGGCCCGGATCACCGTCCCGGACCGGTGGCGCGGGGCCGGTGCGCCGGCCACCGTACGGGCCTGCGAACCGGTCGTGCTGACGTACGCCGCCTCGGGGCGGGAGTTCCTGCGCGCGGTGGGGACCCGCAGGCTCCCGCTCACCCGGGGGCAGGCCCTGGTCTGCGTACCCGGGGGTCTCGACATGGCCGAGGACGAGGTGCTGGCCGTGCACGACGCGTACTACCCGGAGGCGCTGCTGTTCGGGGAGTTCGACACCCGGGCCTTCGAACCGCCGCTGCCCCAGGGCACTCCGGCCGAGGTGCTGGGGCTGCTGGGCGGGCGCGGGCCCGGGGGGCGCCCGGTGGCCGTCGTCCACCTCGTCTGCCACGGTACGGCCGGCGCGGACCCGGGCTCCTCGGTGCTCGAACTGGGCCGGCCCGCCAGCGCCGGCCCGGAGGCCGGCCGGCTGTCCGTGACGCGACTGCTCGACACCCCGGCCGGTCCGAACGAGGCCGAACGGCCGCTGGTCGTCCTCAGCGCCTGCGAGACCGACCTGAGCACCCGCGACCACGACGAGGCGCTGACCGTCACCACCGCCTTCGTGCACGGCCTGGCGGCGGACGCCGTGGGCTCGCGCTGGCAGGTCAGCGACGACGCCTCGGCCGTGCTGATGACCGTGTTCCACCACCACGTGGCGGCCGGGCTGGCCCCGCCCGACGCCCTGCGGGCGGCCCAGCGCTGGATGCTGGCCCCGCCCCCGGTCCGGCCACCCGTACCGGGCCTGACAGCACATCTGCGGCGGACCGCGGCCCGGCCGGAACTGTCCGGCCCCGCCTTCTGGGGCGCCTTCATCCACCAGGGAAACCCGGCCCCCCGGCCGGAGGAGCACGCGGAAGGAGAACCCGCCGCATGACACCCGACGCGTTCGTCGCCCTGCTCGGCGAGCACTGGCCCCGGATCCTCGCGGCGCTCGAACCGGCCGACCGGGAGGAACTGGCCGCCCTCCTCCAGGGCCTGGCCGACGCCGTGGACCCGCAGGCCGTACAGGCCGCGCTGCGCCGCATGCGCCGGCTGCTGCGCGTCCTGCCCGACGAGGACGCCGTGACCACGGCCTTGCGGGACGGCGTCCGCTTCGTCGACGCTCCGGCCGCCCCGGAGGTGGACCGCGTACCGGTGCTGGCGCTGCTGGCGACGCTGCGCGGTGCGCCGGATCCCCACCCGGTACGCACCCGGCTGCTGGCGGCCCCCGCCCTGGCCGCCGGCGAGATCACGGCCGCCCCCGGCGATCCCGGGCTGATCCGGCTGCACCACCCGGACCTCGGCGACCGCTACCCGCGGTTCCAGTTCGCGTCGGGCACCACCCGGCCGCTGCCCGTGGTGGGCCTGATCAACCGCCTGCTCATGGCCGACCGGGACCCCTGGGGCGCGGCCGACTGGTGGCTGGGCGAGAACCGCTGGCTGCGCGGTGTGCCGGCCGAACTCCTGGGCTCCGTACCCGACGAGGAACTGACCCGGGCCGCACGCGAACTGGTGGAGGGCGACGCATGACCCGCCAGATCCCGCCCACCGGACTGCCGATGGAACCGCTCACGCGCACCCTGCCGGCGGGCACCCGCCTGTGGCGGCTGCACCTGGACCGCTACGAGGCCGCCGCCTTCAATCCGAAGCTCGCCCACGAGTTCTTCCGCGGAAGCCGGTTCGACGCCACGGAGAAGGACCCGTACCCCTACCTCTACGCCGCCCTGGATCCGGTGACCGCGCTGTCCGAAGTGCTGCTGCGCTCGATCGAGTTCGACGATGCCACGGGCGTCCGCCTCGTGCCCTGGGCGCAGGCGTCCCGTTACCGCCTGTCGGTGCTGCGCACGACCGCGGAGCTGTCCCTGGTCGACCTCACCACCGCCGAGGGCCTGGCCGCGGTCTGGCAGGACACCTGGCTGGTGGACTGCGAGGAGGAGGACTACGCCAAGACCCGCTACTGGGCCCGGCTGATCCGGCAGCACTGCGCGCGGGCGGACGGCCTGCTCTGGCAGTCCAAGCGCTGCCGCCCCCGCGCCGCCCTCCAGCTGTTCGGCGACCGCTGCGCGGGCGGTCCGCTCCTCGCCGAACCCGACACGGCCCTGCGCCTGGACTCGGCGGACGGCGTGCGCGAGGTGAACGCCCTGCTGGAGCCGCTGCGCGCCCGCATCTCGGTACCGGAGGAGTAGGCGGTGTCTGATGGCTCTTTGATGAGGTCGCGGAGCCAGATGACGATGGCCGCTGTGGCCAGGGTGCCGTTGAAGATGTAGTCGCGTTTGTCGTATCGAGTCGCGACGGCCCGGTGCTGCTTCAGCTTCCCGATGCAGCGTTCGACGGTGTTGCGCTGACGGTACTGCTCTCGGTCGAAGGCCGTCGGGCGGCCGCCGGTCCGGCCGCGCCGACGGCGCTTGGCGCGCTGGTCGTCCGGCTGAGCGATCGTTGCCTTGATCCCCCGTTTACGCAGGTAGACGCGGTTGGCTCGGCTGGAGTAGGCCTTGTCGCCACGAGTCCGGTCCGGGCGAGTGCGGGGCCGTCCGGGTCCGGTGCGGGCCACATGCAGGGCCTCCATGAGCGGGATGAACATCGGGCTGTCCCCGCGCTGGCCGGGCGAGGTCAGCCAGACCAGGGGCCGGCAGCGGTCGTCCGCCAGAGATGGACCTTGCTGGTCAGTCCGCCCCGGGAGCGTCCCAGGGCCTCGCGGCCCTCTGGATCCACACGCGTGCCACCCCCTTTTCGGGGTGGTCGTCCGGCGGATTGTGCCGGGCCCCGGCCGCGTGCTGGTGGGCCCGGCAGCTGGTGGAGTCGACGTTCACCGCCCACGAGCCGTCCGCGTCCCGGGCGGTGGCATCGGCGCCGGCCTGCAACGCCCGCAGGATCTTCGACCAGGTTCCGTCAGCCGACCAGCGGCGGTGGCGTTCATAGACGGTCTGCCAGGATCCGTAGCGTTCGGGCAGGTCACGCCATGGAATGCCGGTCCGTGTCCGGTAGAGGACACCGTTGACGACGGTCCGGTGATCCGCCCAACGACCACCCGGCCCGCCCCTCTCAGGCAGCAACGGAGCTATGTGTTCCCACTGAGCATTCGTCAGTTCATGCCGACGCACCATGACCGACTCATGCCCACAACGGCAACAGATCCACCACCCGGGGCAAGAGCCGTCAGACACTGCCTAGCGGCGACAGCCCCCGAGTAGCCAACTCACCCGCGCGGGTGGCTGGGTTCACCGCAGAAACGGCCCTGCGTCCTCCGCGCCGGACCGTGACGGCGGCCGTGTACGGGCACCGCCCGCTCTCTGGTCTGCTGACGTACACCAGCAGCCCCCGGAGACCCGTGATTGATGGCTTCGCACGCCAACTGTCGTAATACGGCTGGGCGGAGAACATCGCGTTGATTGTTTGGCCCGGCGGGCTGACGAGCGGCCAATTGTTCCGTTGGGTGTCGTGCCGGAAGAATCAGGAAGCGGAATTTCTCATTCCACCTCAAATCTTCATCAACATTGTTGAGCGCCCGCTTATCCCTGGATAGTGTCAAAGAGTTCGCAGGGATTAATTCGCCGCACATCCGGGACCAGCCGAGTGGGCGGGCGATAGTTCATAATAATACTGTGCTCAGTATATGGGGGATTTCGAATGTTTAAGATTTCTAAGGGGCGGGCTGCGCTGGCGGTCGCCTCGGTTCCGGTCCTGCTCATGGCGGTTTCCACCTCGGCG
>NZ_JBVHUE010000058.1:0-36604 GCF_055565515.1 Streptomyces sp. NPDC028419 | reverse complement strand
CCGAACCCGGAAGGCCCTCACCCATTCAAGACGCCTCAGCCGAGACCTCCATCACCCGTCCACAACCTCCCGAGGCAATACAGCTAGGTCGTCTCCAGGCGCTCCCCCGCACCGGGCCCGGGGCCCGGTGCGGGGACGGCGCTCCGCCGGCTCAGGAGGTGCGCGCGTCCGGGACCGGCACGTGGGCCGGGTCGAGCAGGCGGGTCAGGTGCCGCGCCTGCGCGTCCCACGACCAGGACTCCCGCGCCCACTCGCGGCCCGCGGCGCCCATCTGCGCGGCCCGTCCCTCGTCCAGCAGCAGCCGGGTCAGCACGGCGGCCACGACCGCCGGGTCGGTGCCGTCCACGACGCGCCCGGTGGTGCCGTCGAGCACCGTGTCGGGGGCTCCGCCGGAGGCGCCGACGACGACCGGCAGGCCACTGGCCGCGGCCTCCAGGAAGACGATGCCGAGGCCTTCCGCCTCCAGGCCGCCCTTGCGGGTCCGGCAGGGCATCGCGAAGACGTCGGCCGCCGCGTAGTACCGCGGGGTCTCCTGGTGGTTCTTGCCGCCCACGAAGCGGACCGCGTCCTCGCCCCCGTGCCGCAGCGCCAGCTTGCGCAGCCGGGCCTCGTGCGGCCCCTGGCCGACCACCAACAGCACCGCGTCGGGCACCTGTCGACGGATCAGCGGCATCGCCTCGATCAGCTTGTCCTGCCCCTTGCGCGGCACCAGCCGGGACACGCACAGGATGATGCGCTTGCCCTCCAGCCCCAGTTCGGCGCGGAGCACGGCGCCCGCGTCCGGGTCGGGGCGGTAGGCCTCCGCGTCGACGGCCGGCACCAGGCGGCTCAGCTCGGCCGTCGGACCGAGCGCCGGGGCTATCCGGGACCGCGTGTACTCGCCGAGGTAGGTGACCACGTCCACGCCGTCACCGATGCGGCGCATCATCCGCCGGGCACCGGGCAGCCGGGCCCACCAGATCTCGTGGCCGTGGGTGGTGGCGACGATCCGCCGCACGCCGTTCGCGCGCAGCGCCGGGGCCATCATGGCGAGCGGCGCGGCCGCACCGAACCAGACCCGGTCGCAGCCGTGCGCCCGGGCTATCTCGACGGCCTTCCTCGTGACCCGCCCGGTGGGCAGCAACATGCCGCTGGTGTCCCGGACGACGGGGAAGGGGAGCGTGGCGTCGTAGGCCGCTCCCCCCTCTTCGTGCGAGGTGTAGACGACGACGTCACCGCCCGGGACCCGGGTGGTCATGGCGTGGACGAAGGTCTCGATGCCCCCCTGGCGCGGCGGGAAGTCGTTGGTGATGACAAGAGTGGAGCCCATGACAGTCCAGGATCCTTCAACGGGAGGCGATCGGACGCACTGCGACCGCCATATTGCCGAACCCGCCCGTGACCTCGATCACCCACCCCACGCTCCGTCCCCCCACCGGTGCGCGGCGTAGCCGGCCGGGGGGACCGGAAGCCCTGACGGCGCGGGGGTGTTCGCCGTCAGGGCCGTTTCGGGGTGGTGGGGATCGGGTCCTGGGTCAGCGCAGGGTGAAGAACACCATCGGGTTGTGGGCGCTGGTGCGGACCGGGACGTCGAGGCCCAGGCGCGCCTTCGTCGCGGCGAGGTGCTCGATGACCTCGGGGGCCTTCGCGGCCGACGGCGTGAAGTAGGCGATGTTCCGCTGCGCCAGCCACTTCACGAGGACCGATCCCTCGCTGAACGGCTTCGGGCGCCGCCCGTGGAAGACGTCGTGGACGCTGGTCGGGGTCCCGGCGCGCATCTTCGGGAGCAGGTGCTCGACGTACCAACGGGCGAACCGGGCGCCGTGGTCGGCGTCGATGAAGAGGTAGTCGGTCCCGGCGGGAATCGCGTCGAGCCGGTCCCTGACATCGCCCTTGGTGAAGGTCCAGCGGTCGGCGGAGAGCTCCGCCGGCACGTTGCTCAGCACCCGGTCGACGATGTCGAAGGAGTGCAGGTGGCCCGTGCCGTTGTCCCGCAGGGCGCTGAGGATCCACATCGTGGACCAGCCGTAGAAGGTGCCGATCTCCACCACCGTCTCGGGGCGGTGCTCGCGCAGCAGCAGGTAGGTGATCTCCGCCTCGTAGTCGTCGAGTTGTGCCTTCATCGACGTGCCGCGCCACGTCAGGAACTCCCGCTGCTCGTCCCTGACCAGGCGCAGGTCCTCCGCGTACTTTTCGTAGAGCGCCGCCACGGATTCCACGGTCAGGTCGTGCAGGGGACTGCCGGAACGCCGCGGGGAGGCCCCGCGGACACAGCGCTCCGTGGAACTCCCGACACCCTGGGAAACGGTCACGAGTTTTCTCCTTACAGCTGGTTGGGTTCAACGGACGTGCACGGCGTGCTGACGGGGTCGCCGCCGCCGGGCCGATCGCTCCAGGTCGCGGAAGGACAGCCAGCAGAGGGCGAGCACGCCGGCGAAGACGGGGAGCCAGGCCAGGCGGAACAGCACCCAGAGCGGACCGTCCGGCGCGGTGTGCAGGCCGGGCCAGTAGCCGCCGAGGCCGAGTGCCACCACGGTGGTGGCGAGCATGGACGTCTGGTGCCAGAGGAAGACCGTCATGGCCGAGAGGTTCAGCAGCGCCACGGCCGCCCAGCGCAGCTGTCCGGCGGTGGCCCGTACGGGCGCACCCGCACCGGGGGCGGGCGGCGGGGTCGGCCGCTCCGGCTGTCCGGTCAGGCGGCGCAGCGCTCCGCACAGCAGCAGGCCGAGGCCGCACTGGGCCAGCCCGAAGCAGACGGCCGCCGGGGTCGGCGGGCTGAGGTTGGACACCGCGGACCCGGGGACGCCGACCATGCTCGCCGGGTAGCCGCACCACAGGACCAGGGCCGCCAGCGTGCTCGCGCCGCCGATCAGCAGGGCGACGGCGTAGCCGCGCCGGGCGAGGCGGCCCGCCGCCCAGAGCGTGCCCAGCGCGTAGGGGACCAGCCAGCCCGCGAGGACGTTCAGCGACCGGAGCGCGTCCAGGCCCGCCACGTCGCCCACCAGGGCGCGGGTCAGGTCCGGGGCGGCGACCAGGGCGCCGGCCGCGAGGGCCAGCCGGCCGGGGCACCGCCGGATCAGCGGGGTGGCCGCGGTGATCACCGCGTACACGCAGAGGAACCAGAGGGGCGAGAGGGCGAGTTGCACCAGGGTGCGGACCGTCTCGTACGCGGCGCCCGCCGTGGCGAGCCCGATGAGGACCAGGGTCCACACGGCGAGCAGGGCCAGCGCCGGGCGCAGCAGCTGCCGCAGCCTTCGGGCCAGCCAGGCGCGGTAGCCGGTGCCGGCGGCGACGGCCGAGGCGTAGCTCTGGGATCCGACGCGGCCGCCGACGAAGAAGAAGAGGGCGAGCGGCTGGAGCACCCAGGTCAGGGGCGTGAGGGCGGGGACGTGGCGCAGGGGGCTGTCGCCGGCCAGATGGCCGCCGGCCCGCAGCACCACCGCGCTCACCAGCCAGTGGCCGAGCACCACGCCGAGGATGGAGTAGGCCCGTAGCACGTCGACCGCGCGGTCCCGGGAGGGCGGCGTCGCCGCGTCGATCCGCAGCACGGCCCGGTGCAGCCGGTCCCGCGCGCTGGGTCGGGCGGGCTCCACGGGGGCGGGGCGGGGCGGGGTCCGGCGGGGGGCGGGCACGGTGGCGGGGCGGACCTGGAGATCAGCCACGGGACACCTCCGCTCCCCGGCCCAGGCCGATCAGGGCGATGTTGCGCAGGGCGGGTCCGCCGGGGCGCAGGTAGCCGCCGTGCGGGCTGTCGCCGGTGGGGAGCGTCCGGGCGCCGAAGTCCGGGGACGCCGGGTCGGCGCCGAAGCCCAGGCGCTCGCCGCCCAGGGTGAACTGGACGTGGGGCACGTTCGCGATCCAGTCCCGGCTCCCCCGGCCGGCCCAGAAGGGGACGGGGATCCGCAGGGCGGAGACCGAATCGACGCCCAGGCCCGGGCTGCCGAAGACGGCGACGCCGGTCAGGGCGGAGGACGTCCAGCGGTTCGTGCCGCGCACCGCGTCCGCGCACACCGCGGAGCCGTACGAGTGGCACAACAGGGCGACGGAGGCGTCCGGGGCGAGGTCGCGCAGGCGCAGGAGCTGGTCGCGCAGTTGGCCTCCGCCCTCCACCGCCCGGTCCTGGGTCACCGTGTCGCGGCTCTTGGTGCGGGGGGCCCGGTAGCCGTACCAGCCGATGACCGCGACCCGGGTCCCGGGGTCGAGCGCGCGCATCTCGTCGTAGAGGGCGCGGGCGCCGCCGCCCACCGAGGAGTGCGGGGAGCCGAGGTGGTCGAAGGTGTCGATGGTGGTGTCCGCGCCCGGCACCAGGAGGGCGATCCGCTGGGCGTGCGCCAGGTCGCCGAGCACCTCCACCGCCTGGCCGTCGCCGGTGGCGTCGACGTCGAGGAAGGTGCGGTCGGCGGCGCCGAGTTCGCGCAGCACCCCGGCCCGTCCGGTGTCGCCCATCCGGTCGGACGCCGCGGCGGCGTCGGCGAGGTAGCGGCGGTTCTCCGCGTAGCGGCCGGGCAGGTCCGGCGCCGCGGTGGCGGTGTGCCGGGGGGCGGTCGGCAGGCCGGGCACCGCCGAGGCGGTGGCGGCGTTGACGGACGCGACGATGCACCCCGCGACGGCGGCCACCAGCATTCCGTGTCTGATCCGCGCAGCACGCATGGTCAGCTTCCCTTCCTGTGGGCATGGCTCGGCCCGACGTGTCGGACCGGTGGGGGGACGGCGCCGCGGTACGGCGGCGCGCCGGACTACCCGGGCGGGGGGATCGGGCCCGGGGTGGGCTGGGGGGCTGGGGTGGTCGGAGGCCGGGGTGAGGGGGCGCGGCTGGGGGCCGGGGGTCAGATCCGGACGGGTAGTTCGAGCACGGCGGTGGTCGAGCCCGAGGGTGGGCTGTCGAGTCTGAGGGTCCCGTCGACGGCGGCGAGCCGTTCGCGCAGACCGAGCAGGCCGCTGCCCGCCCCGATCCGGGCGCCGCCGGCGCCGTTGTCGGCGACCGTGATCCGCAGCTGTTTCCCGACGAGGTCCGCGTCCACCGAGGCCTTCGTCGCGCCGCTGTGCTTGCTGACGTTCGTGAGCAGTTCGGCGACGCAGAAGTACGCCACCCGTTCGATCACCGGGTCCGGCCGCTCGGGCACGTCCACCGTGAGCGTGACGGGCACGCCGGCCTGCTCGGTCAGTCGGGGCAGCGCGTCGAGCAGTCCCCGGTCGAGCGCGGCGGGGCTGATCCCGTCGATGAGGCGCCGCAGCTCGGCGATGGCCGCGTCGGTCTGGGTGCGGGCCCGGGCGACCAGGGCCCGGGGTCGGTCGGCTCGCGGGTCGCCGTCGAGCGCGTCCGCGGTGAGCGAGAGCGTCATGGCGATCGCGACGAGCTGGGCCTGCGTGCCGTCGTGCAGGTCGCGCTCGAACTGGCGCAGGCTGCGGTCGCTCTCGGTGAGGGCCGTGCTGCGCGCCCGTTCGAGGGTGTGGACGCGCAGTTGGGAGGGGGTGGGTCCGAGCAGCGTGCGGGCCAGCAGCCGGTGCAGGTCCATCATCGCGCGGGACGCCACCGGGGTGAGCGCCAGCGCGGCCGGGCAGCAGGCGACGGCGGCCGCCACCAGCCACGGCGGCTCGCCGCTGGACAGTGCCCAGACGGCGCTCCACACGCCGAAGACCGGCAGGCCGATCGTCAGGGCGAAGGCCAGGAGGTCGACCGGCAGCCGGAGCAGCAGGTAGAGCATCCCGCGCCAGGCGCTCACGTCGGTCAGGGCGGCGCGGACCCAGCGGACCGGGCCGCCGGCGGCGACCGGGGGTGCGGGGGCGGCGACGACCTCGCCGAGCAGCGCCCGTACCAGCCGGGCGTGGGCCCGGCCGAGGTGGCGGGCTCCGCGCAGGCCGACCGCGAGCAGCGGCAGCCCGATCAGGGTCAGCGAGAGCAGACCGCCGGCGTAGAGGACGACCGCGACGTAGGCGGCGCCGAGCACCGAGAGCAGCGGCCCGGTGAGGGCCATGGCGAGCGCCCCCGGCCGGATCCGCCACCACGGCTCGCGCACCCCGTCGCCGGGGCGGGGCGCCGTCACGGCGCGGCCACGGCGGAGAGGGCCGGTTCGGAGGTGGCCCGGGCGCCGGTGACCAGGATCGTCAGCACGGTCAGGGCCACGGACCCGAGCACGAGGGGGCCGTAGGTCTGGAGCGGGACCACGGGGATCAGGGAGCCGGTGGCGGCCACCGAGAAGGCCATGCTCATGGGGGCCGCGACCGCGATGCCCAGCAGGACGCCGGCCGCGGCGGTCAGGGCGGCCTCGGTGCCCAGCATCCGCATGAGCTGGCGCCGGGTCGCACCGGTCAGGGTGAGCAGCGCGTACTCCCGTCGCCTCGCGACGGTCAGGGAGGCGAGGGTGTTCACCGTGGCCACCGCGCCGAAACCGGCCAGCATGGCCAGCTCCACGCCGCGCAACCAGATATCGCTCTGCGCGTACGCGCCGGGCGGGGCGACCTGTTCGAGGGTCGCGGTGACGGCGGCGAAGGTGGTCGAGAGCCCGACCAGCAGGGCGATCGGCACCACCGCGGAGGACAGTCGGTGGGCGTGGCCGCGCAGGTTGTCGGCGGCGAGGGCGCCACCGGCCTCGCCCCGGTGGCGTGCGCCCGTCAGCCGGAAGGGCAGACCGAGCAGGGCCATCGCGAGCCGTGCCAGCAGGGGGCCGAGCAGCCCGACCGCGATCATCAGGAGCAGGGTGCCGAGCAGGGCGAGCTGGACGGACTTGTCCACGGGTTGGCGCGAGGTGAACACCACGAGGGGCACGGCGCCGCCGAGGACGAGCAGGCCCGCGATGCCGCGGAGCCAGCCGGTGCGGCCCTGTTCGGCCGTCTGGGCGAGCGCCGCCGACGGCCGGCCGCGGACGGTGCGGCGGGCGGCGATCTTGGTGGCGCCGACGCCGACGAGCAGCGTCGCGGCCGTACCGATCATCGGGGGGCCCGCCGACCAGGACACGGCCGCCCCGGCCGGGGCGATGTCCCGGGCGACCAGCTCGGTCAGGAACCAGCGCGCGCCCCAGGAGCCGATCAGCCACGCGGGCGGCGAGACGAAGAGGGTCACCAGCAGCACCTGGCACCGGACCAGGCGCTTGATCTGGGCGGGGGTCGCGCCGGTGGTGCGCAGCAGGGCCATGGCGCGGGCCTGCTGCCGGACGGCGAGCGCGAGCGTGTTGGCGACGACGAACAGCGCCATCAGCATCGCGATCTCACCGAACGCTCCGCCGATCAGCCCGAGCCGGGAGCCGCCGCCCCCGTCGATGGCCGTGGCGATGAGGGAGCCGAAGAGCGTGATCACGGTGACGGCCAGCAGCAGCGCCGCGGCCAGTCCGGCGAAGGAGGAGGGCCTGGACCGCAGGACCCCCAGGGCGAGCCTCAGCATCCCAGCCCACCCAGCTTCTCGGCGATCAGTGCGGCGGAGGGGCGGACCAGCTCGTCGACCAGGACGCCGTCGGCGAGGATGACGACCCGGTCCGCGAAGCTCGCGGCGACCGGATCGTGCGTCACCATCACGCAGGTGCGGCCCTCGACCTCGACGCCCTCGCGCAGCAGCCACAGCACTTCCCGGCCGGTGGCCCGGTCGAGGGCGCCCGTCGGCTCGTCGGCGAAGAGGATGCGCGGGCGGGCGTACAGGGCGCGCGCCACGGCGACGCGCTGCTGCTGGCCGCCGGAGAGCCGGCCGGGCCGTTCCTTGCGGCGGTCGGCGAGGCCGACCTGGGCGAGCGCGGCGCGGACGGCGTCCCAGTCCACCCGGTGGCCCGCCAGCCTGGCGGTCAGGGCGACGTTCTGCTCGACCGTCATGGCGGGCATCAGGTTGTAGGACTGGAAGATGAAGCCCGCCTCGGCCCGCCTCAGCAGGGCGAGCCGCCGCTCGGGCAGGGCGGTGATCTCGGTGGGGCCCCAGTGGACCGTGCCGGAGGTCGGCTGGTCCATGCCCGCCAGGCACTGCAACAGGGTCGACTTGCCCGAGCCGGACGGTCCCATCACCGCGGTGAAGGTGCCGGGCTCGAAGCCGATGTCCACCCCGCGCAGGGCGTGCACCGCGCCGCGGCCACGACCGTAGGAGCGGTGCAGGTGGGCGGCGCGCAGGCCCGTACCCGTTTCCACGGTGGGCCGGACAGGGGTCTCGGTGCTCGGTGACATGTCTCTATTCTTGGCCGCTGGGCCGCCCCGGACCACGGTGCTACCTCCCGGCTTCGGGGTTCGGATATCCGCCCCCACCCGCGGCGGGCGGGACATGGTCTAGGGACCGACCTCCTGCAGGTACGTCACGACGGCCTTGACGCGGCGGTTGTCGGCTTCGGTCGCGGGCAGGCCGAACTTGGCGAACACCGAGGCCGCGTGCTTCTCCACCGCGCGCTCCGAGATCACGAGCAGGGCGGAGACGGAGCGGTTCGAGTGGCCCTGGGCCATCAGGTCCAGGACCTCGCGTTCGCGGGCGGTCAGCCGGTCGAGGGGGCGGGTGCCCCGGTTCAGCATGCGGCTGACGATCTCCGGGTCGAGGGCCACGCCGCCGGCCGCGACCCGGCGCAGAGCTTCGACGAAGTCGGCGGTGGCGGCGACGCGCTCCTTGAGCAGGTAGCCGACGCCGGACGCCTCTCCCGCCAGCAGCCGGGCCGCCCATGACGGCTCGGCGTGCTGGGAGAAGACGAGGACGCCCACCTTCGGGTGGTCCGTGCGCAGCTGGACGGCCGCGCGGATGCCCTCGTCGGTGTGGGTCGGCGGCATGCGGATGTCGACCACGGCGACGTCGGGGGCGTGCTCGGCCACGGCGGCCAGCAGTTCGTCCGCGTCGCCCGCGGTGGCGACGATCTCGCAGCCGCGGGCGGTGAGCAGCTCCACCATGCCCTCACGGAGAATGACCGAGTCCTCGGCGATGACCACTCGCACTGTGCGCTCCCCCCGTTCGCCGTCGGCGGTGCGCCGTCGACCGGACTTTCATTCAACCAGCACGTACCCGTCGTCGGGGCGACGACCCCGCGAACGGCGCAGCGCGCTGTGCACGAAGGTGCGCTGCAACCAGCGGTCCCTGCCGTCGTAGCGCGGGGTGAAGGCGGTGCGGCCGTGCGCGGTGACGTGGTTGTCGACGATCACCAGGTCGCCCGGCAACAGTTCGGACGTGGACGACACCCGTTCGAAGAGTTCACCCAGTTCGGCGAGGGCGGCGGCGCCCTCCTCGGTGGTCGCCCGGGTGGCGGCGAAGTCCACCCGCAGGTCCGGGTCGTCCCACGCGCCGCCCAGCACCGGGTGGTGGACGGCGCCCTGGCAGCCCGGTCCGAAGGAGGGCGGGGCGTCGGTGATGAACTCCGGCAGGCTCAGCTGCTTCCTGGCGACCGGGCTGAGCAGGTCCAGGATCTCGCGGACGCACGCGGTGCGGGTGCCCGCGACCCCTTCGTGGTCGGCGCGCAGGCACAGCAGCATGACGAAGTCCGGGCGGTGCTCGTGGAACGCGTTCTCGGTGTGGAAGGAGAGCTGGACCGAGCCCGCGTTGCCCTGGAACCGTTCCAGCCCCTCGACCGGTACGACGTCGTGCACCAGGGCGCCCGACTTCTCCTGGAGGAACCCGACGGGGTCGCCGAGTCCGCAGGCCACCATGAGGAGGGTCGCGGCGACGATGGAGGACTCCCGCTGGACGGAGCCCGCGACGGAGGGGGTGTCCCGGGTGTCGTCGCCCACGGGGAGTCCGCGGACCAGCAGTCGGCCCCGGGGACCCGAGTGCCGGCGGAACCGGCGGATCTCCTGGCGCAGCGGGGCCGGCAGGCCCTCCCACGCGTCCCGGGCCGCCGCCACGAACTCGGGCGAGTCGACGCGGCCGTCGGCGACGTCGAGCAGCTCCCGCGCGGCGGCTTCCACCAGGGCGGCGGCCGCGCCGCCGAGCGCGAAGGCGGTCTCCTCACCGATGCCGTTCTCCAGCAGTTCCGTCATCGGGCACCACCCGTACCGGACATCATCGCCACTTCCTCGGGCCTCTCGAATTCGTCGGCGAGCGCTGCGCTGCCGTATATCTCCTCGACCCATCCCTGGTGGTAGACCGAGTCCAAGTACCGGTCGCCCAGGTCGGGCGCGATGGCCACCGCGGTGAGCTCTTCGCCCGGGGCGTGCTCGTCGAGCCAGCGCAGGGCGCCGCTGATCACGGTTCCCGTGGAGCCGCCGAAGAGGAAGCCCCGTCCGGCCAGCCGGCGGCAGGCACGGATCGTCTCCGCCTCGGCGACGTGCACCACGTCGTCGATGTAGGACCGGTCGAGCAGGGGCGGGCGCACCCCGGTGCCGAGACCGGGGATCATCCGCGGCAGCGACGGGCCGCCGAAGGTGACCGAGCCGACGGCGTCGACCGCCACGACGGTGACGTCCGGGCGCTTCTCCTTGAAGTACCGGGCGCACCCCATGAGGGTGCCGGTGGTGCCGGCCCCGATGAAGGCCACCTTCAGGTCGGGGAAGCGCGCGGCGATCGCCGGGGCCGTCGACCGGTAGTGCGCCAGCGCGTTGTTCGGATTCGCGTACTGGTTCAGCCAGACGTAGCGCTCGTCCGATTCGCACAGTTCCCGCACCAGGCGCAGGCGCGCCCCGAGGAACCCGCCCTCCGCCGCGGGTTCGGTGACGGTGTAGACCGTGCCGCCCACGGACTCGATGAGCTGCTTGGTGGCCAGGTTGCACCTGTTGTCGGTGACGCAGACGAACTGGTAGCCCTTGCTGGCGGCAAGGATGCTCAGCGCGACGCCGAGGTTGCCCGACGACGACTCCACCAGGATGGATCCGGGCCGCAGGACCCCGCTCGCCTCGGCGGCCTCGACCATGGCCCGGGCGGCCTTGAGCTTGATCGAACCGGCGAAGTTGAACCCTTCGCACTTGAGGAAGAGCCTGCGCCCGAAGGTTCGCCGGAGATCGACGAACAGGTCCTCCTCGTGGTACTCCTGCGCCTCTGAGATGATCGGCACAGCTACCTCCCCTTCTCGGGCAGTTGCCCCTAGCCGCCGTAACGGTTCATCTCGTGGAAGAAGTCCTCGACCACCTGCAGGTCGCCGCTGCGCGAGACCTGGTCGTACACATGGGCGCTGACCGCCAGGTCGAGCACGCCGAGGCCGAACGGGGAGAAGATCACCGTGCGGTCGGTCGGGACCGTCGCGCGGCCCGTCATCACGTCGTGGAGGGTGCCGGCGATGAAGTCCCGGTTCCCGGTGAGCTGTTCGGCCAGGTGCGGCGAGGTGTTGGCCTTGAGGCAGTGCTCGACGTCGTCGACGTAGTTGACGGAATCGAGGATGATCTCCGGGGCCAGGTCGCGCAGCGAGACGTGCAGCACCAGCGGGTGGTGGGCGAACAGCTCCGGGTCGGTGACGTACGGGGTGCCCGCCACGGTGGCGAAGACCACCAGGTCGCTGGCGCGGATCAGCTCGTCCACGGTGTCGTGCACCGTCACCCGGCCGCTCTCGCCGGAGCGGTCCAGGTAGTCGGCGAAGCCCGCCGCGTGGTCGGCCGACAGGTCGTGCACGCCGACCTCGTCGAAGGACCAGTCCGTGCCCGCCAGGTAGGTGTGCAGGTAGCGGGCGATCAGGCCGGTGCCCACGAAGCCCACCTTGGTGGGGCGCCCGCGTTCGCGGGTGAGCCGGTCGGCGGCGAGCGCGGCGGACGCGGCCGTCCGGCTCGCGCTGATGATCGAACTCTCCAGGCAGGCGTACGGGTACCCCGTGCGCGGATCGTTGAGTATCAGGACGGCGGAGGCGCGCGGCAGCCCGGACCGCACGTTCTCCGGGAAGCTGGAGATCCACTTCAGGCCGTCCACGCCGTCGTCGCCGCCGAGCGACGCGGGCAGGGCGATGATGCGGGCCGTGGGACGGTCGGGGAACTGGAGGAAGTAGGACGGCGGGTTGACCGTCTTGCCCTCGCCGTGCGCGTGGTACGCCGCCTCGATGATCTCCGTGACCAGTTTCTCCTGGCCGCTCAGCGCACGCTGCACCTGTCGGCCTGAGATCACGGAGAAGGTGGGGTTGTGCTTCGTCATCTGGATCCTCGGACCTCTATGCGGATGCGGATCGGGTGGTGGGGTTCGCCATCGCGACGAGCACCTCGCGCGCCCCGTCGTACGGCAGCCGGCTGTGCGCCGTGCGGAGGTTGTCGACGAGCATCAGGTCGCCCGGGCGCCACGGCTCGGAGACGGTGACGGAGTCGTACACCTTGTTGATCAGGGCGACGACGTCCTCGGTGATCTCGCCGCCGTCGCCGAAGCTCGTGTTGAACGGCAGGCCCTCGGGCCCGTAGACGTCGACGAGGTACTCGCGGACCTCGGGCGCCATCGTCCACTCGTTGAGGAAGGCGATCTGGTTGAACCAGAGCCGCCGGCCGTCGGCGGGGTGGCGCAGCACGGCCGGGCGGCGCTGGCTGGTGCGCAGGTCGTCACCGTGCCAGGTGAAGGAGATCTCGTTGGCCAGGCAGTACCGCTCGACCTCGGCGCGGTCGGTGGTGCCGAAGGCCTCGCTCCACGGAACGCCGATGTCCTCGGTGTAGCTGCGCTTGAGCAACCAGCCCTCCCGCTCGAACCGCTCGACGAGGTCCGCGGGCAGTTCCTCCAGGACGCGGCCCGCGTCGGCCAGGGCGGTGGCCCCGCCGCTGGTGGGCGCGCTCAGGCAGGCGAAGGCCATGGTGGCCGGGAACTCCAGGGCGTAGCTCAGCTCGTGGTGCATGCACATGGGCTGGTTCGGCGGCCACTTGGAGGACGAGTAGATGCGGTCGTCGTAGGTCCAGCGGGGCGCGAACGCCTCGCGCTCGGGTACGAGGTCCTTCCCGAGGGTGGTCAGGACCGCGGCCGCGCCGGCGGCGTCGTGCAGCCCCAGACCGCGCACCAGGACGGCGCCCTGCGAGGCGACGACCCGGTAGAGCGCCTCGCGGTGTTCGGCGGCCCAGGCCACCGGGTCCGCCGGGGCGGCCACGGTGACGATGGCCGGGCGGCCCTCTTCACGCTGTCCGTCGAATCCGGCGAAGGGATCCGTGTCGTGCGTCGGCACTTTCACACTCGCTCTCTGTCGTTCGTGTCATGGACGGCCCGCACCACGGCGGCGGTCTGCGCCGGCCTGGTGCGGAAGAAGAGGTGCCCGCCGTCGGGCAGTTCGCGGACCTCCACGGCCCGGGCGAGGACGCGCCAGGCGTCGAGGTCGCTCTCGTGGCCCTGGGTGGCGGAGTCGTCGGCGGCGACCACGAGGGTCAGCGGCGCCGCGAGGGGGTGGGCCGGGGGGTGTTCCACGGCGTCGGCGAAGAAGGCGTTCGCCTCCCGGACGTCGTGCCGGTAGGCCGCGCCGACCAGCTCCGCCCGGCTCGTGTCCGCGCCGGACAGCGCGGTGAAGCCGCCCTCGCCGCCGAGCCGCGCGGCGATCTCCAGGGGGGTCAGGGCCGCGAGCGCGGCGGTGGAAGCGCGCCGGGCCTCGGGGGTGGCGACCAGCTGACCGCCGATCAGGACGGCCCGCGGGCCGCGGCCCTGCTCCTCCAGCAGCCGTGCGGTCAGGACGGCCGGGGCGGCTCCGGCGGAGTGCCCCCAGAGGATGACCGGTCCCGCGGGGCGCCGGACGAGCTCGCTCGCGACGGCCTTGGCGACCTGTTCCAGCGGGGCGAAGGGCTCGTTCTCGACCGTGAGGTCGTGGCCGGGCAGCTCCACCGCGTGGACGGCCAGCCCGCTGTCCGCCAACGCGGTCGCCAGGGGCTGGAAGTTGACGGCGTTGCCCCCCGCGTACGGGAAGCAGACCAGAGTGGCGGTCGGGGCGGGGGGCGTCAGCAGGGGGATCAGGTGGCCGGTCCCGGTGTCCGGGGCGGCCGCGGCCGGCCCGTCGGTGGGGACGGTCCCGTCGACGAATGCGGCCAGGTCGCTCAGGCGCGGGTAGCGGGTGAGGTCCTTCAGGGACACGATCCGGCCGAGCTTGACGACGAGGCGCACGGCGGAGAGGGAGGTGCCGCCCGAGTCGAAGAAGTGGCTGCCGCGGCCGACCTGTTCGGGCTCCAGGCCGAAGACGGCCGCCCAGGCCTCGGCGATGCGCCGTTCCGTCGGGGTGACCGGGGGCTCGGGGCCGTCCTCGTCGACCTCCGCCAGCTCGGCCAGCCGCTTCTTGTCGATCTTGCTGTTGGCGGTGAGCGGCAGGGCGTCCAGGCGCTGGAAGCGGCTGGGCACCATGTACTCCGGCAGCGCCGCCCCGAGCCAGTCGCGCAGCTCCTCGACGGGTACGTCGGCGGCGGCTGCGTAGAACGCCACCAGGCTCTCGCCGACGACGATCACGGCGGTGTCCCGGATCCCGGTGACGCCGAGCAGCCGGTTCTCGATCTCGCCGAGTTCGATGCGGAAGCCGCGCAGCTTCACCTGCGCGTCGCGGCGGCCCAGGAACTCCAGCTTGCCGTCGGGGCACCAGCGGCCGAAGTCGCCGGACCGGTAGAGGCGTTCGCCGGAGCGGTGCGGATCGGTGCCGTAGGCGGCGGCGGTGCGCTCGGGGTCGTTGACGTAACCGCGGCCCACGCAGATCCCGGCGAACACGATCTCGCCGGGCGAGCCGAGCGGCACCGGTTCGAGGGCGGGGTCGACGACGTAGACCCGTACGTTGGCGACGGCGGGTCCCAGCGGCACCCGGTCGCCGCGCGGCGGCTCGGTCATCACCTCGTGGTTGGTGTCGTCGGAGGTCTCGGTGAGGCCGTAGGCATTGACGAGGGAGGTGCCGGGGAAGGCCGCGAACCAGCGCTCGACCAGCTCCTTCTTCAGCGCCTCGCCGGTGGCCGAGAGGCAGCGGATCCGGCCGAGGTCGCCGCCGTGCTCCTCCAGGTGCGAGAGCACCACTTCGAGGTAGGACGGCACCAGTTGGGCCACGTCCGCGCCGCGGGCGACCTCCACGAACCGCTCGACGTCGAGGATCGCCGCCTGCGGCACGATGAGCGTGGTGCCGCCGACCAACAGGGCCGAGACGAGCTGCCAGAGCGAGATGTCGAAGCACTGCGGGGCGACCTGCGCGACGACGTCGTCCTCGCCCACCCCGAGGTCGTCGGTCTTCGCGTAGAGGTGGTTGAGCATGCCCTCGTGCTCGCACATCACCCCCTTGGGCGTGCCGGTGGAACCGGAGGTGAAGTAGATGTAGGCGAGGCGCTCGGGACCGATGGCGAGGCCGAGGTCCGTCGGGTCCGCGTCCTGGCTCTCGTCGACCCGCAGGGCGGTGACCGACGGGCGGGACCGCAGCGCCTCCTCCAGGCCCGTGCCGCTGCCCGGTTCGGTGAGGACGAGGGAGCACCGCGCGCGGTCGAGGGTGGTGCCGATGCGGTCCGCCGGGAAGTGCGGCTCGATCGGCACGTAGACGCCGCCCGCCTTGAACACGGCGAGGACGGCGGCCATCCAGTCCAGGTTGCGCTCGGTGACCACGGCGACGCTGTCCTCGGCGCCCAGGCCGTGGGCGAGGAGGGTGCGGGCGATCCGGTTGGCGCGGGCGTTCAGCTCGGCGTAACTGACCCGGTGCTCGCCCATGATCGCGGCCGTCTTGTCCGGGTGCAGGCGCACCCGGTCCTCGAAGAGTTCGTGGAAGCGGCGGTCCGGCAGCTCCCGGTCCCGGCCGGCCATCCCGACGAGTTGGTGGCGCCGTTCCTCGGCGGAGAGCAGGCTGCGGCCCTCGTGCGGCGCCCCGGGCTCGGTGGCGATGAGGTCCAGGGCGGCGCGGTGGTAGCCGGCGACCCGGGTCGCGTGCTCGGCGTCGAAGTCCTCGGTGCGGTACGTCAGCACCAGGGCGCCGTCGGTGACGCGGACCCCGAACACCACGCCGTCGGGCAGGGTGTCGGAGGTGGCGCCGACCACGCTCTCGTAGCCGTGGTCGGGGGCGACGGGCGCCGTACGGACCCGCTCCACCAGGCCGGCCCACGTGGTGCCGGCCACCGGCACCAGGTGGGGCACGGGGCCGACGGCCACCTCGTCCTCACCACTGAGGATCGCGACGACCTTGCTGTGGGCGGCAAGAAGCTCTGCCGGCTCCGGTTCGTATTCCAGGGGAATGCGAACGGATGCCGTGCCCGGTGCCGCACCGGCAGTCGGCTGCCATCGCGGAACGGCGGTATGACCGGACCTCATGAGAGGACTCCTCCACTCGGGGAGTTGGAATGGGGAAAATGTATTCGGGAGGGTTTCCCTCCCGTTATCGATCACTTTTCAGCGACGTCGATAACGGGATATCGCCAGTGGAACCGCGAAGCACATGAGGCCCACGCTCCAGAGCACGGTGCCGAGGACGGGCACGGCGACCGGTCCCCCGCCGAGCAGGTTGCGGCAGGCGTCCGTCACCAGGGTCGTGGGGTTGACCTCGGCGAAGGTCCGCAGCCAGCCGGGCATCGTGCTGGTCGGGACCAGCATGGAACTGCCGAACTGGAACGGGATCATCCACAGGAAGCCCACCGACTGCACGGTGTTGGGGCTGCGGATCGAGAGGCCGATGAAGGCCGAGACCCAGGCCAGCGCGGTGCCGTACAGCAGGGTGAGCAGCACGGCGGCCACCGCGTAGAGGATGTTGGTCTCCACCCGGAAGCCGATGAGCACCGCGAAGAGGAGCATGACGACCTGGCCCAGCAGGAGCCGGGTCATGTCGGCCACGATCCGGCCCGTCAGGACGGCCGAGCGCGCGATGGGCAGGGACCGGAACCGGTCCATCACCCCGTTGTCGAAGTCGACGGCCAGCATGTAGCCGGTCGACCGGGACGCGAACATCAGCGTCTGCACCATGATCCCGGGGAGCAGGAACTGCCGGTAGTCACCGGGCCGGTCCCCCCAGATGGCGCCGCCGAAGACGTACAGGAAGATCAGCGTGAAGACCATCGGCATGACCACGGAATCGAGGAGCTGTCCGGGGTCGCCGCGCAGTTGAAGCATGTTGCGCCGGGCGATGGCGAGCGACTGTCGCAGGGTGTCGCGCGGTCCGTTGCGGGCGGAGCCGGCGAGAGCGGGTACCCCGACGGTCGGCGCGATGTCGGTGGTCGGGCTCACGCGGCGCTCCTGGTCAGTTGGATGAAGGCCTCGTCGAGGCTGGCGACCCGGGTGTCCACGGCCAGGACCTCCACCGCGGAGGCGGTGACGGCCCGTACCGCGCGGGTCAGTTCGTCCGGTTCCACGAGCGCCAGCCGGACCAGGCAGGCCTCCCGGTCGATCCGGCCGTCCAGCCCTTCGAGGGTCAGGCTGCCCGCGAGGGCCTCCAGGTCCCGGGCGTGCGCGGGCCGCACTTCCAAGGTGCGGCCGCCCACCCGGGCCCGCAGCTCCGAGGCCGTGCCGGCGGCGATCACCCGTCCCTTGTCCACGACGACGACCGAATCGGCGAGCGCCTCGGCCTCCTCCATGTACTGGGTGGTGAGCAGGACGGTCGAGCCGGAGCGGGCCCGTTCCTTGACGATGGCCCACAGTTCGTTGCGGCTGTGCGGGTCCAGGCCGGTGGTCGGCTCGTCGAGGCAGATGAGCCTCGGCTCGCCCATGAGCGACGCGGCGAGGTCGAGCCGGCGGCGCATGCCGCCGGAGTACTCCCGGGCGAGCTTGCCGCCCACGTCGTCGAGCCGGAACCGTTCGAGCATCCCGTTCGCCTGCGCCCGTGCCCGCCGGGCGGGTACGCCCAGGAGGCGGGCGATGAGGTACAGGTTCTCCCGGCCGGATATCTCTTTGTCGACCGAGGCGAACTGCCCGGTCAGCGCGATGCAACGGCGGACCTGGTGGGGCTCCTTCGCCACGTCGTGCCCGAAGATCCGGGCCCGCCCGGCATCGGGCCGCAGCAGGGTCGCCAGGACGCGCACGGTCGTGGTCTTGCCCGCACCGTTCGGGCCGAGGAGGCCCAGGACCTGTCCGGCGGGCACGGCGAGGTCGACTCCGTCGAGGGCCCGGTGGGCGCCGAAGCGCTTCACCAGACCCTCGACCTCGATGGCCAGAGTCATGGCGCTATTGCGCGTCCATCGCGGTGGCCAGACTGCGCGGACGCATGTCGGTCCAGTGGGCCTCGATGTAAGCGAGGCAGGCTTCGCGGGTGTCGGCCGGGTGGGCGGTCTGCCAGCCGGCGGGCACGTCGACGAAGGTCGGCCAGAGGGAGTGCTGGCCCTCGTCGTTGACGAGCACCAGGTAGGTGCCGTCCGCGTCCTCGAACGGATTGGTCATACTCGTTCTCCTTCCAACTGGGGTGAGAGCACCGCGGCGAGTGCGCCGACGGTGGGGTGTTCGTAGAGGTGGTGCACCGACAGCCGGGCCGTCAGCGCACTGTTGATGCGGTTCACGAGCTGCGCGGCGCGCAGCGAGCTGCCGCCGAGGTCGAAGAACCGGTCGTCGCGGCCGACTTCGTGGCCGAGCACGCCGCTCCAGAGGTCGGCCAGGGCCTTCTCCAGCTCGGTGCCCGGGGCCACGAAGGGCCGTCCGCCGCGTTCCAGCGCCGCGACCGCGACGGTGAGCAGCTGCTCCCGGTCGTCGGGCAGCCGCTCGACGCGCAGGGTGCGCAGGGGGTGGTCCAGCTCCCGGGCCACCGGCGCCACGGCCGCCCGCACGTCGGCCTCGGAGGCGGTGCCGGTGTAGACGACGATCGCTTCGGCCGTGTGCAGGCTCTCGGGGGCGAGGGCGCGGGCGATGTGCTCGTTGCGGCCGTCGAGGCCGACGAGCACGGTGGGCCGGTCCTGGCCCAGCACCGCGAGGAGCGAGGCGAGGCCCTCGTCGGGGTCGAGGGTGCGGAACCCGCGGGCCGCGGCGGCCCCTTCGGGCGCGCCCCGGTTCATGCCCAGGCCGCTCCAGGTGCTCCACGCGAGGCAGTGCACGGGGCGGCCGCGCTCGCGGCCCCAGTGGTCGGCGAAGCCGTGCAGGAAGCCGTTGGCGGAGGAGTACGCCGCGAAGGAGCTTCCGCCGAACTCGCCGTTGACCGAGGAGAAGAGCACCAGCGGCGTGCGGGGGCGGTCCTCCAGCAGCCCGGCGAGCGCGAGGGTGCCGCTCACCTTGGCCCGGTAGGCGTCCTGGAAGGCCCGCGGCGATTCCCGGACGACCTGGTGGAGTTCCAGCTGTCCCCACTGGTGGGAGACGTCGGCGCCGGCCAGGTGCAGCACCCCGTCCAGCGGCGCCCCCCAGCGGCCTTCCGCCTCGCGCACCGCGTCGCCCAGTGCGACCGGGTCGGCCACGTCGAGCGCCCGGTAGGTCACGTCGCCCAGGACGGCCAGGTCCTCCAGGCGCTCGGCGCGTTCGCCCTGGTCGGCCGGACCGCGTCCGACCAGCAGCAGCTTCGCGCCGTGGGCGGCCAGGAGGTATTCCGCGACCGGGTGGGCGACGCCGCCGAGGCCGCCGGTGATCAGGTAGCGGCCGCCCGTGACGAAGGCGTCGCCGCCCCGGTCGTCGAGGACGATCGGCCGCAGCCGGGGCACCAGGCGCCGGGTGCCGCGGTGGGCGACGAGGTCGGCCCCGTCGCGGCAGGCGAGTTCCGTGACGATCGCGGCGGCCCGGGCGGCGGGGTCGGCCACGTCGAGCTGCCGCACGGACGGCAGGGTCCGCTCCGCCGCGGCCGTCCGCAGCAGACCGGGCAGGCCCGCGGCGGTGAGGTCGAGGCTCTCGCCCTCGGCCGTCCACAGACCGCCGCTCGTGACGACCAGGAGCGGGGGCGCGGGATCGTGTGCGGCCAGGTCCTGGAGCAGGCGCAGCACCTCGAGGGCGACGCTCTGCGCGTCGGACCCCGACGCCAGGTGGACCACGGCGCCGACCGGTGCGGGCGCGGGTTCCCCGGCCGCGGGGAGGGCGCGGAGTTCGGGGACGCCGGGTACGGCGGCCAGCTCCTCCCGGAGCGCCCCGCTGACCAGCCACGGGCCGGGCGGCAGCGCGCCGCGGTCGGCGGGGGCCTCGGTCCAGGTCCGCTCGAAGTACCAGGAGCCGTCCGGCTCGTCGACCCACTGCGCGTACGTGCCCGCGTCGAGGTCGGCGATGAGCTGGGCGCGCTGGATCTTGCCGCTGCCCGTCTTGGGGAAGTCGGCCCGCTCCACCGGGATCACCAGGTCGGGCTGGAGGCCGAGGACCTCGGCGACCCGGGCCTTGATCGCGGTGATGGTGTCGTGGACCGCGGTCCGGTCGCCGTCGGCGGGGACGAAGAAGATCACCAGCTTGTCGGTGCTGTCGCCCGCGCCGGACCAGCCGCAGGCGGCGACCCAGGTGACTTCGGTGCCCGGCACCTGCTCGGCGATGGACTCCACGTCGTAGCTCAGGATGTTGGCACCCTGGACGATGATGAGGTCCTTCTCGCGGCCGGTGATGGTGAGCCGGCCCTCGTGCAGGAACGCCAGGTCGCCCGTGCTGAACCAGCCGTCGGCGGTGAACGCCTCGGCGTTCGCGGCCTCGTTGCGGTAGTAGCCCTCCATGATCGTCGGCCCCGTGATCTGGAGCCGCCCCACGTGGTCCTCGGGCAGCACGGTGTCGTCGGGGGCGACGATGCGCAGTCGTACGCCCGGGATCGGCGGGCCGACCTCGGTGAAGGTGACGGCGTCGGCGTCGGCCTCGGTGGACCAGCGCAGTGCCCCGCCGAGGGAGGCCTTGTCCACCCGCAGCCGGCCCGCCAGCGGGTCCCCGGCGCGCAGCGTCGAGTACGTCACGCCCGAGCTGGTCTCCGACATCCCCCAGCAGGGGCGCATCGCGTCGGCCCGCATCCCGTGCGCCGTGAGCAGCTCGATGAAGCGGTCCGCGGTGCGGCTGACGACGGCCTCGCCCGCGTTGCAGAGGTGGCGCAGCGTGGTGAGGTCCCACGACCGGCCGGTCATGGCCTCGGCGCGCTCGTTGACCAGCGCGAAGGCGAAGTTGGGGGCCCAGGTGTTGGTGACGCCGTAGCGGTCGATCCAGTCGAGCCAGCGCAGCGGGTCCGCGAGGAAGGCGTCGATGGTGGCGTTGACGTGGCGGGCGCGCAGGACGACGTCGCGCACGTTGTACATGACGATGCCGCCGACGTGGTCGAGGGGCATCCAGTTCAGCGCGACCTCGGCGGAGTCGAAGCCGTTGGCCGCCGCGGTGGCCCGGGTGCGGGCCAGGACGCTGCGGCTGGCGTGCCGGACGACCTTCGGCACGCCGGTGCTGCCGGAGGTGAGCAGGTGCACGGCGGGGGTGTCCGGGGTCGCCGGGAACCAGTCCGTGCTCTGCGGGCCGTCGCTCAGTTCCTCGAAGACGGCCACGCGCAGGTCGTCGACGCCCCACAGGGCGGAGAGCTTGGCCACCGCCGGGGCGAGGGAGGCGTCGGCGAGGATCAGCGGCCGGTCCAGCAGCTCCCAGGCGTTGCGGAGCTTGGTCGTGACGGCGTTCTCCCGGTCGTAGCCGGGCGCGGCGCCGACCGGGGTGGGCAGGTACCCGCCCAGGACGCACGCCCAGAACGCCGTGACGAAGGCGCGGTTGTCGTCGAACTGGAAGAGCACGGACTCGCCGGGGGCGATGCCGGTGGTGCGCAGGCCGGTGAGCAGCCGCTGCGCGTCGGCGAGCAGCTGCGCGTAGCTCTGGACGCGCTCGCCGTCCTCCGTCAGGTACACGGTGCCGTGGTCGGGGGCGAGCGCGGCGGCCTGGCGGAGGGCCTCTTGCAGGGTGGTCGGGAAGTCGGGGTCGGCGGGCAGCTCGCCGCCGTGGGCGAGGGCCGGTACGCCGGACGCCGCGGGAGCGGCGTCCGCGGCGCGGGGCTCGACCGGGCGCACCCGGTCGAGCCGGGCCTCCCGGCGGAGCAGGGGTACGGCTTCCTCGACCCCCGCGACGGATTCGGCCGCGGCCCTCAGCAGGGCCACAGCGTCGTGTCCGGGCATCGTCATCGGATCCGTTCCCCCTGGCCCGCGTGCGCGGGCTCCCGGCCCAGCAGGGTGCTGCCGAGCATCGTGGTGAGCTCCTTCTCGGAGTCGTTGAGGTAGAAGTGGCCGCCGGGGAAGACCCGGGTGGAGAAGGCCCCGGTGGTCTGCTCCCGCCAGCCGTCGAGGGCGCTGACGGGGGCGCGCGGGTCGGTGTCCCCGCCGAGCGCCGTGAGGGGTACGTCGAGCGGCTCGCCGGGGCTGTGCCGGTGGTTCTCCCAGAGGGTGAAGTCGGCGCGCAGCGTGGGCAGCAGCAGCTTCATCAGCTCGGGGTCGGTGAAGACGCCGTCCGACGTGCCGTCCAGGCCGCGCAGTGCGGCGCCGAAGTCCTCGTCGGAGAGCCGGTGCAGCTGCGGTGCGCCGCTGTCGGCGCCCGGGGCGGCCTGCCCGGACAGGAAGAGGTGTTCGGGCTGGGTGCCGCGCTTGCGCAGCGCCCTGGCCAGTTCGAAGGCCAGGAGGGCGCCGCCGCTGTGGCCGAAGAAGGCGTACGGGCCCTGGAGGTAGGGCCGCAGCGCCACCGCGACCATGCGGACGGCGACCGCGACGGAAGCGGGGTGCGGCTCGCCGACGCGGTCCTCGCGGCCGGGCAGTTGCACGGCCACGATTTCCACCTCCGGCGGGAAGAGCGCCGGCCACGCGGCGAAGGCGCTCGCCCCCGCTCCCGCATGGGGAAAGCAGAAGAGACGAACCCTCCGGTTCGTCCGCCGCGCACGACGGACGAATGGAGTTTCTGCTATGAGCCTGTCAGGCATGACCGAGCCGCCTCAAAATCTGCGGGACAACAGGAATGAGGACTACGGTATTGAGCAGCCTTATCGGTCCTCTATTACGGCCATTTCCGGGCCGCATTCGAAGGTCCCCGCGATACGGGTGGCCACGTCGCGCAGTACGGTCGCGTCCAGCAGGTCGTCGTGCGCGCAGTCGTACGGGGTCGTCCTCAGCTCCCCGTCCACGTAGGGGGCCCAGTGGGCGGCCAGCTTCGCGCCCCCCTCCGCGCCGCCCGAGGTGAAGAGGGCGACCTCGCCCTTGTAGGCGGCGGGCCGGTGCGCGGTGACCACCATGATCGTGTTGATCATGACGTCGAAGAGCCGTTCGTCGGCCGCGCCGCCGAGCACGTCCTCGACCAACGTGAGTCCCCGCTCCCGCTGTTCGGCCTCGCTCCCGCGGTCGTCGGGATCACCGCCCGCGTCGTCGCTGACCCGGGCCAGCACGTCGGCGGCGGTGAGCAGCCGGTGTTCCTCCACCGGGCCCTGCTGGCCGGGGTCGCCCGGCCGCGCGTCCATGATGGCCAACAGGTCCACCTGCTCGCCCTGCTCCTGCAGGGCGGTGGCGATGGCGTGCGCGACGTTGCCGCCCGTCGAGTACCCGAGCAGGTGGTAGGGGCCCTGCGGTTGCACGGAGCGGATCTGCTCCACGGCGTCGAGCGCCCACTCGGCCAGCGAGTGCGGCAGCGGTCCCGGGCCGTCGAGTCCCCGCGCCTGCAGGCCGTACAGGCCCACGTCCTCGGGCAGTCCGCGCAGGAGTCCGGCGTAGCACCAGCTCAGCCCGAGGGAGGGCGGTGCGCAGAACAGGGAGGGGCGGCCCGCGGCGCGGCGCAGTACGACCAACGGGCCGGTGTCGTCGGGGGCGTCGAGCCGCGCGGCGAGCAGGGCCGGGGTGGGCGCCTCGAAGAGGGTCCGCACGTCCGTCACCACGTCGAGCGCCGCGCTGATCCGGGTGGCCAGGCGCATCGCGAGCAGCGAGTGGCCGCCGAGCTCGAAGAAGTTCGCCTCGACGCCGACCCGGGGCAGTTCGAGCGCCTCCGCGAAGAGGCCGCACAGGAGCTCCTCGCGCAGGCTGCGCGGGTCGCGCCCGGCCGTCGCCGCGGGCGCCTGCGGGATGGGCAGGGCCTTGCGGTCGAGCTTCTTGTTGGGGCTCAGCGGCAGTGCGTCCAGCACCATGACGACGCCGGGCACCATGTGGGCCGGGAGCGCCGTGGCGAGGCGCCCGCGCAGCTCGCCGGCGTCCAGGGTCTCCCCCGGGGCGGCGACCGCGTAGCCGACGAGCCGTTCGCCGTGGACGGCGGCCGCGGCGTGGGTGACACCGGGCTGCTCGGCCAGCGCGGACTCGATCTCGCCCAGCTCGATCCGCAGGCCGCGGAGCTTGACCTGGGTGTCGGCCCGGCCGACGAAGACCAGTTGGCCGTCGCGTTCCCACCGGACGAGGTCGCCGGTGCGGTACATCCGGGCGCCCGGTACGAAGGGGTTCGCGACGAACCGCTGGGCGGTCAGGCCGGGACGGTCGAGGTAGCCGCGGGCCAGGCCGGGGCCCGTGCTGTACAGCTCGCCGGGCACACCGGGCGGGACGGGGCGCAGGTGGTGGTCGAGCACGTACACACCGGCGTTGGCGATGGGCCGGCCGATCGGGGCGGGCTGGCGTCCGGGAGCGTCGTGCACCCAGGAGGCCACGTCCACGGTGGCCTCGGTCGGGCCGTAGGCGTTGACGAGCCCGCGCCCCTGGGACCAGTACGCGATCACGTCCGCCGGGGGCACGTCGCCGCCCGTGACGATCATCCGCAGGGCGGGCAGCTCGATCCGCGGCAGGCCGGCGAGCACGGCCGGGGTGAGGTGCGCGTGGGTGATCCGCCGGTCGGCGAGGAAGGCGCCGAGCTCGTCGCCGGCCAGCGGGCCCGGGGGGATCACCAGGCAGGAGCCGCTGAGCAGGGCCAGGCACAGTTCGGAGACGCTCGCGTCGAAGCTCGGGGAGATGAGCTGCGCGACGCGGTTGTCCGGTCCGGCCCCGTAGCGCTCGGCCTGGTTGGCGACCAGGCCGGCGATGCCGCGGTGGGTCACCACGACGCCCTTGGGACGGCCCGTGGAACCGGAGGTGTAGATGACGTAGGCGGCGTCGTCGAGGTGGCGGGCGACGACCGGCTCGGTGTCCGGGAGCCCCTGCGGGACCGGGAAGGAGGCGGCCGACAGCTCGCAGACCGGGCGGGCGTCGTCGAGCATGAACGCGATCCGCTCGGCCGGGTAGTCCGGGTCGACCGGCAGGTAGGCGGCCCCCGTCTTCAGCGTCGCGAGCACGGCGACCACCAGGTCGGCCGAGCGGGACAGCCGCAGGGCGACGATCTCCCCCGGCCCCGCGCCGCGCTCGCGCAGCAGGTGCGCGAGCCGGTTGGCCCGCCGGTCGAGTGCGGCGTAGTCGAGCGTCTCGGCTCCGTCCTGGACCGCCGGGTGGTCCGGAGTGCGGGCCGCCTGGCGTGCGAACAGCTCCGGCCAGGTGAGCGCGGGCACCTCGCGGGCGGTGTCGTTCCACTCCTCGACGACCCGGTGGGCCAGCTCCGGGCCGAGGACGTCGAGCCGCTCCAGCGGCTCGTCGGGCGCGGCCACGGCCTCGGCCAGCAGCTGGACGAAGGAGTCGGCGAGGCCCCGGACGGTCTCCGGGTCGAAGAGGTCGGTGGCGTAGCGCAGGATGCCGTTCAGCCCCGTGCTCTCGTCCTCCTCCAGGACGAAGGCCAGGTCCACCTTGGCGGACTCCGCATCGACCTGCTCCCCGCGGACCACCAGGCCCGGGAGTTCCGGTTCCGAGATGTCGAGGTTCTGCAGGGTGAGCATCACCTGGAAGAGCGGGTGGTGCGACAGGGAGCGGGCCGGGTTGAGGACCTCGACCAGCCGCTCGAAGGGCACGTCCTGGTGGGCGAAGGCGGCCAGGTCGGTCTCGCGCACCCGGTCGACGAGTGCGTTCAGCGAGGGGCTGCCGGAGACGTCGGTGCGCAGCACGACCGTGTTGACGAAGAAGCCGACCAGCTCGCGGGCGGCCTCCTCCTCGCGTCCGGCGACCGCGCAGCCGAGCGGGACGTCCGTGCCGCAGCCGTACCGGGCGAGCAGGGCCGCGACCGCGGCCTGGAGCACCATGAACACGCTGGCGTGCCGGCGGCGGGCCAGGTCCGCGACGGCGCGGTACAGCTCGGGCCCGATCACCAGCGGCTCCGTGCCGCCGCGGTGGCTGAGGGCGGCGGGCCGGGGACGGTCGAGGGGCAGGTCCAGCAGGTCGGGCGCGCCCGCGAGGGTGTCGCGCCAGAAGGCGGTCTGGCTCGCCAGGACGCTGTCCGGGTCGCTCTCCTCGCCGAGGACCTCCTGCTGCCACAGGGCGTGGTCGGCGTACTGCACCGGCAGCGGCGTCCACTCGGGAGCGCGGCCGGCGCGCCGGGCGCCGTAGGCGGTGCCCAGGTCGCGCAGCAGCGGTCCCATCGACCAACCGTCGCTGACGATGTGGTGGACGAGCACGAGCAGCACGTGCTCGTCGGGCGCCTGGGTGAACAGCCAACTGCGGATGGGCAGTTCGCGGTCGAGTACGAAGGCGTGCGCGGCGGCGGCGGTGACGTCGCCGCCGGTCACCTCCTCCAGGACCGGCTCGTCGGTCACGATCCGCTGGTACGGCACCCCGTCCTCGTCGCCGAAGACGGTGCGCAGGCTCTCGTGCCGCCCCACCACGTCGACGAGGGCGGCCCGCAGCGCGTCCCGGTCGACCTCGCCGGTGAGCCGCAGCGCGAGCGGCACGTTGTAGGTGGGCGACGGCCCCTCGAAGCGGTACAGGAACCACAGACGGCGCTGGGCGGCCGACAGGGGCACCCGCTCGGGCCGCGGGCGCGGGGCGAGCGCGGGCCGGCGCGGCCGGTCGGCCGGTCCCGACGCGGCGATCCGCGCGGCGAACCCGGCGACGGTGGGCGCCTCGAAGAGGGTGCGGATGCCGACCTCGACGCCGAGTTCGTCCCGCACGCGGGCGACGACCCGGGCGGCGAGCAGCGAGTGCCCGCCGAGGTCGAAGAAGACGTCGTCGACGCCGACGGTCGCCACGCCCAGGCTCTCGGCGAAGATCGCGCACAGGGCTTCCTCACGGGCGTCCCGGGGACCCCGGGCCCCCACGACCGCCTCCTCGGGCGCGGGCAGCGCGTCCCGGTCCAACTTTCCGTTGCCGGTGGCGGGCAGCCGGTCCAGTGCCACGTAGGCGGACGGCGTCATGTACTCGGGCAGCCGCTCGGCGGCGTACGCCCGGACGGCGTCCAGGTCGAGCCCGGCGGGCGTCACGTACGCCACCAGGCGCTTGTCCCCCGGCCGGTCCTCGCGCACCACGGCGGCGGCGTGCGTCACCTCCGGGTGGCCGCCGACGGCCGACTCGACCTCGCCCAGCTCGATCCGGAAGCCGCGCAGCTTCACCTGGTGGTCGACGCGGGCGACGAACTCCAGCTGGCCGTGCCGGTTCCACCGGCCCAGGTCGCCGGAGCGGTACATCCGCGAACCCGCGGGGCCGTAGGGGTCGGCCACGAACTTGGTCGCGCTGAGACCGGGCCGGTTGAGGTACCCGCGGGTGACCAGGTCACCCGCGATGTACAGCTCGCCGGTCACGCCGACGGGCAGCGGGCGCAGCTTCGCGTCGAGCGCGTACATCCGGGTGTTCCACACCGGTCGGCCGATGGTGATGACACCGCTGGGGACGGCGTCGCCGGGGGCGATGCGGTATTCGGTGCAGCCCACGGTCGTCTCCGTCGGCCCGTATTCGTTGACGACGGTGACGCCGGGGTGGCGCCGGCGCCACTCGTCGAGCAGCTCGCCCATCAACGATTCGCCGCCGAGGACCAGTTGTTCGGTCGGGGAGAAGGCGTCCGGCAGGTTCAGCAGCAACGACAGGTGGCTCGGGGTGGCCTTGACGAAGGCGGGCCGGGTACCCGGGGCGTCGCCCTTCAGGTCGACGAGGTCCACCGCGCCGCCCGCGGTCAAGGGGGCGAAGACGCCGGTGACGGTGAGGTCGAAGGAGATCGGCGAGTGCACGAGCGCGCCGCGCTCGACGGAGTCGTAGGCGCCGCGCGCCCACGCCAGGTACGCGTTGAGCGAGCGGTGCTCCACCACCACGCCCTTGGGCCTGCCGGTGGAACCGGAGGTGAAGATGACGTAGGCGGCGGCGCCGTCCGGTACGAACTCCGCGAGCGGCGCGTCGGCGCCGTTCCCCTGCGCGTGGTCCTCGTCCAGGTGCAGGCGCGGGCGCGTGCCGGGCAGTGCGGTCGTCGAGGTGGTCAGCACCAGCACCGGATCGACGTCGCCCAGGACGAAGGCGAGCCGCTCGGCCGGGTGGTCGGGATCCAGCGGCAGGTAGGCGGCCCCGGCCCGGAAGACGGCGAGCACCGCGACCACCAGGTCGACGGACTTCGGCAGGGCGATCGCCACGAACGTCTCGGGGCCCGCGCCCCGCGCGACCAGGGTCCGGGCGAGCCGCTCGACCCGGTCGGCCAGTTCGGCGTAGCTGACCCGGTCCTCCCCGCAGACCACGGCCAGGGCCGCGGGGGTGCGGGCCGCCTGCGCGGCGAACAGCTCGGGCACGGTCGTGCGGGGCACGTCGTGGCCGGGGTCGTTCCAGCCGACCAGCACGTCGTGGCGCTCCCGCTCGGACAGCACCGGCAGGTCGCCGACCGGCAGGTTCGGGTCGGCCGCGGCCGCGGTGAGCAGCCGGACCAGGCGGTCCGCCATGGCCCGTACGGTCTCGGCGTCGAACAGGTCGGTGGCGTACTGGATCGCGCCGCGCAGGCCGTCGGGACGGCCGTCCTCGGTGTGCTCCTCGGAGAGGAAGAAGGACAGGTCGAGCTTGGCGCTGTCGCCGCCGACCTGTTCCCGCTCGACCTCCAGGCCGGCCATGTCGAAGTCGCCGCCCGCGGTGTTCGCGAAGGTCAACATCACCTGGAAGAGCGGGTGGTGGGCGAGCGAGCGGGCCGGGTTGATGACCTCGACCAGCCGCTCGAAGGGCACGTCCTGGTGGGAGTAGGCGGCCAGGTCGGCCGTGCGGACGCGGCGCAGCAGCTCCGCGAAGGTCGGATCGCCCGAGACGTCGGTGCGCAGCACCAGCGTGTTGACGAAGAACCCGACGAGGTCGTCGAGCGCCTCGTCGGTGCGACCCGCGATCGCCGTCCCCAGGGGGATGTCCGGCCCGGCGCCCATGCGGGTCAGCAGGGCCGCGATACCGGCCTGGACCACCATGAACAGGCTCGCCTGGTGGTCGCGGGCCAGTGCCGCGAGCGCCGTGTGGGCCTCGGCCGGCACGGAGAGCTCCACGACACCGCCGCCGGTCCCGGCCACCCCGGGACGCGGGCGGTCGGTGGGCAGTTCGAGGAGTTCGGGGGCCCCGGCCAGCGCGGTCCTCCAGTAGTCGAGCTGGCGGGCGATGAGGCTGTCCGGGTCCTCCTCGCCGCCGAGCAGCTCCTGCTGCCACAGCGCGAAGTCGGCGTACTGCACGCGCAGTTCGGCCCATCCCGGCTCCTCGCCGGCGCAGCGGGCCGCGTAGGCGGTCGCGAGGTCGGCGGCGAGCGGCGCGGCGGACCAGCCGTCACCGGCGATGTGGTGCAGGAGCAGCAGCAGCGTGTGCTCCTCGGGGCCGGACGTGAAGAGCGTGACGCGCAGCGGGGCCTCGCGCTCCAGGTGGAAGGCGTGGTCGACCGCTTCGTCGAGGGCCCGCGGGGAGAAGGGCTCGGTCCTCAGCTCGACCTCGGCGGGCAGGACCCGCTGGTAGGGCGTGCCCGCGAAGTCGGGGAAGACGGTCCGCAGGGCCTCGTGCCGCTCGACCACGTCGGTGAGCGCGGCGTGCAGCGCGGCGCGGTCCAGGCGCCCGGTCAGGCGCAGCGCGATCGGCAGGTTGTAGGTGGCGCCGGGGCCCTCCAGACGGTCCAGGAACCACAGGCGTCGCTGCGCGTAGGACAGCGGCGGGTGCTCCGGGCGGGGTCGGACGAGGACCGGCGGGCGCGCGGCGGCCGCCGTGTCGAGGCGGGCCGCCGTCGCGGCCGGGGTCGGCGCCTCGAACAGCGCGCGGATGGGCAGTTCGACGGCGAAGGTCGACCGGATGCGGCTGACCAGCCGGGTGGCGAGCAGCGAGTGCCCGCCGAGGGCGAAGAAGTCGTCGTCGACGCCGACCCGGTCCAGGCCGAGGACCTCGGCGAACAGGCCGCAGAGGATCTCCTGCTGCGGAGTGGTCGCGGCCCGCCCCGCGGGGGCGGCCGTGAATTCGGGTGCGGGCAGGGCGGCGGTGTCGAGCTTGCCGCTGGGGGTCAGCGGCAGGGCGTCGAGGAGGACGACCGCGCCGGGGACGAGCACCTCGGGCAGCCGTGCGGCCAGGTGCTCGCGGACCGCGCGGGCCAGGTCGGCGGCCGGGGCGTCGGCGGCCGGGCCGGAGGGGGCGGGGCCGGAGGGGGCGGGCACGACGTAGGCGACGAGGCGCTCGTCGACCACGGTCACGACGGCCTGGCCCACCTCGGGCAGTTCGGCCGCCGTGGCGCGGATCTCGTCCAGCTCGATGCGGACGCCGCGCACCTTGACCTGGCGGTCGGCCCGGCCCTCGAACTGGATCGAGCCGTCGGGATTCCACCGGCCGAGGTCGCCGGAGCGGTACATCCGCGAGCCCGCCGGGCCGAAGGGGTCGGCGACGAAGCGCTCGGCGCTGAGGCCCGGCCGGTTGAAGTAGCCGTGCGCGAGCTGGACGCCCGCGAGGTACAGCTCTCCCACGACGCCGGGCGGGACCGGGCGCAGCGCCCGGTCGAGCACGTGGACGCGGGTGTTCCACACGGGGAAGCCGATCGGCGCGTTGCCGGGGCCTATCTCCTGCCCGCCGTGCCACGCGGTGACGTCGACGGTGGCCTCGGTCGGGCCGTACAGGTGGTGCAGGGGGATGCCGAGCAGGTCGCGGAAGGTCCGGTGCAGGTCGGCGGGGAGCGCCTCGCCCCCGCAGAACACGCGGCGCAGGCTGGTGCAGTCGCCGACCCGCGGCGTCTGTACGAAGGCCGCGAGCATGGCGGGGATGAAGTGCACGGTCGTCACGCGTTCGGCGCGGATCAGCTCGGCGAGGTACTCGGGGTCGCGGTGCCCGTCCGGCTTGGCCATCACCATCGTGGCGCCTTGCAGCAGCGGCCAGAAGAACTCCCACACGGACACGTCGAAGCTGGTCGCGGTCTTCTGCAGCACCCGGTCGTCGGCGGCCAGGCGGTAGGCGCGCTGCATGCCGTCGAGCCGGTTGACGGCCGCGACGTGCGGGATGACGACGCCCTTGGGGCGGCCCGTCGAGCCCGAGGTGTACATGACGTACGCCGGGTCGGCCGGGTGCAGCGGACGGAGCCGGTCCGCGTCGGTGAGCGGGGTGTCCGCCGGCGCCCCGGCGTCCGCCGCCGCCTCCGCCTCCGCCTCGGCCAGCAGGGCGGCGTCCAGCACGCAGATGGGGGCTGCGTCGTCGAGCATGTAGGCGATCCGCTCGGCCGGGTAGCCGACGTCCACGGGCAGGTACGCCGCGCCCGTCTTGACGATCGCGAGCAGCCCGACGAGGAGGTCCACCGAGCGGGGCAGGACGAGGGCCACCAGCCGGCCCGGGCCCGCGCCCCGGCCGACGAGGTGGCGAGCCAGTCGGTTGGCCCGGGCGTGCAGGTCGCCGTAGGTGACCTCCGCGCCCTCCATGACGAGCGCGACCCGGTCGGGGGTGCGGGCGGCCTGGGCGTCGAGCAGCTCGGGCAGGACGGCGGGCGGCAGGTCCAGGTCCGTGGCGTTCCAGGTCTCCAGGACCTGCGCGCGCTCGGCGGGCAGGGTCACCTCGATGCGCCCGACGAGGCGGTCGGGATCGGCGGCGACGGTGTCCAGGACCTGGAGGAACCGGGCGGCGATGGCCTCGCCCGTCGCCCGGTCGAACGAGCCGGGACGGACGTCGAGCCGCAGGACGAGCCGGTCGCCCAGGACCCCGGTGACGAGGCTGAGCGGGTAGTGGGTCGCACCGCCGCCGTCGATGTCGGTGACCTTGAGCTTCCCGGCGGCGGCTTCCTCGGATTCCTCGGACTCCTCGAACGGGTAGTTCTCGAAGACGAGGATCGAGTCGAAGAGCTCTCCCGCGCCCGCCGCCCGCTTGATCTCGGCGAGGCTGACGTGGTGGTGGTCGAGCAGGTCGCCCTGCTGCCGCTGGAGGGCGCCGACGGCCTCGGCGAAGGGCACGGCGGGGTCGAGCCCCACGCGCACCGGGAGCGTGTTGATGAAGAGGCCGATCATCCCCTCGACGCCGGGCAGGTCGGCCGGGCGGCCGGAGACCGTGGCGCCGAAGACGACGTCGCCGCGGCCCGTGAGCTGCCCGAGCACCATCGCCCAGGCGCCCTGCACCAGGCTGTTCACGGTCAGGCCGCGTTCGGCGGCCAGCCGGACCAGCCGCGCGGTGGCCCCGGGCGACAGCTCGGCGCTGATCCGCTCGGGCAGTACGGTGCCCGCGGGGGCGCCGGGGGCCACCAGGGTCGGCCCGTCGAGGCCGGCCAGGGCCGACCCCCATGCCGTGGCCCCGGCGGCCGCGTCCTGGCGACCGATCCAGCCCAGGTAGTCCCGGTAGGGGGTGACCCGGGGCAGCGCCTCGGCGCTGCCCCCGGCCTCGTAGACCGCGAAGAGCTCACCGACCAGGAGGGGCGCGGACCAGCCGTCGAGCAGGATGTGGTGGTTGGTCACCACGAGCCGGTGCTCGTCCGGCCCGAGGTGGACCAGGTGGAACCGGATCAGCGGCGGGCGGGCGAGGTCGAACCGGGTGGCCCGCTCGGCCGTCAGGAACGCGTCCAGTTCCCCGGCCGCGAGGGTCGACTCGGACCAGCCGGGCGCCACCTCCCGCGGGATGATCTGCATCGGGCGGCCGTTCGCCCGCATCCGGAAACCGGCCCTGAGGTTGGCGTGCCGCTGGAGGACGGCTCCGGCGCTGCGGCGCAGCAGGGCCGCGTCGACGTCACCGGAGAGCTCCAGCACGAGCTGGGTGTTGTAGACGTCCACCGCCTCGTCGTCGTAGAGGGAGTGGAAGAGCAGTCCCTCCTGCAACGGCGTCAACGGCAGTACGTCTTCGAGGCGCGAGCGCTTCATTACCAGTCCCCCAGTTCAGCCTCAAGGCTGTCGATCTCACTCTGTGTCAAGTCGTCACTCAGGTCGGAAGGCGTCAGCCCGACCGTGTCCGGCCGCTCGTCCGCGAGCGCGGTGAGCGCGTCGAACCACGCTCGTGCCAGCGCCCGTACGTCGGACTCGGCGAGCGCTCCGGTCGCCCAGGCCCAGGTGGCGACCAGGTGCGGGCGGCCCCCGCGGTGTTCGGTCACCGCGGTGATCTCCACCGCGTGCGTCATCGCCATCCGGGGCGAGCGCGGCGCGGGCATCGGCCCGTCGACGGTCTGCCAGTCGGCGCCGGTGTCCTCGCCGTCCCCGAACCGGCCCAGGTAGTTGAAGCCGATCTGCGGTGCGACGGCCAGCTCGGGCGCGCCGCCCGAGTGGCGCAGGATGCCGTAGCCGACGCCGTTGTCCGGGAAGGCCCGCAACTGCTCCTTGACCTGCTTGAGCCGGTCGGTCGGCGTGTGGCCCCGCGGGTGGAGGGCGACCGGGTAGAGGCTGGTGAACCAGCCGACCGTCCGGGAGGTGTCCACCCCGTCGGCGACGTGTTCGCGGCCGTGGCCCTCCAGGTCGACGAGGACCGGTCCGGCGCCACGCACGTCCTCGACCGCCGTCGCCAGTCCGTAGAGCAGCACGTCGGTGACGTTGCCGTTGACGCTCGTCGGGATCCTGGTGAGCAGCGCCTCGGTGACGTCCGCCGCCAGGGTCAGCTCGAACTCCTCGGCCGTGGCGGCCGTGTCGAGCGCCGGGTCGAGCCGCCGCGTGCCGAGCAGCGGGTCCGGGGTGGCGGCGATCTCCTGCCACACCGGGAGCTCGGCCCGCCGGTCGGCGGCCGCCAGGTGGCCCGCCCAGGTGCGGTACGAGGTGAGCACCGGGTCGAGTGCGGGGGTCCGCCCCGCCGCGGCCGCCTCGTAGGCGGCGGCGAGGTCGGGCAGCAGGATCTGCCAGGACACCGCGTCCACGACCAGGTGGTGCAAGGTGATCAGCAGCGTGCCCGGTGCGTCGGGTCCGGCGTCGAACCAGACGAACCGCGAGACCTCACCGGCCGTCGGGGACAGCTCCCGTCGGGCCGCCTCGGCCGCTTCGCCGTCGCCCGGGCCCGTCCGCCGGATCGAGACCGGCACGGAGCCGCGCTCGCGCACTTCGTACGTGCCGTCCTCGTGGCGGCGCAGGCGCAGGACGTCGTGGTGGTCGACCAGCGCCCGGGCGGCTTCGGCCAGGGCCCGCTCGTCCAGCCCCGCGGGGACCCGTACGGTCATCGACTGGTTGAACCCGTCGGTGGCCTCGTAGCCCTCCAGCCAGCGCATGATCGGGGTGGGCTCGAAGGTGCCCGTACCCGCGTCCCGGTCCTCGACCGTGGTGGCGACCGCGGTCGCCACCTGCGCCAGGAGCGCGGGAGTGCGCTCCCGGAAGACGTCCCGGGTCGTCAGCAGGAGTCCGCCGGAGCGGGCCCGGCTGACCACCTGGATCGACATGATGCTGTCGCCGCCGAGGTCGAAGAAGCTGTCGTCGGCGCCGACGGCGGGCAGGTCGAGGACGTCGGCGAAGATCCGGCAGAGCAGTTCCTCGCGCGGGCCGGCCGGCGGACGCCCACCGCTGGTGGTGGTCCACAGGGGCGCGGGGAGCGCGGCCCGGTCGACCTTGCCGTTGGGCAGCAGCGGGATCTCGTCCAGCGCCACCAGGGCGGCCGGGACCATGTAGTCCGGGAGCCCGCCGGCGACCCGGGCGCGCGCCGCGACCGGATCCGCGTCGCCGACGTAGTAGGCCACCAGGCGCCGGTCGCCCGGGCGGTCCTCGCGGACCACCGCGGTCGCCCGCGCCACGCCGTCCACGGCGTTCAGTGCGGACTCGACCTCGCCCAGTTCGATGCGGAAGCCGCGCAGCTTGACCTGCGTGTCCGCCCGTCCCAGGTAGGTGAGTTCGCCCTCGGCGTCCCAGCGCGCCAGGTCGCCGGTGCGGTACATCCGCGAGCCGGCGGGGCCGTACGGGTCCGCGAGGAACCGCTCGCCCGTCAGTCCGGGGCGGCCCAGGTAGCCGCGGGCCAGGCCCTCGCCCGCGACGTAGAGCTCACCCGTGACACCGGGGGCCACCGGACGCAGCGCGGCGTCCAGGACGTAGACCCTCGCCCCCGCGATCGGACGTCCGATCGGCGGCGCGACCTCGCCCGACAGCGGGGCGCTCATCGTCGCGCACACGGTCGTCTCGGTCGGGCCGTAGGCGTTGATCATCCGGCGTCCGACCGACCAGCGCGCCACCAGCTCCGGGGCGCAGGCCTCGCCCGCCACGACGAGCGTCGTACCGGCGGGCAGCGCGTCGTCCGCGAGGACGGCAAGCGCCGTCGGCGGCAGGGTCACGTGGGTGACCGACCGCTGCGCGCAGAGCGCGGCCAGGTCGGGACCCGGCATCAGCCGCTCGGCCGGGGCGACCACCAGGGTCGCCCCCGACAGCAGGCCCATCACGATCTCCCAGGCCGCCGCGTCGAAGCTGAGCGCGGCGAACTGGAGGACCCGGCTGCCCGGGCCCACGCCGAAGGCGTCCCGCTGGGCCCGCGCCAGGGAGGCGAGGCCGCTGTGGGGCACCACCACTCCCTTGGGGCGGCCCGTCGAGCCCGACGTGTAGATCACGTAGGCCGGGTGGTCCGGGCGGATGTCCGCCAGTGCGAGCGCAGGCCGCGCCGGCGCGTCCTGGCCGATCCCGTCGACGAGCACCACCGGGACGGCGCTCTCGCCGAGCCCGGGGAGCGTCGCGCCGTCGGTCACGAGCAGGAGGGGTCGGGAGTCGGAGAGCATGTACGCGACGCGGTCGGCCGGGTAGTCCGGGTCGACCGGCACGTACGCGCCACCCGCCCGCAGCACCGCCAGCAGCGACACCACCAGGTCCACCGACCGCGGCAGCGCCACCGCGACCACCGACTCGGGACCCACCCCGCACGAGGCCAGGTGCCCCGCGAAGGCGTCCACCCGCGCCGCCAACTCGCCGTACGTCAGCTCCACGTCCTCGAAGACCAACGCGACCGCCGACGGATCCTCCGCCACCCGCGCCTCGAACAGCTCCGGGAACGAAGCCCGCTCCTCCAGCACACCCGCGTGGGCCGCCCACTCCTCCAACACCCGACCGCGCTCACCGGCCGAGAGCACCTCGACCTGCGAGATACGCCCGTCCACATCGGCGACCAGCCCCTCCAGCACCCGGACGAACCGCTCGCCCAGCGCCTCCGCGCTCACCCCGTCGAACAGGTCAGAGGCGTACTGGACCTCTCCGAAGAGTCCGTCGGGGGTCTCCTCCAGGTGGAAGGTGAGGTCGAACTTGGCCACGTTCAGGTCGACGCCCTCGAAGCCGACGTCGAGGCCGGGGAGGCCGAAGTTCGCCTCGCTGTTGTTGTCGAGGACCACCATCACCTGGAAGAGCGGGTGATGGGCCAACGACCGCTGCGGGCTGACCACTTCCACCAGCCGCTCGAAGGGGACGTCCTGGTGCGCGTAGGCCGCCAGGTCCGTCTCCCGCACCCGGGCCAGCAGTTCGCGCACCGAGGGGTCACCGGACACGTCCGTGCGCAGCACGAGCGTGTTGACGAAGAAGCCCACCAGTGCGTCCAGGGCCTGGTCCGAGCGGCCCGCGACCACCGTGCCCAGGGGCACGTCCGTGCCGGCGCCCACCCGGGAGAGCAGGACCGCGACGGCGGCCTGGACCACCATGAAGGGGGTCACCCCGCACTCGCGGGCCACCTGCGACAGGCGTTCCTGGAGGGCGGCGTCGGTGCTGAACCGGGCCACTCCACCGCGGTAGGACGGGGTCTGCGGGCGCGGCCGGTCGAGGGGGAGCTCGATCAGTTCCGGTACGCCGTGCAGCGCGGTGCGCCAGTAGTCGATCTGGCGGCCGGCCGGGCTCGACGGATCGCTCTCGTCACCCAACACCTCCGCCTGCCACAACGCGTAATCCGC
>NZ_JBVHUE010000057.1:0-37565 GCF_055565515.1 Streptomyces sp. NPDC028419 | reverse complement strand
TCCACACCTACAATCACCACCGCGGACACACCGCACTCGCAGGCAAACCACCCGCCAGCCGCGTCCCCAACCTCACAGGGCAATACACCTAGCCCGACCGGCCGGCATGGCCCGACCGTTCGGCAGGGCACGGACGGTGCAGGCATCTTGACGCCGTCGTGGCGTGCACCTTGAATCAAGTAGTGAACGAAGGGTCCCGGACGGTCCGGTTCCGCGTTCACTCCCTGGCGGCGGGCTGCCGTATGTCCTGGCATGCCCATGACAGGACGAGTCCGTTCCGCCCCAGCCCCCCACGCCGAAACGATGTGATGACCGTGCACCCCACGCACCCCACGCACCCCACCTGGCACCGACGCGCGCTCTTATGCGCCCTCGCCCTGGTCTGCTGGGGCGGCCTGACCGCCCCGGCCAGCGGCGACCCGGCCCCCACGCCGACCGCCGCCGCGGCCGTGACCTTCTCGGACGACTTCGACGGACCCGCCGGCGCCGCCGTCGACCCGGGCAAGTGGCAGGTCGAGACCGGGGACAACGTCAACAACCACGAGCGGCAGTACTACACGGCGGGCAACCGCAACGCCGCCCTCGACGGACAGGGCCACCTGGTCATCACCGCCCGTCGCGAGAACCCCTCCGACTACGCCTGCTGGTACGGCCGCTGCGAGTACACCTCGGCCCGGCTGAACACCGCGGGGCGCTTCACCCAGAAGTACGGACACGTCGAGGCGAGGCTCAAGGTGCCGCGGGGCCAGGGCATGTGGCCGGCCTTCTGGATGCTCGGCGACGACATCGGCCAGGTCGGCTGGCCGAACTCCGGTGAGATCGACGTGATGGAGAACGTCGGCTTCGAACCGGCGACCGTGCACGGCACCCTCCACGGACCGGGCTACTCCGGCTCCGGCGGCATCGGGGCGGCGTACTCCCTCCCCGGCGGCCAGGCCTTCGCCGACGCCTTCCACACCTTCGCCGTCGACTGGGCCCCCGACGCGGTCACGTGGTCCGTCGACGGCACCGTCTACCAGCGGCGGACCCCCGCGGACCTGGGCGGCCGCAGCTGGGCCTTCAACAAGCCGTTCTTCCTGATCCTCAACCTCGCGGTCGGCGGCTACTGGCCCGGCGACCCCGACGGCAGCACGGCCTTTCCGCGACAACTGGTGGTCGACCACGTCCGCGTCACCTCCTACGACGGCGGATCCGACGGGCGGAGCGGCCAGATCAGCGGTCTCGCCGGCAAGTGCGTCGACGTGGCCGGCGCCGACCCGGCCAACGGCACCCCGGTCCAGCTCTACGACTGCAACGGCACCGGCGCCCAACGCTGGACCCTCGGCGCCGACGGCACCGTACGGGCGCTCGGCAAGTGCCTCGACGTCGCGAGCGGCGGCACCGCCGACGGCACCCCGGTCCAGCTCTACGACTGCAATGGGACCGGCGCCCAACGCTGGACGGTGTCCGGGGCCCGCGACATCGTCAACCCGCAGGCGAACAAGTGCCTCGACGTCACGGGCGGCAACCCCGCCAACCGGACCCGACTGCAACTGTGGACCTGCACCGGCGCCGCCCAGCAGAAGTGGACGGCCCCGACGTCCTGACCCCCCGCCCCGTTCTCAGGGGCAGGTCTCGTCGGTCTTGGCCACGGTGAAGGCGACGGGCTGGCCGGTGAGGGCGGCTCCCGCCTTCGGCTCCTGGGCGCACACCTTCCAGTTCGACTCCTGAAGGACCATGCGGCTCTGCACCGCGTCCTTCACCGTGATGCTGGCGTTGGCGGGCAGGGCGGCGCGCACGGCCTTCATGCCCTGGCCGACGAAGTCCGGCATGGTGTCCCCGGCGGGCTTCGGGGCCGGGGCGTCGGTCGCGGGGCAGGTCTCTTCGAGCTTGACCGCGCCGAAGTCGACGGTCGTGCCGGTGTCGATCCCGGCGCCGGCGGCGGGGGTCTGCGAACACACCTTCCAGTTCCGGTCGAGGGCCTGGAGCCGGTCGCGGCCGAGCGCGTCGTGGGACGTCAAGTGGTGGAACCCTGCGGCCTGGGCCTCGTCCTGGGCCGTTTGCAGTCCCTTGCCGACGAGGAGGGGAAGAGCGGCCGAAGCCTTCGGCGCCGGTGTGCGGCGCGCGGAAGGCGCCGTGCTCGCGCCGGCGCCCTTGTCCGAGCCCGCTCCGCCCTGCGGACCGCAGGCCGTGAGCGTGAGGGCGGCGGCCGCCGCGAACAGGGCGATGGTGTGCTGTGTACGCATAGCGCCATGTTCGCCGGGACGAACCCACGGCGGGGCCCTCTTGACCGGTCCGTGACGCGGCTAACGTCCCGCCCGGGCGCCGAGTTGGGTGATGTCCACGGTCGGGCCCGAATGCGTGCCAGAGGCGGCGGGGGACAGGAGGGGGAGCGCCAGCCACAGGGCGGTGAGCGCGGCCAGGGTGGCCACCACGGCGAGGGCCCCGCCGCGGCCGTGCGCCCAGCGGGCGCGGTAGCGGACCGGGTCCTCCAGGAAGCTCTTCGAGAGCGCCGCCACCGCGATGGACAGGGTGACCAGACAGGGGGTCCGGGCCCAGCCGGGCAGCTGTGGCCCCGCGTGGTCCAGCAGCAGGATCAACGGCCAGTGCCACAGGTAGAGCCCGTACGAGAGCCCGCCCAACGTGGTCAGGGGGCGCAGGCCGAGCATCCGGCCCAGGGGGGTCCCCGGTGCCCGCGCGAGCAGGGCGATCAGCGCGGCGGCAGCGGCCGAGTGGAGCAGCAGCCCGCCCTGGAAGAGGAAGACCTGCCCCGTGCCCCGGACCAGGGCCCAAGCGGTCGCGAGCAGGACCGCCGGGATCAGCGCGAGCCGCCCCGCGGCCCGCTCGGAGAGCCGGGCGACCCGGTTCCGTACGGCAGGGGCGGCCGCGAGCGCGCCGAGCAGCAGCGCGAAGGCGCGGGTGTCGGTGCCCTCGTAGACCCGGGTGGTGTCCGCGGGGTTGAGCAGCAGGGCCATCAGGGCCGCCGAGACCAGCGCGCCGAGGGCGGCGAGGACGGCCAGCGCCCGGGGGCCGAGGGTCCGGGAGACGGGCGCGCCGCGCCCCACCCGTACGAGGAGCAGCACCAACGGCGGCCACAGCAGGTAGAACTGCTCCTCCACGGCGATGCTCCACAGGTGCGTGAACACCCGGGTCGGGGTCGCCTGGAAGTAGCCGACCTGTTCGGCGACGAAGTGCCAGTTCGCGAGGTTCGCCACGACCCAGGGGGCGTCCTGCCGGGCGAACCGGATCATGGCGGGACCGCCCAGCAGGACGGTCAGGACGAGGGTCCCCGCCAGGGCCGCCGCCAGGGCGGGCAGCAGCCGGCGGGCCCGGCGGCCCCAGAAGGCGGCCAGCGAGATCCGTCCGTCGTTCGCCGCGGCCTCGCGCAGCAGGAGCCCGGTGATCAGGAACCCGGACAGGACGAAGAACAGGTCGACGCCGAGGAAGCCGCCGGGGAGGTCGCCGAGGTGGAAGAGGAGCACCCCGAGGACCGCCAGACCGCGCAGGCCGTCGAGGGGCGGGAGGTGCGCACGTCGGGCGGAGCCGTGGGGCCGCGGCTCGGCCGAGCGGCGGTGCGGGCGCGGCCGGGCCGGGGCCCCCGTCGTCTGCGTGGGCGGCACGTCAGGCGCAGTTCAGCTTCGCGAACACGTCGGACTTCGTCCACGCGCCGTTGGCCCAGCCCTCGGGGGCGGCGGGGGAGAAGCCGGCCAGCTTCCCCAGCTCCGTGCTGAACCACTGCGCGAACCGCGCGGTGCCCTGCTGACAGGAGTGGGTCTTGTCGGAGGAGCGCTGTGCCCGCGGCGCGGTGGCATCGGTGCCCCAGAGGGCGGAGGCGTCGAGGAAGGACGCGTCGGTGGGGTGGGCGGCCACCGCGGCCTTCGCCGCCGCCGGGGCGGATGCGATGTCGCCCTTGTGGTCGGCGTAGAAGCCGGAGGTGTCGAAGGGCGGCGCGGTGACCAGCACCAGGTGGGCTCCGGCGGCCTTGACGGTGGCGATCAGCTTCTCGTAGCCCTGGCGCTGCTCCTGCGGGCTGCCCCAGTCGTAGGTGGTGATCTGGTAGGCGACGGTGTCGGGGTGCGGGGACTTCAGCTGGTCGGCGAGGGTCTTCCAGGTGGACCCGCTGAGCTCGGCCGGGCCGAGGACGCCGCCACCGCCGTCCGAGGCCATGGAGGTGACGGCGATGCCGGAGGACTTCAGGGCGGCCGTCACGGGCAGGGCCTCGCCGACGGCGATGGAGTCGCCCATCCAGAGGAGCTTCGCGGGCTTCTTCAGCGTGCCGGTGCCCGTGCCCGTCGCGGGGGTCGAGGCGGGGGCCGACGCGGACGGGTCCTGCCGCGCGGCGTCCGCCCCGGTGGCGGCGTCGTCCGTACGTCCGGATCCGTTGCCGCACGCGGTGAGGGCGAGGGTGCCGAGGAGGGCCGCGGCGCAGAACGCGGTCGCCCGGCGCGGGCCCGAGCGGGTGGTGCGAGGGGTGGGAACGAGGTGCGTGGTGTGGTTCATGTGGATCAGCCAAACAGCCGCCGGAGCCGATTTCGGGGTTGGTCATCGTCCCGTCACGGACCACGGGTCGACCCGTCATCGGCACCCGAACCCGCTCGCGACGGTGCGGACCGTCATGGTGCCGTCATGTTCTCCTCGCCCGGGATCAGGAAGAATGGCCGCAGTTCCCGAAATGCCCGGAAGGATCCATGGCTCGCGTTTTGCTCATCGAGGACGACCCGGCGATCCGTAGGGGCGTCATGCTCGCGTTGCGTCGCCGCGGGCACGAGGCCGAGTCCACCGCCACCGGCGAGGACGGACTGTTCGCGCTGGAGGACTTCGGTCCCGACCTGGTGCTGCTCGACCTCATGCTGCCCGGCATCAGCGGGCTGGAGGTGTGCCGCCGGATCCGGGCGCTCTCCCAGGTGCCGATCGTCATCCTCTCCGCGCGGGGGGAGGAGATGGACATGATCATCGGCTTGGAGGCGGGCGCCGACGACTACCTCGTCAAACCCGCCAGTGGCGAGCTGCTGGAGGCCCGCATGCGCGCCGTGCTGCGCCGGGTCGCCCCCGCGGACCCGGACGCCGGGGCGACCGCGCCCCGCCCCGAGGGGCCGGAGGAGCACGGGCCGATCACCATCGACCGGGCCGCCCTGATGGTGTTCAAGAACGGCGGCGAGATCTCCCTCGCCCCGGCCGAGCTGAAGCTCCTGTTCTTCCTCACCGACAACCCCGGCCGGGTCTACACCCGCCAGGAACTCCTGGAGAGGGTCTGGGAGTACACCTTCCACGGGGACGTGCGCCTCGTGGACGCCTGTGTGCTGCGGCTGCGCGGTCGGATCGAGGACGACCCGCGCCGGCCGGTCATGATCCAGACCGTCCGGGGGTTCGGCTACCGCTTCGGGCCGCTGTGAGCCGCGCCGCCGCGGCCGGGGTCCCCGGCCGCCGGATCCCGTGGGACCGCGTCCGCCTGGACCGCCTCCGGGTGAGCGGCGCCCCGGTGGACCGCGCACCGACGGCACGGCCCCGGTGAGCCGCCCCCGGCGGACGGTGTGGGCCACCGGACTGCGTGCCCGTCTGGTGGTGGCCTTCCTGCTCGCCACCGCCTTCGGGTCGCTGCTCACCGCCGTGCTCACCTTCCAGGAAGCCCGGGCCACCACGCTGGAGCGGACCCAGAACGCGGCCGTACGGGACCTGCGGACCCAGCTGACCTCCCTCGCCCCCGACCTGTCGATGCCGCCGAGCGCCGCGGACCTGCGCACCCTCACCCTCCAGCTCGACCTGGCGGGCGGGTCGCGCGGCTGGACCACCAGCGCCGTGATGGGGGACGCCGCACCGGTCTCGGCCCAGGGCCCTGTCCCGACTCCCGCTCCCGACGGGACCCGGGCGCCCGGGAGCGGCCCCGCGGCGCGGCCACCGACCGCGCCCGGGGTGCCGGCCGCCCTCGTGGACGCCGTGCGCGAGGGAACCGGCTCCGCCTACCAGCGCTTCGCGCACGACGGCAGGCCCTGGCTCGCGGTCGCCGTCCCGCTGGCGGCCACGGACGAGGGCCGGGACCCGCAGCCCACGCAGCTCAGGGTCTTCGCCGTGTTCCCGCTCGACAAGGAGGCGTCCGACATCGCGGCCCTGGTCACGGCCGCCGAGGTGGGCATCGTCCCGGCCCTGGCCCTGGCGCTCGTACCGGCGCTGCTGGCCGCCCGCCGGGTCCTGCTGCCCGTACGCCGGCTGCGGCGCGGCGCCCAGCAGGTCGCGGAGGGGCGCCTCGACACCCGGCTCGACGTCACCGGCAAGGACGAACTGGCCGGGCTCACCGCCACCTTCAACACCATGGCCGCCACACTCCAGCGCGACGACGCGGAACTGCGGCGCCTGGAGGAGAACGCCCGCAGGTTCGCCGCCGACGTCGCCCACGAACTGCGCACGCCGCTCGCCGCGATGACCGCCGTCGTCGATGTCCTGGACGAGGACGCGGCCTCGGGCGCGCTGCCACCGGACGCGGCCGACGCGGCCTCCCTCGTCGCCTCCGAGACCCGGCGGCTGGCCCGTACCGTCGAGGACCTGATGGAGGTGGCGCGCTTCGACGCGGGCCGCGCCGAACTGCACGCCGAGGAGAGCGACTTGCGCACCGCACTGGCCACCACCCTGCGGCTGCGCGGCTGGCAGGGGGATCCGCGGATCGTCGTCGACCTGCCCGGGCCGCTGCCCGTGCGGATCGACACCCGCCGGATCGACGTGGTCCTCGCCAACCTCGTCGGCAACGCCCTGCACCACGGCCGGCCGCCGGTGACCGTGCGCGGTCGGACCTGCGGGCGGCACGCCACCGCCGTCCTGACCGTCACGGACGCGGGCCCCGGCATCGCGCGGGCCGCCCTGCCGCACGTCTTCGACCGCTTCTTCAAGGCGGACTCGGCCCGACCGCGCTCCGAGGGCAGCGGCCTGGGACTGGCCATCGCCGAGGAGAACGTCCGCCTGCACGGCGGCACCCTCACCGCGGCCAACGCTCCCGGGCCGGAGGCCGGCGCGGTGTTCACCCTGACCCTCCCGCTGGTCCGGGCGGCCCCCGACGCCCGCACGGCCGCCGCGGATCCCGGATGCCCCGAGCCCGAGGAGCCGTCGTGACGCGCCGTACCGTCCGCGCCCGCGCGGGTGCGGCGGTCGTCGCGGTGGCGCTGCTGGTGGCCGGGGCGTCGGCCGCCCTCTCCGGTTGCGGCATCAGCTCCACCGGCCCGGTCCGCGCGGGCGGCCCCGCCACCGGCGTCCCGCAGCGGCCGGACGGGACCCGGAGCGTGGAGCTGTACTTCGCCAGCCCGTACGGGATCCGCCAGGCATCGCGTCCCACCAACGGCCCCCCTACCGCGCAGCAGGCCCTGAACCTCCTGCTGGAGGGTCCCACCGAGGGGGAGCGCGCCCGGGGGCTGAGCAACCACGTCCCCCTGTTCCCGCGCCAGCCGAGCGCCTTCGCCGGTGACGGCGGGGTCGACCTCTACGTGCCCCTGTCGGTCTCGACCGGGGAGCTGGACAACATCGCGCTGAGCCAGCTGGTCTGCACCCTGGCGCACGCCAAGACCCGCGAGGACATCGCGCCGGACAGGGTGGTCGTCAGGGTGCACGAGAACAGCCCGGCCGGACCGCTGCCCAAGGAACCCGGCTTCCCGGTGCGCTGCGGGCCGCAATCCGTGGCCGTCCCGGCCTTCGGAACGAGCCCGCCGCCCGGTCAGGAGGCGCAGGGGTAGCGGTGGCCCGAGGCGGCAAGGGTTCGGCTCCTGGCCGCTATCGCGCCGCGCATCGCCTCGAACACGTAATGTCCTGCGAGGAGTTCCCCGTCCAGCGGCGCCGATCCGTGGCCGCGACCGCGCGGAACTGCTTCCGAGCACTTCGATACCGAGGCGACCACATGACTCTCTCCGCTTACGAACAACGGGAGTGGGACCGGCTCCAGGAGCGGAAGGCGGCCTCCCTCGACAAGCAGGCGAGGAACCTCCTTCCGCGACAGGCCCGTGACCGCCTCGCCGCACTGGGCCAGAAGGCGCGGGGCGTCCCGGGCGCCGACAAGGTGGTCGCCGCCTACGGCGGGGCGGCGAGGGGCCTCGGCAAGGCCGTGAGCGGCACCGCGAGCCGGACCGTGAGCAAGAAGCGCGTGGTCGAGCAGTACCGGCGGGCCGGACACGACACCGCCGGGCTGGGCGGGATACGCGAGCTCGACCTGGAGGTCGTCGACGAGGTCGCGCGCCACAACGCGGTGCGGTACGGCCACGCGCTCTCGGCGGCGGCGACGGGCCTGGGCTCGGCCGCGGCGGTGACGGGCGGCGAGGTGCTCGCCAGCGCGGGAACGATCGCCGGCGCGGGTGCGGGCGCCGCACCCGGAATCGGCACCGTGGCCGGCGCGATGGCCGCGGACACCGCCATGATGCTCGCCCTCGCCACGCGGGTGGTCGCCTCGACGGCCCTCTACTACGGCTACGACCCGAACGACCCCGAAGAGGAGGTCTTCGTGATGTCCGTGATCGCCCTCGGCATGTCCACGGGCACGCCGGCGAAGGCGGCCGCGTACGCCGAACTCTCCCAGCTCACCCAGCTGCTCGTGCGCAACGCACCGTGGACGAAGCTGAACGAGAAGGTCCTCACCCGGATCGCCCAGCGCTTCGCGGCGAAGTTCGCGCAGCAGCTCCCGAAGAAGAAGCTCGGGCAGTTCGTGCCGGTCGCCGGCATGGCCGTCGGCGCGGGCCTCAGCTACCTGCTCATCGATCGCGTCGCCGTCTCGGCACGGGACGCCTACCGCGAGCGCTTCTTGATCGAGAAGTCGGACGGCGACCTGACCGGTGCCCCGGTCCCGGACCACCGTGCCCCCGACCCCGACCCCGAGCCGGACGAGGACGGCATCGGCCTGATCACGATGCTCCGGGAGGAGGACGTCCTCCCGTAGACCGCGGCCCGATGCGACGGCGGGGCCCTCAGCCCCGGCGTTCCCACGCCCGCTCCGGGCGATGGGCCGCACCCGTGATCGTCATCCAGCACAGCCGGCAGAAGATCGTGTCGGAGTCCTCGTCGAAGGCGAGCCCCTCCGGTTGTCCCGGTACGGCCCTGGCCACCGCGAAGTCGATCGACGACTCCAGGTGGCACACCTGATCGGCCTTGGTCGGCCAGAACGGCTCCCTGCTCCAACCACCGGGCCGCGGCGTGAACCTGCTGCCGGCCCGGACGAGCGCGTCGACCAGTTCGTACATGTGTTGCTCGCCGTGCTGCTCCATGGCCGAAGTCTGCACCCTTCCCCGCGAGCCGGGGCCGGCGGGCGGCCCCGCGACCCCGTACGGCGCCGCGCGAACGAGCCGATCAGCTCGCCCGCCCTCGGCGCGGCTCGCCCGCCCGTGGGTTCGCCGCATTCCGTTGGCTTGAATTGAGCGGGGAAATAAAAAACGTTTCAGCGCGGGATGGAGTTTCCTGATCGATTCCCTTGACGGTCGTTCGAGGGCCGGGCTGGGGTGCAGGATCCTTTCGGCATTCTCTGCAATCGACTGCTGCGTGGCGTCGATTTCCGGACGCCCTGGAACGGACGAGCGGGGTGCCGATCCCCCCCCGTCTGTGCTGGGCGGATAGCCGGCCCAAGATCATCGGATCATCCGTGGACTACCCGCTTCGGGTGAAGGGGCGCCGAGATTTCTATTCGTCGCTCCGTAATCGCTGATATCAATGCGCTTGCGCTCGCATTCGAGCCGGATAACCCGACTTCCTCGCCGTGCGTGGCTCGCGCCGGCTTGCCTTGAGAATGGAATCGCACCATGGCAATCGCCCTGCGCAAGACCCTCGCCCTCGCCGTGCTGTCCGTGACCGCCTCCCTCCTGCCCGTCGGCGGGGCGGGAGCGGCGAACGCCGCGCCGCAGACGGTGCGGGTACCCGGCCGGTACTGCCTCGCCAATGCCTGGGACACCCCCAACCTCTCCACGAAGCCGTGCAACACCGGGGACCGGGGCCAGCACTGGACCGTCTCCGGTCAGCAGATCTCCCTCACCAACGCGCGGGCCTACTGTCTGGCCAACACCTGGAACTCCGCCCAGATCTCGGTGAAGCCGTGCAACCCCAACGACCAGGGGCAGTACTGGAACGTCTCGGGCCAGCAGATCTCCCTCGCCTTCGCCCCGGCCTACTGCCTCGCCAACACCTGGGACACCCCGAACCTCTCCACGAAGGCGTGCGACAAGAACGACCGCGGTCAGAGCTGGGCGATCTTCAACGACCAGATCAGCCTGGCGCTGGCCTGATCGCTCGACGCCCGTGCCCGGGGCGCACGAGGACGGCCCCGGGCACGGGCGTGCGGCTTCGCCCCGGATCCGCACCGGTCCGGCGTGGATCCGGAGGGGGGTCGCCCGGGCCGTCAGGGGGTGTCGTAGCTGCGGAACGTGCGTCGGTAGGTGTCGGGCGGGACTCCGACGGTACGGCTGAAGTGTCGGCGCAGGGTGGTCGCGGTGCCCATGCCGGTGGCCGTGGCGATCGTGTCGACGGTGGCGTCCGTCCCCTCCAACAACTCCTGCGCGTGCCTGATCCGTTGGGCCAGTAGCCACTGGAGCGGAGTGGTGCCGGTGACCGCCTTGAAGTGGCGGGCCAGGTGGCGGGAGCTCATGCCGGCCCGCTGCGCGAGGTGCTCCACGGTCAGGGGTTCGTCGAGGCGCTGGAGGACCCACGGCAGCAGCTCGGCCAGCGGATGGTTGCCCGGCTCGGGCACGGGCGTGGTGACGAACTGGGCCTGCCCGCCCTCGCGGTGCGGCGGCACCACCAGACGCCGCGCGACGACGTTCGCGACCCTGGTTCCGTGGTCCAGGCGCACCAGGTGCAGGCACAGGTCCATCGCGGCGGCCTTCCCCGCCGACGTCAGCACGCTGCCGTTGTCGACGTAGAGCACATCGGGGTCCACCGTGACCCGGGGATGGCGCCGGGCCAACTCGCTCGTGTGCCCCCAGTGCGTGGTGGCCCGCCACCCGTCCAACAGCCCCGCCGCCGCCAGGACGAACGCACCCGTGCACAGGGAGGCCACCCGTGCGCCGGCCTCGTGCGCGGCGCGCACCGCGTCGACGAGCTCGGCCGGCGGGTCCCGGTCCACATCGGCCCAGCCCGGCACGATCACGGTGTCCGCCGTCGTCAGGGCCTCCAGACCGGCGTCGGGTTCCATCCGGAACCGGCCGACCGTCACGGGACCTGGCCCGCACAGGGTGAACCGGTACCACGGGTCCACCAGGTGCGTCAGGTCCGACCCGAAGACCTCGCAGGCCAGGGCCAGTTCGAGGTGGAGCATGCCGTCCGTGACGGCCAAGGCGACGTGATGCATGTCCGAAACTGTACGGGGCGCGTCGTTTCCGCCACTCACGCACCCCCCGCGGCTGCCGACAGGATGATCACAACAGCCCGGACCGGCCCCGCGAACACGGGGATCGGGCAGGGAGTCGAAGGCAACAGGGGAGCGGTCTCATGAACGGCATCACGACGGGCAACGCCAGCACGGGCCACAGCATCGCGGGCCACAGCACCGCGGGCAACACCAGCGAGGGCGGCGCCCCGACGGGCAGCGCCATCACGGTCTACGGCGCCTACGGGCACACCGGCAGGTTCGTGGTCGCGGAGCTGCTGGCCCGCGGCTACGTTCCGGTCCTCTCCGGCCGCGACCGCGACAAGCTCGACGCCCAGGCCGCCGAGACCGGTCTGCGCTCCAGCCCCGCCACGGTCGACGATCCCTCCGCGCTGGACCTCGCCCTGAGCGGGTCCGCCGCGGTCATCAACTGCGCCGGCCCCTTCGCCTCGACCACGGGCCCCGTCATCGAGGCCGCCCTGCGGGCCGGCATCCCGTACCTGGACGTGGCCGCCGAGCTGGAGGCCAACCTCGACACGTTCGCCCACTACGCCCACCGCGCCCGTGCGGCCGGGGCGGTCATCGTCCCCGCCATGGCCTTCTTCGGCGGCCTCGGCGACCTGCTCGTCACCACCGCGATGGGCGACTGGACGCGGGCCGACGAGGCGCACATCGCCTACGGCCTCAGCCACTGGCACCCCACCGCCGGAACGCGCCTCTCCGGCAGCGTCTCGCGCGAACGCCGGGGCGAGCGTCGCCTGCGCTACGCCGACGGCGCGTGGCAGTACCGTACGGACACCCCGCCCACCGTGGAGTGGCCCTTCCCCGCCCCGATGGGCCCCCGTCCCGTCATCACCGAGTTCACGATGGCCGACGTCGTCACCGTCACCGACCACCTCGCCATCCGCGACGTCCACACCCACATGCTCGCCGAGGCCGCCCGGGACATCGCCTCGCCCGACACCCCGGCCCCCACGGCCACCGACGAGCACGGCCGTTCCGACCAGACCTTCCTCGTGGACGCCGTCGTCCGCGCGAACGGCGTCGAGCGCCGCGTCGTCGCGGAGGGCCGGGACATCTACGCGGTCACCGCGCCCCTCGTCGTCGAGGCCCTCGACCGGGTGCTGACCGGCCGGGTCCGTACCACGGGCGTCGCCTCCGCCGGCCAGGTCTTCGACGCCCCCGACTTCCTGGCCGCCCTGGCCCCGCACGTCACCCTCCGCACCACCGGCTGAGCCACCCGCTACTTCAGGTACGCGTCGAAGAACGCGGTCGCCGCGTCGATCGCGGCCCGGCGCTGCTCCGCTGGTCCGAGCCGCACGGGGTCGCCGGAACCGTTGGTGCTCCTGCACCGGCCGCCGGCGAGGTCGCGGTGCTCCACGGCGACGTCGTCCGTGGCGAAGGCCGGCCCGCTGCCGGGGGTCCAGACGGTGTTGAAGTAGTTGTGGTTGCCGCCCTTCAGCTCGACGTGCCGGGCGTGGGGGTTCCCGGCCGCCATCGCGAGCGGGATCTCGCTGTCGTCCCACATCGCGTCACAGGTTCCGGCGACCACGGTGAGGGGCACGCGGCTGATGCGTTCCTTCGCGGCGTCGATCCCGTTCATGGCGGGCGCGAACGCCATCGTGGCCCTGATGTTCACCCCCGGTACCCGGGCGTGGCTGTCCAGGACCTGCGACAGGACGCCGCCGCCACCGCGCGAATGCCCCAGGGTGCCGACGCGGTCCGGGTCCACCCGGCCGGCGAGCTGACCGAGCGCCCGCAGGGGGCCCTTGCCCTCGGAGAGCTGCTGCCACATCCGCAGGTGCTCGTCGAGCAGGCCGGCGCGCGCGACGTCGCCCCGCTTCGTCTCGTGGGCCTGGATGCCGTTGGCCGACACCGACACCACGACGTACCCCTTCTCGGCCAGGGCGTCGGCGAGGTAGGAGTAGCCCAGGTAGTTGTCGACCGGCCGTGCCTTCCCGCCGCACGGCCAGGCGTACGGGCGTACCGGCTCGTCCCCCGCCCGACACGTGTCCGCCCACCCGTGGAGCATCACCACCAAGGGGTGCTTCCCGGTGCCCAGCTCGCGCGGGTAGGTGACCGCGGCCCTCAGCTCCGTGAGCTGCCCGTCCAGACCGGGCGGGGCGTAGGCGGTGTCGCCCAGGTCGTAGGTGACGCGCGTGGTGCGCTCCGCGTCGACCTGCGGGGAGATCACGGCGGGGTGGGCGACGGCCGTGGGGCGGACGGCGTCCCCCGGCTGGGCGGATCCGCCGCAAGCGGTGACCAGGGCGAGCCCGGTGAGGGCGACGGCCGCGAACAGGAGCCGATGGGACGGGAGGCGGGTGGGTACGGGCATGCGCGTGTCGGCCTTCGGAGCGTCGTGGGGTGGGATGCGCCGCGACAGCCGGCCGGCTGTGGTGGTGAGGGTGGCCGCGGCGATACGTCCGAACCGTACGGGCCCGGTTTGTCGGTCACGTATCGGTTGGGGTGCGCCCGTGTCCCAGTGCGGCCGCGAACCGAACCGGGCTCCGACGGTGCGTCACCGTCGGAGCCCGGCCGCCTACGGCCGCTCTACCTGTAGCGGTAGAGGATGCGGCCGCGGGTGAGGTCGTAAGGGCTCAGCTCCACGATCACCCGGTCGAACGGAAGGATCTTGATGTAGTTCTTCCGGATCTTTCCGCTGATGTGGGCGAGGACCTTGTGTCCGTTTTCGAGCTCCACCCTGAAGGTGGCGTTGCGCAGGCACTCGGTGACGGTGCCCTCGGTTTCCAGGGCGCCTGTTGTTCTCGGCAAGTCGACTCGCTTCCCCGTCATGTGACGGTGGGTTCGGCAATGAATGGGACTGTGAAAGGTACGGCGGCGCGTCAGCTGCGCACCCACTCGACGGTGCGGCCCGCGGTCCGGGCACCGACACCCTCGAACAACGCCGTGGCCGCCGCGTTGGATTCGTCGACCTCGGCCCGGGCGGTCGCGACCCCGGAGCGGTGCAGCCCGCCCAGGACCGAGGCCAGCAGCGCCCTGGCGATGCCGCGGCGGTGCTCGTCGGCCCGTACGGCGATCAGGCCGATCCGGGGCTGGCGGGGCAGGGGTCCCAAGCGGACCATGCCCACGTAGCGGTCGCCCTGCGCCGCCACGGCGTAGGTCGAGGGGTCCACGACGGTGACCCCGGCCGGGAGCGCGATCACCTCGGCCGGCATCCGCCGCCAGCCGACCGCGGCCTCGACCTCGTCGCGGATCGCGCGGTCCACGGCGCACAGCGGTTCGCGCTCCGCGGCTCCGACGGGCACGATCCGCACGCCCGCGGGCGTCGGCGCGGCGTCGAGGCCCGTGAGGGCGGGGTCGGTGGGCACGAGGTACTCCCGCTCCCGCCGCCCGATCGTGAAGCCGGCGCGCTGCCACCCGGCGGTCGAGTCGAGGTCGGCCTCGTCGATCAACGCGTGGAGGGGGACCGGCAGGTCCGCCACCATCGCGGCCGCGAGCCGGTCGAAGGCCTCGGCGTGCCAGGCGTCGACGCTGAGGAAGAGTCGCCCGTCGGGCCGGACCGACACGTCGCCGCGGCCGACCTCGAGGTCGGCCTCCAGGGCGTGCCACTGGTGCTCCGCGGTCCGGGTGATCGTGGTGACGCGATCGCCCGTGCCGGCGGTCGGGGTGGGAAGGGGGGTGTGACGTATGGGATCCATGGGTTTCGCCCTTTCGCGAGTGCCTTGTCGTGGAGGCACCCCCGGCGACACCTGCGTCAGCCGCCCACCGTGACGGAATGGGGGAGTACCCACCTGCGTACAGCGTTCATGGGTCACACCTCCTAGGTCCGGTCACGTCCTTCGGCACCGTACCCGCCGCGGACCCGCCGTGGCCAATCCTTTTCCGCCCCCGGCGAATGGCCGAACTCCTGCGGAATCCGACTGACGTTCGCCTGGTGTATCCATCACCTTCACGCCAGGCTCCCTCTCCGGTACCCCGCGCACGATGTCCTGGGGGCGCTCCACCACTTCTCGATCGAAGCAGAGGTCCCTCCCGCCATGGCAGATCTGAACCGCCGCCGCTTCCTCCAGCTCACCGGCGGCGCCGCCGCCCTGACCCTGCTCAACGAGAGCATCGCGCGCGCCGCGGCCATCCCCGCGCAGGGGACGACCGGCACCATCGCCGACGTCGAGCACATCGTGGTCCTGATGCAGGAGAACCGTTCCTTCGACCACTATTTCGGTGCGCTGCGCGGCATCCGCGGCTTCGGTGACCCCCGTCCGGTGACGCTGCCCAGCGGGAAGTCCGTGTGGCACCAGAGCGACAACGCGGGCAAGGAGACCCTGCCCTTCAGGCCGCCGTCGGACGACCTGGGCATGGAATTCCTCCAGGGCCTCAACCACGACTGGGCGGGCGGCCAGAGCGCCTTCAACAAGGGCAAGTACGACAACTGGGTGCCGGCCAAGACGCCCGCCACCATGGCCCATCTCACGCGCGAGGACATCCCGTTCCACTACGCCCTCGCCGACGCGTTCACCATCTGCGACGCCTACCACTGTTCGTTCATCGGCTCGACCGACCCCAACCGCTACTACCTCTGGTCGGGCCACACCGGCAACGACGGCACGGGCGGCGGCCCGGTCCTCAACAACGCCGAGGCCGGGTACGGCTGGACCACGTACCCCGAGCGACTGGAGGCGGCCGGGATCTCCTGGAAGGTCTACCAGGACATCGGCAACGGCCTCGACGCGGCCGGTTCCTGGGGTTGGATCAGCGACGCCTACCGCGGCAACTACGGCGACAACTCGCTGCTCTACTTCAACAACTACCGCAATGCCAAGCCCGGCGACCCGCTCCACGACAAGGCCCGCACCGGTACGGACGCCCGGACCGGCGAGGGCTACTTCGACCGGCTGCGCGCCGACGTCGCCGCGGGCACGCTGCCCGAGGTCTCCTGGATCGCCGCCCCCGAGGCCTTCAGCGAACACGCCAACTGGCCCTCGAACTACGGCGCCTGGTACATCGCGCAGGTGCTGGACGCGCTCACCTCCAACCCCGACGTCTGGGCCCGTACGGCGCTGTTCATCACCTACGACGAGAACGACGGCTTCTTCGACCACGTCGTGCCGCCGTACGCCCCCGCGAACGCGGGCCAGGGCCTGTCGACCGTCCCGACCGCCCTCGACGTCTTCCCCGGCAAGGCCGGCTACGTCGCCGGACCGTACGGGCTCGGCCCGCGCGTGCCGATGCTCGTCGTCTCGCCCTGGAGCACCGGCGGCTACTCCTGCTCCGAGACCTTCGACCACACTTCCGTGATCCGCTTCATGGAGCAGCGCTTCGGCGTGCGGGAGCCCAACATCTCCCCTTGGCGCCGGGCCGTCTGCGGTGACCTGACCTCCGCCTTCGACTTCGCCCGCAAGGACACCGGGACGGCCCCGCTGCCCGACACCGGTATGTGGCAGCCGCAGGACCGCGACCGTCACCCCGACTTCCTGGCCACCCCGCCGGCCGTGGCGAGCATGCCGCGCCAGGAGAAGGGGCAGCGGTCGACGCGTCCGCTGAAGTACGCCCCGTACGTGGACGGCGCGGCCCTCACGGGCGAGGGCAAGTTCCGGCTGACCTTCAGCGGCGGCAAGGAGCTCGGGGCGCAGTTCTACGTCACCTCCGGCAACCGGACGGACGCCCCCTGGACCTACACGACCGAGGCGGGCAAGTCGATCGCGGACACCTGGAACACCGCCTACTCGGCCGGGGTCACCGACCTGACCGTGCACGGCCCGAACGGCTTCCTGCGCGGGTTCCGCAACCCCGGCGCCACCGCCGGGCCCGAGGTCACGGCCCGCCACAACGCCACCACCGGCAACCTGGACCTCACCCTCACCAACGCGGGGGCCGCCACCGCGACCCTCACGGTCACCAACGCCTACGGCGGCGGCCCCAAGCGCCTCACGGTCGCCAAGGGGGCCACCGTGACGTACAGCGTCCCCCTGAAGAACACCCGCCGCTGGTACGACGTCAGCGTCACCGCCTCCGAGACCGCGAACTTCGCCCGCCGCTTCGCGGGCAAGGTGGAGACCGGCGCGCCGGGCCTGTCCGACCCGGCGATCCTGACGAACCAGTCGTCCTGACGAACCAGTCGTCCTGACCGCACGCGGCCACGCCCAGCCCCCGCCCCGATGCCGCCCGGCACCGGGGCGGGGGCGCCGTGCGCGCCGACCGGGAGGCGACCTGCTCCGCGCCCGTCGCACGCGATGACTTGACACTTCGTCAGCAGGGGAGCAGCCTCTGCGCCGACGAAAGGACCGCCCCGTGGTGGACACCGGCGACATGGACCTGCTCGAAGACACCTGGGCCCGCGAGGTCCCGCACGCGCTGTTCACCCGGCTGCGCCGGGAGGACCCGGTGCACTGGCACGAGGTGCCGGGCCGGCACGCCGGCTTCCACGCCGTCACCCGCCACGCCGACGTCAAGGCCGTCAGCCGCGATCCCGAGCTGTGGTCCACCGAACTCGGCTCGTTCATGATCCGCGACCAGGACCCCGACGCCCTGGCGGCCCTGCGCCTGGTCCTGTTGGGCATGGACGCCCCGCGCCACTCCCGCTACCGCGCACTGGTCAGTGCGGGATTCACGCCCCGGGTGGTGCGCGGGCTCGCGGTCCGGATCCGTGAGCGGGCGCTCGCCCTGGTGGAGCGCGCCGTCACCCCGGGCCGGGAGATGGACTTCGTCGATGAGGTCGCCTCCTGGCTGCCGATCCAGACCATCTGCGAGATGGTCGGCGTACCGGAGGAGGACGAACGGCTCATCTACGAGTGGAGCAACCGGATGGCCGGCAGCCAGGACCCGGAGCTCTCGGCGGGCAAGCACGACAGCGACCTCGCGGCCGCCGAGATCTACGCCTACTGCGCCGAGCTGTCGGCGCGGCGGCGGGCCCGGCCCCGACAGGACATCCTCTCCACGCTCGTCCACGCCGAGGTCGACGGGGACCGGCTCACCCCGGACGAGATCAACATGTTCTTCGTCCTGCTGTGCGTCGCGGGCAACGAGACCACCCGCAACCTGCTCTCCCACACCCTGCTCGCCCTGATCGAACACCCGGCGGCGCGCGCCGAACTGGCCGCGGCGCCCGACGACGAGGCCCTGTGGACCTCGGCGACGGAGGAGTTCCTGCGCTGGGGCGGCTCGATCCACAACTTCCGGCGCACCGCCACCCGCGACACCACCCTGCGCGGCCGGCACATCGCCGAGGGGGAGAAGGTGGTGACCTACTACACCTCCGCCAACCGGGACGAGGAGGTCTTCGCCGACCCCTTCGTCTTCGACGTCCGCCGCACCCCGAACGAGCACCTCACCTTCGGTGGTGGCGGCCCGCACTTCTGCCTCGGCGCCGGCCTCGCGCGCACCCAGATCAAGACCCTCGTCCGCGAGCTGCTGCGCCGCCACCCGGACGTCGTCCTCACCGGCGAGGTCCGCCGGCTGCGCTCGGACTTCATCAACGGGGTGAAATACCTCCCGGTGCGCTTCGGATAACGTGGGATGTCATGTCAATACCGGTCAATTCCATCGAACGGGCCGGTAGCAACCCCCGAAGGACGTTCCCGGTGCACGGTGAGTACAAGGTTCCCGGCGGCAAGCTCGTCGTCGTCGATCTGGAGCGCGAGGGAGAGGTCTTGCGCGGGGTCCGGGTCTCCGGCGACTTCTTCCTCGAACCCGACGAAGCGCTCGACGCCGTCGACCGCGCCCTCGAAGGCGCCCCCGCCGACACCGACGCGGCCGAGCTCGCCGCCCGGATCACCGCCGCCCTGCCCGAGGGGACCCAGATGTTCGGGGTGAGCGCCGAGGGCATCGCCATCGCCGTGCGCCGCGCCCTGGCCCGGGCCACCGAGTGGGCCGCGCACGACTGGCGGCTCATCCGCATGCCCCCGCAGGAACCCGCCCTGCACATGGCCCTGGACGAGGTCCTCACCCACGAGGTCGCCGCCGGCCTGCGGCCCCCGACCCTGCGGGTGTGGGAATGGGGCGCCCCGGCCGTGGTCATCGGCAGCTTCCAGTCGCTGCGCAACGAGGTCGACCCCGAGGGCGCGCGTCGGCACGGCATGACGGTGGTGCGCCGGATCTCGGGCGGCGGAGCCATGTTCATCGAGCCCGGCAACACCATCACCTACTCCCTCTCGGTGCCGCAGTCGCTCGTCTCGGGGCTCTCCTTCGCCGACTCCTACGCCTATCTGGACGACTGGGTCCTCGGGGCGCTCGGCGAGATGGGCGTCAGGGCCTGGTACCAGCCCCTGAACGACATCGCCACCGAAGCCGGGAAGATCGCGGGCGCGGCCCAGAAGCGGATCGTGTCCGGCGCGGGCGCCGTACTGCACCACGTGACGATGGCCTACGACATCGACGCCGACAAGATGACCGAGGTGCTGCGCATCGGCCGCGAGAAGCTCTCGGACAAGGGGACGAAGAGCGCCAAGAAGAGGGTGGACCCGCTGCGCCGCCAGACCGGGCTCTCCCGCGAGGAGGTCATCGACCGGATGGTCGGCGCCTTCCGCGGCCGTTACGGCCTGACCGAGGACACGGTGACCCCGCAGGAGCTCTCCCGCGCCCGCGATCTGGCGGCGACGAAGTTCGCCACGCGGGAGTGGACCGCCCGCGTTCCGTAGCGTTCCGTAGCGTTCCGTAGCGCAGCTCACCCGCGCCCCCGCGGTGCCGCGCGGCCGTCGAGATCAGCCAGCAGCTCCCGAGCGGCGCGGGCCCCGGAGGCCATGGCGCCCTGGACGGATCCCGTGGCGCGGTGGTCCCCGCACACGTACACGCCGTCCTCGACCCGCGTGGTCCGGCTGAGCGGCCAGGGCGGGAGCATCGCGGGCAGGGCGCCGGGCACGGTGACCGCGCCCACGGCCTGCCACCGGGTCGCGTCCGCCCCGTAGACCTCCGACAGGGCGGCCGGCAGGGCCGAGCGCCGCGCGGGGGTGTCCTCGCCGAGGACGGAGGTGGACACCAGGGCGCGGCCGTCGGCGCTGTAGCCGGGGGCCACCTCGGTCAGCACGCAGGTGTTCAGGAACCGCCGCCGGCCGTCGACCAGCAGGGTCGGCTCACGCAGCGGAGAGGTGGCGGCCGCGTGGTAGTAGGTGGTGACCGTCCGCGTCGCAGCGGGTGCGCCCACGGCCGGTACGAGCGCGGACGCGCACGCCGTGTCGGTGGCGACCACGACGGCGAGCGCCTCGCGGGAGCCACCGTCCGCGAGGACCACGCCGTCGCCGGAAACGGCGCGCACGCGCGCCCCGAGGCTCAGCGCGCCCCGGGGCAGAGCGCGTGCCAGCTGCTCGGGCACGGCCCCGATCCCGTCGGCGGGCAGGGTCAGGGTGCCACGGATCATGCTGCGCCAGGTCAGGTGGAACATCCGGCTCGACGTCTCCAGGGCGTCCTCCAGGAAGACACCCGCCAGGAACGGGCGCATGAGGACGTCGACGAGCGCGTCGTCGAGCCCCCAGCGCTCCAGCTCCCGCCGGGTCGTGCGCTCCGGGAGCCGCCGCAGCGCTCGGGCGGGGGCCAGGGCGTCCCGTGCCGTCAGCGCGCCGAGGCCGGCGAGTCCGCGCAGGCGGGTGCGTCGGCCGGCCAGCAGGGCGGCCGCGTCGCCCGGGCGTCGACTCGGATCCCCGAAACGGACCCGCTCGCCGTCCGGAAGGTGGGCGAGGACGCCCGGGGTGAAGGGGCGCAGGCGCAGCTCGCGCAGCCGGATACGGCGCTTGACCTGCGGGTAGCCGGTGTTGAAGACCTGGAAGCCGCGATCGAGCACGAACCCGTCGCGCCGGTCGCTGCGCATCCGGCCGCCGACTCCGTCGGAAGCCTCCAGCACGCTCACCCGTACCCCGGCCCGCACCAGGTCCAGAGCGCAGGTGAGCCCGGCGAGACCCGCTCCCACGACGATCACGCTGCCCTGACGGTCACGACCGTTCACCGCTACCGACCTCCTCGTGGTGGCTCCACCCTCCCTTCGGCGCCGGGGACCGGATCGGATGCGGGAGGCGGGATGGGGGATGGGGGATGGGGGATGGGGATGCGGAGGTCGTGTCGGCACCCCGGTGCTACGCATGCGGAATTCGGGTGATCGTGAGAAGGGGGGCCGCCGTGTGGCCGTCCACCGCGCACCGGTCCGGTTCAGCCGGCACCTGTCGGCTCCTCTCGCCTTCCGTCTCACGTTCCGCGATCTCCGCGAAGAGCGCGTAACGAACTGCCTCCCCAACGTGTCGAACGGACGGACGGACGGACGACACGTGCGACCTTGGTTCCAGGAGGAGCGACGATGACCGGATGGACCGTGGCCCCGGACGCGGGCCGCGTCGAGCGGCCGCGCTGCGGGCACCTCGACCAGGCACCCGCCGAGGAGCCCCCCGCCGCCGCCCGGGGGTGCGTGGAGTGCCTGGCGGCCGGCGGCAGGTGGGTCCACCTGCGCAAGTGCCTGGTCTGCGGACACGTCGGGTGCTGCGACAGCTCGCCGGGCCAGCACGCCTGGAGCCACGCGGACACCACCGACCACGCGCTGGCGCGCTCGTTCGAGAAGGGCGAGGACTGGGCGTGGTGCTACCCGGACTCGCTGTTCCTGCGTCCCGAACCGTCGTGAGCCCCGGTGCCACGGCGGCTGCTGGCCGTCGTGGCACCGGGGAGGGAGGAGGGGCGGCGGCTACTTCTTGGGGCCCGTGCCGCAGAAGAAGATCGCCTGGCCGAGTCCCTTGACCGTGCCGGTCATCATGCCGATGGCCAGGCCCGGTACGGCGCCGGCTCCGCCGGCCATCGCCCCGGTGGCCGTGCCCACGACGGTGTTGATGTAGATCGAGCTGCCGAGGTGCTTCAGCATGCACTTGTTCCATTCGGCTTCGGTCTTGGGCTTGTCGAGGAGACCGGCCGGAGACATCGCGGCCGCGCCCGGCTTGCCCGCGCCCGTCAGCAGGGCGTCGCCGGCCGACATGCCGTCACGCACCGAGAGGGTGGGCGGCGTCACGACACCGGTGACCGTGTCCCCGGTGACGCCTTGGATCGTCTGGGTCAGCTTCTTCCCGTCGAGGGCCAGGGCCACCCCGTGGGTGGCGCCGTTCGGCTCCTGGACGACGCCGGGCCGGACGGTGGCGATGTTCTTGCCGGCGGCGTCGACGAGCTTGACCGTGTTGTTCTCGACGGTCGCGGTGGCGCCCTCGGGGATCTCCAGGTCGGCGCTCTCGGTCGTGGCCAGCACCTGCGCCTTGACGTCCGTACGGGTGTTGCTGGTGTCACTGCCCGGTGTGCTGGCGCTGGTGCGGGCGATGTACATCGTGGAGCCGGCCGTCGCGTTGACGACGGGGACCGTGACGGTGGCGTCGGTGGTCCAGGGCTGGTTGTCGGTGTCGAAGGTCCAGGTGCCCGTGACCTTCTTGCCGACGGCCGCGAAGTCGACCCAGGCGTAGTTCTTCGCCGGCACGTCCACGGCGATGCCGTTGATCGTCGTCTCGTCCGAGGAGTAGGTCTGCGTCGCGGACAGTTGACTGGAGATCATGGCCTGGACCGGCGTGGTCACCCCGACGGAGGTGGAGACGCCGGCCGAGAACGACTGCTCCCAGCCGGAGTGGTAGATCGTCGTGAAGATCTGCTTCATCGTGCTGTCGGTGGCGTTGTACCAGACGGACGAGGCGATCTGACGGGGCAGGGCCTCGGGCTGTCCCTCGGACTTCTCGGTCCACGAACAGGTCGACGTCCTCTTGGAGCACAGGTCCGCGTAGTAGTCGAGGGCGAGGCTCCTCGCTTCGACGGCCTTCGAGGCGGGGACCTTCCACTCCTGGCTCGCGCTGCCGTTGCAGACGTTGGGCTGGGCGAGGATCCCCCACAGGTGGAGGCCGCCCCGGTTGTCCATGCAGTACTCGGTTCCGCTGGAGTCGTCACGGCGGACGATCCCGAAGGAGTTGGGCTTCCCGTCGACGGGGCGGAAGTGCCACTGCTCGCCCTCCTTGCCGCAGGACTGCTGCTGCGCGGGCTGGGAGGCGTAGACGCACTTCCCGGACGAGGTGCTGGCGATGTTGAACTGGCCGGGTTCCGCGAGCTTGATGAGGCGCCAGCTCGTGTAGTTGGTGCCGTCGGGGGTGACGGAGATCTGGTTGCCGTCGTTGTTGCCCGTCGCGTTGAGGGTGCCGTCCCCGTTGGCGAAGGTGTAGGCATCCGCCGCCGTCGCGGCGGCCGCTGGAGTCGCCGCGACGGCGAGGGCCGGGGAGATGACGGCGAGGGCGAGGGCCGGGGCCGTCAAGAGCTTCGCGGCACGCCTGAGATGGGTGTTCATGGCACCTTCCGGTCGAGTCTCGTGCACTGGTCGTCCGTGACTCGTACCGCCGGCGACGACGGCCCGTCCCGCGGCCGTCGAGCAGTTCGTCCTGCCGGACGGCCGAGCACCTTCGTCGCCCAGTCACGCACGCGCGCGGCGCGCCGCGCACCCGGAACGATCCGGAGTGACAGTGCGGGCGGTGCCGTGATCAAACGCCCTGGGTGCGGCGGGCGTACGCACGGGCGGCGCGGGCGCGGTCGCCGCAGCGCGTCGAGCACCAGTGGCGGCGGCCGTGCCGGAGCAGGTAGCGGTTGCAGGGGCTGGAGCCGCAGGCGGTGAGGCGTGCGGAGTCCGGGGACGTGAGGAGATCGGCCGCGTCGGCGGCGAGCGCCGCCAGGGCGTGGTCGACGATCGCGCTGGTGGGGTGGGGAGTGACCCGGTGGGGGCCGCTCTCGTCGTCCCACTGCAGGAGCGGGGCGGTGGGTACGCGGGTCATGGCGTCGTTGACGGCGGCAACGGCGGCGGGCAGGGCGGGCAGTCCCGCGGCGCGGGCGGCGAACAGCGACCGGATCTGCTCGCGCATCGACCGCAGCTGGGCCGCGCACATCTCCCGCATGCCCGCGTCGAGCGGCGCGAGATCACGCTCCGCCAGCCAGTGGTTCGCCCGGGCGGGGGTCGACAGGAGATCGAGCGTGTGCCCCCCGGGTAGCGCGAGGGCGCTGTTGGCGAGGGCCAGGGAGAGGTGTTCCTCCTCGCCTCGGGCGGGCGGGGGGACGGCTTCTTCCATCAAGGACTCCTTCACCTTTCTCATGTTACGGCTTGCGGCTATCCGTGAGAAACCGATACGGTCATCTCACGGTTCAACCGCATCTATCCGTGAGGTGTCATTTCCATGTCTGCCTTCCCCGTACCGGCCGAGCAGTTCCCCGTGCGCGTGCTCGGCGGCCCGACCGCCCTCTTCGAGTACGGCGGGCTGCGCTTCCTCACCGACCCGACCTTCGACGGTCCCGGGGACTACCCGTCGCCCCGCGCGAGCCTGACCAAGACCGCCCCCTCGCAGGCCGCGCCCGCGGAGCTCGGCCCCATAGACGTGGTCCTGCTCTCGCACGACGAGCACCCCGACAACCTCGACGCGGCCGGCCGGGCCCTGCTCGCCGAGGTCCCGCTCACGCTGACCACCCCCGGCGGCGCGCAGCGCCTCGGCGAGGGGGCCACGGGGCTGGCGGACTGGGAATCCATCGAGCTGAAGCGCCCCGACGGCGGCACGGTGACCGTCACGGGCGTGCCCGCCGTACACGGACCCGGGACGCGCGAGGAAGTCGAGCCGATCACCGGTCAGGTCGTGGGCTTCGTCCTGACCGGCGACGACCTGCCCACCGTCTACGTCAGCGGGGACAACGCCTCGCTGCGGGCGGTCGAGGAGATAGCGGAGCGCTTCGGCCCGGTGGACACCGCCGTCCTCTTCGCGGGAGCCCCGCGCTTCCCCGTCCTGTTCGACGGCGCGCTGCTCGTCCTGGACAGCGGGCAGGCGGCCGAGGCCGCGCGGATCCTGGGTGCCCGCCGCGTCGTACCCGTGCACTGCGACAGCTGGGCCCACTTCACCGAGGGCCACGCCGACCTCGAAGCCGCCTTCGCCGCCGCCGGCTTGGCCGACCGACTGGACCCGGACTGGGGCCGGCAGGCCTGACGCTGGCCAGGAGCCCCGGCAGCTCCGTGACCGTTTCCGCTTCGCGGTCCAGCATCGCGGTCAGCACCTGAAGTCCGCCGCCCCACCCGTCATCGGGTGCCTCCGGAGCAGTCCGCGTCCGGGCGCCCGTGACAGGGTGGGCACATGACCACGCGCCGCGAGCATTCAGCCGATCTCCGCCCCGCACCCCGGTGGGACACCGCCCCGGTCCACGGAGAACTCCTCGCCGCGAAGGCGCTCGTCTACGACCGCTGCGGCTTTGCCTGCTCGCAGCCGGTCCCCGAAGCCGAGAGCGGCGAGTACGCCGCTCACGAGTTCACCCTCGACGGCCGCGCCATCCGGTTTCGCGTCGCCAAGACGACCCCCACCAAAGTCGGCCAGTTCGTCACCGTCTGGCAGAGGTCCACGGCCGGTCCCATCCGGCCCTTCGACGTCACGGACCCCGTCGACCTCTTCGTCATCAGCACCCGCGCCGACCACCACTTCGGCCAGTTCGTCTTTCCCGTGCACGCGCTCCGCCGGCATGGCGTGATATCGGCGAACGGTTCCGGTGGCAAACGAGCCTTCCGCGTCTACCCGCCCTGGGTGACCCCCACCAACCGCCAGGCCGGCACTGCGCAGGCATGGCAGCTGGACTTCTTCCTCCACCTGGACGAGCCGGTCGATCTGGCTCGCGCCCTGGAGCTCTACCGGGCGCGGGAGTGAGCGCATGCGCATTCCGTTCGCGACCAGGGCCGCCGCGGCGGCCGTACTCGCCGCCTCCGCACTGGCGTTCGCCGCTCCGGCCGGTTTCGAGGGGGCCGGTGACCTCGACGTACGGCCCGCCTTCAACACCGAGGCCACCTGGGTGAACACCGGCAACCACACGGGCTGGTTCAGCTACGAGCCCACCCCCGGCGACGTACAGGTGCGGGTCTTCGCCGAGAACCAGTCCCTGACGGGCAAGTTCTACCCGCTCCGGCACCTCCACGTGGACGGCTGAGCGCACGTCACGCCGATCGCTCGGCGCTCGGGACGTTCATGCTCAGCGCGCGGAATTCGGTCGGGCTGATGCCGTACGCCTCGCGGAAGGAGCGGCTGAACACCACCGGTCCGCTGAAGCCCCAGCGGGCGGCGATGGCGCTGACGTGCCGGGTGCGCATTCCCGGGTCGGCGAGGTCGGCGCGGCACCGTTCGAGTCGGCGACGGCGTATGCGGGCGTAGACGCTCTCCTCCTGGCCGTGGAAGAGCTGGTGGAGCGTGCGCACGGAGACGTGGTGGTGGGCGGCGATCGCCGCGGGGGTGAGCTCCGGGTCGCCGAGGTTGTGCTCGATGAACGCGTGGATCCGCTGCACCAGCGCCTGCGTGCGGACTTCGGCGGGCAACCGGTCCTCGACGGCCAGCTGTTGGGCCAGGCACGCCGCCACGAGGTCGACGGCGACGGTACTGAGGCGCCGCAGCTCTTCCGGAGCGCATTCGGCGCCGTGGTCTTCGAGCGAGGTCATGAAGGACGCCAGGATCGCCGCCAGGCCCCGGTCGCCCGGTATGCGCCGGGCCAGCACCTGGTCCAGGCTCTGGGTGCGCAGCGGCAGGACCTTCCGGGGCAGCATCAGGATCGTCGCCTGGACCTGACCGCCCCCGGCCGGCATCTGGTTGTCGGACGGCCGGGACGTGTCCCAGAGCATGAGGTCACCGGCTCCGATGGTGCACTCGCTCCGGTGCTGCGACAGCGAGGTGGCTCCCTTGCGCAGGAGGGCCAGCTGGTACTCCTCCGGGTCACCGCGCCGGATCATCGCGGCCGTGCGCCGCGAACGCAGCGGCGCCAGGGTGAACTTCGACGCGCGGATGTCCCCCAGGTCGAGCACCGCCGCCTCCCCCTGGAACTCTGCGGGCCGCTCACAACTGAGGGCGGCGGGCATCACCTCGCTCGACACGATGTCGGAGTACCAGTCGAACCGATCTCCCGCCGGAACCTCGCCCGTTGACACCACTGACCACATCCGGCGCTCCCTGTTGGATCTTTTTGACAGGACCAGGATGCAGCCAAAAGAACCGCTGCTGACGCACGCCGGACGTGCAACCGATCATCGGGGCGCTCGTTGTGATCTCGGGTGCGCGGGGCGCGCGCCCCCGGAGCACAAACGAGCGATGTGCGCTAGCCGAAGTGGGTTGCCGATGATGAAGAATGTTCCTCCTACCGGGAGCGTGCCCTGGCACGTCTCCGCCTTCCGCGTCGGGGCCGACGACCCGGAGGGGGCCGAGCTGATCGGGCGGATCCGCGAGCTGCGGGCGAGGATCCTCTTCGACCGCGGCCGCCGGCCCGATTTCCGCACCTCCGACGGTGGCTACGCCGATGACCAGGCCCTGGACTTCGGCGCCTGGCACTTCATCGGGAGGCGGGACGCCGACGGTCCGCCGCTGGGGTACGTGAGGCTCTCCACGCCGGAGACGGGCGACCTCTTCCAGACGCGGGCGTACCTGGGCGCCGAGCGCTACGAGGACGTGCTCCGGGAGTACGGCCTCGGTGTCGCGGAAACGTTTGAGCACAGCCGCCTGGTCGTGGAGCACCAGGCGCGCAAGCTCGGGTTGGGGGTCCACCTCAACGCCTTCGCCATCGGGGCCGCGCGCCACCTGGGCGCGAAGGCGATGATCGGGACCTCCGGTACCGCCGACGGGCAGGATCGTTTCCACGAGCGGTTCGGCTTCCGCCCGGTCCCCGGGACGCGCCGGTACGTCGCGCGGTACACCGAGGACGTACTGATCATGCTGTACCGCCCGGGGGTCTCGGCGGACGAGTTCACCTGGCTCGTCGAGCAACTGGAAGGGGTCTTCCCGGCCTCGGTGGTTCCCGCACGGCACGCGGGGCTCGGCGCCACCGGGACGCCCGATCGCCCGCAGGCCGACCGCCCGCGGGCCGACGGGCCGAGGTGGGAGCCCATCCGGCTGCCCGCGACCCCGGGCGTACGGGGTGACGCGCCCGCGGACGCGTGCTGGCAGCCGGTGTTCTTCGAGCTGGGGCGCGAGCAGGACCGGCTCGGCATGCAGGCCCTGCTCGATTCCGGTGCGGTCCGCGAGGTGCTGGACACGGTCGAGGACCAGCTCGCTGAACTGGTCACCAGCCGCGAGCCCCGGTTGCGGTCCTCGCCGGAGGCGGTGGCGCGGGCCGTGACGGAACAGCTGGCCGGGATCGCTCTCCAGGAGTACGGCACCTGGGTCTGGTACCCCTGGTCGGGTCGGCTGGTGCACCTGCTGCCCCGGGAGGAGTTCCGCCTCGTACGCACGGACCGCAACCGCGGACGGATCGATCGCGCCCAGCAACGCCGGCTGCTGGGCCGCCGCGTGGGCGTCATCGGCCTTTCGGTCGGCAGCAGCGCCGCCCTGACCTTCGCGATGGAGGGCATCGGCGGAGCGTTCAAGCTGGCCGACTTCGACTCCCTCAGCGTCTCGAACCTCAACCGCTTGCGCGCGGGCGTGCACCACCTGGGCCTCAACAAGTGCGTGCTCGCGGCCCGTCAGATGCTGGAGATCGATCCCTGGCTGGACGTCGAGGTCTTCCAAGGAGGCCTGACGGACGACACCATGGAGGAGTTCTTCACCGGCGGCGCGGGACCGATCGATCTCCTCGTCGAGGAGTGCGACACCCCGTACGTCAAGATCGCCGCCCGTGAGCGCGCCCGGTCGCTGGGCGTCCCCGTCGTCATGGACGCGAACGACCGGGGGCTCCTCGACGTCGAACGCTTCGACCTGGAGCCCGACCGGCCCCTCCTGCACGGCCTGCTCGGCGAGACGACCTCCGCGGACCTGGCGGACCTTACCCCCGAGGAGATGGTCGACGTCATCCTCGCCATGGTCGACCGGGAGCGCATCAGCCCCGAACTGACCGCCTCCATCGACCGGATCGGCGTCACCCTCAGCAGTTGGCCGCAGCTCGCCTCGGGCGTCGCACTGGGCGGCGCCCTCACCGCCGATGCCGCGCGCCGCATCCTGCTGGGCCAGCCCCGGCCCTCGGGACGCTTCTACACCGACCTGGAGGTCCTCACCGCGGGCGACCGGAGCACCGTCGCGTGACCTGACGCGGGCCGACCGAGGTTTGCGTGGGCCGGCGTGGGCCGGCGTGGGCTGTTCGGGGGGCGCGAAGAGCGCACGTGGCGCACTCGTGGGGCGCGCGATACGAAGATCAATTCGATCGCGTGCCCCCGGGTGACGGGCCGGAGTCGGCGCTCACGCATCGCTACTGTGAGTACTCGCGAGCTCGTGATCGGCAAGCCGCGGCGCGCACGTGCCCCCGTCCGGAACGGGGCCGGTCACCACCATGACCGCACGGTGCGCAGGGCCGGAGGAACCCCGGCCCGCCGCGCCTGCGAGGAAACCTTTCCCCGAGCCCCGCCGCGTCACCTCGCCCCCATCGCCCCACGACCGACCTCCCCGGTCCCCGAACACGGGAAATGCCAAAATGACGATGAATTCTGACACCCTGCACCGGATCACGGCCATCGTCGCGGCCGTCGCCGATCGCCCCGCAGACGAGATCGCCCCGGAGAGCCGACTGGTCGAGGACCTCGACCTCGACTCGCTCCAGGTCGTCGAGATCGCGGTCCGGGCCGAGGAGCAGTTCCGCGCCCCCGTCGACGACGCGCTGCTGGCCGAGCAGGAGATGACCGTGGCCGGCTGCGCGCAGGTCGTGGCGGAGGCGGTCGCCCAGGGGATCCTCACGTGAGCGGGCAGGAAACCCCCGCCGCGTGGGGGATCCACGGCCTGGGCGTCCACATCCCGGAACGCCGCGTCAGCAACGCGGACATCGCCGACCAGTACGGGGTGGACCCCGAATGGATCGAGCGCATGACCGGCGTCACGCAGCGCCGGTACGCGGAACCGGGGCAGGCCACCTCCGACCTCGCCGTCGCGGCAGCCGAGCGAGCCCTCGCCGATGCCCACCTGTCCGCACGGGACATCGACGTCATCCTCGTGGCCACGAGCACGCCCGACCAACTCGCCGTCGCCACGGCCTGCCGGGTGCAACACCGCCTCGGCGCGGACCGGGCCTGGGCCACGGACGTCGGCGGAGCGTGCGCCGGATTCCTCTACGCCCTGAAGATGGCCCGCGACATCCTCGCCGCCTCCCGTCCCGAAGGGCGCGCCCTGGTCATCGGAGCCGAGGCGTTCTCCAAGTTCCAGAACCCCGCCGACCGGTCCACCGGCGTGCTGTTCGCCGACGGGGCCGGCGCGGTGGTCGTGGGCCCGGCCGCCGCGGGAAGGGGAATCCTGTGCAGCACGCAGGGAACCGACGGCTCCTTGGCGGACATCGTCGGGATCCGCGCGGGCGGCAGTGCGGAGCCGACCAGCGAGCACACCGTCTCCGCAGGCGGCCACTACCTCCACATGAACGGAAAGGCGGTCGCGGCCTATTTCCATGACGTCTTCCCGCGGATCGTCGACACCCTCGTCCGGCAGTCCGGCCTGCCCCTGGCCCAGATCGACCTGGTCGTTCCACATCAGGCCAACCCCCGCATGCTGCGCGCCCTGAGCCTGGGGCTGGACATCTCGGCCGCGCAACTCGTGGTCACGGCGGACACGTTCGGCAACACCGGCGCGGCTTCGATCCCCATGGCCCTGTACGTGGCGCGGGCGGAGGGCCGTCTCAAGCCGGAGAGCACCGTGCTCCACGCCGCGGTCGGTGCCGGGATGACCTGGGCCGGGGCCGTACAGCGCTGGTTGTAGCCCGCCCAAACCGGCCCGGGTCGGGGGATAGCCCCCGGTCAAACCCGGAGGAAGCCACCAGCGTGGTCCACCCTGATCCCGAGTCATGATCGTTTCACGCCCCCCAGGGGACGGGAACGAGCCGAGGAGTTCAGCATGACCACGCACCACCAGCCGATCGGCCGACGGAGGCTGCTCGCCATGACGGCCGGGGTCGCCGCCACGGCCCTCCTGGCACCCAGGGCCTCGGCCGCGACCTCCCCGCCGGCCACCGCCGGCGCGAGGGAGCGACAGGCGGCCGGGCTCCGCGCGCTGGAGCACGCCGCGCACCCGTTGCGCTCGACGGAACCGGGCGGCAACACCATCGACCTGCGGGCGCTGGACGCCATGATCGGCGGTGCCAAGGTGGTCGGACTGGGCGAGGCGACCCACGGATCGCATGAGTTCTTCGCCATGAAGCAGCGCGTCTTCAGCCACCTCGTCGAGGAGAGGGGATTCACCACCTTCGCCCTGGAGGTGAGCTGGACGGCCGGACTGCGCATCGACGAGTACGTCCAGGGCGGCCCCGGTGACGCCCGGCGGACGGCCAAGGAGGCATTGACCGGATCTCCCTGGGAGCGCGAGGAGTTCGTCGACCTCATCGCCTGGATGCGGCGGTACAACGACCGCCACCCCGGCCGCAAGGTCCGCTTCATGGGCAATGACATCGGGGCTCCGCGGCTCGGCGACGCCGTCTTCGACCGGGTCGTCTCGTACGTCCGCTCGCACCGCCCGCAGGACGTCGCGCGCCTGGAGGCGCTGTACGCGGGCCTGCGCCCCCTGGACGACGTCTTCGCGTACCTCCGCAAGCCCGTTGCCGAACGACGCCTCGACGCCACCACCGCCCAACAGGCGTTCGAGCTGGTCACCGCGTGCAAGGGGGCCGGGGACGACGCCTACGCCTGGGCCGAGCAGCACGCCCGGAGCATCGCCCAGACCTTCGCCTTCGCCTCGCTCGACCTGGCCGACCCGGCATCCGTCTCCGCCGCGGAGCACTTCCGCGACCGGGTCATGGCCGACAACACCGCCTGGTGGCACCGCCGCACCGGCGACAAGATGCTGCTCTCGGCGCACAACGGCCACGTGGGCTACCTGGCCAGCGACCCGGTGATGTACCCCACGACCCAGGGCGCCTTCCTGCGCGGGGCCCTCGGTCGGGACTACGTCGCCGCCGGCTTCACCTTCGGGCGCGGCTCGTTCCTCACCGCGACCACCCTCGGCAGCCCCTGGCGCGAGGTCACCGTCCCCGCGGCCACTCCCGACATGCAGGAGTACACCCTCGGCCGGGTGCGCTACCGCGACTACTACCTCGACCTGCGCACCCTGTCCGCCGCGGGCCGCGGTTGGCTGAGCACGCCCCGCCCCACCTACGAGGCCGGCTCGTCCTTCACGAAGGACCCGCTCCCCACCCTCGCCCTCACCGGGACGTACGACGTCCTCATCCACCTCGACCGGGTCCACGCGGCCACCAGCCTGTAGAAGGCGGCGTGGACCCGCTCGCGGCGCTACGCCGGCTCAGGTCACTGGCGCAGGTGTCGGGCGAAGAAGCGGGCTCCGGGGTCGAGTTCGAACTGCGGGACGCCGGTGTGGCCGCCCATGTTGGCGTGCAGGGTCTTCTCCTGGGAGCCGAAGGCGTCGAAGAGGTCCAGGGCCGCCTGGCGGTCGTTGCCCTCGTCGTCCCACTGGAGCAGGACGTGCAGCGCAATGGTGACCCGCCGGGCCTCCTCGAACATGCTGGCGGGGATCAGGCTGCCGGCGAAGAATCCGGCGGCCACGATGCGCGGCTCGACGGCCGCGAGCCGGACGCCGATGGAGATGACTCCCCCCTCGTACCCGACCGGACCGCCGATCTCGGGAAGCAGCAGGAGCGCGTCCAGGGCGGCCCGCCATTCCGGCACCGCCTTCTCGACGAGCGGGAGGATGAGGGCGTCGATGATCTCGCCCCCGATCGGCCCGCCGGCCGTCATGGCCCGTCGCAGGTCGGCCCGGGCCTGCTCGGCGGCGTCCCAACGGGGCCGGTCGCCGCTGCCGGGGAGCTCGATGGTGGCCGAGGCGAAGCCGTACGCCGTCGCGTAGTACCGGGCCCGGCCCACCAGCCGGGGATACATCCGGCGCAGTCCGAGCGGAGGGTGGCCGATCAGGATCAGCGGCGCGGGCGCGGAGGCGGGCGAGGGGGCGGGCGCGGGGGAGGGCGTCCAGAGGATGCCGGGGATGTCGCCGAGGGTGAACTCGCGTTCGCGAACGCCGTCGTCGAGGAGCTGTTCAGAGGTGAATCGCACGGTCGTGCCTTTCGGGAATGCGCGTGAACGGCGCTCCCGGACGACCTATCGCCCGACCATGACCCCGCGGGGGAGCACCCATGTCGTCACTGGTTCCACGGGTACCACCTCCTCGTCCATCGGCACGGTCACCGGAAACCTAACAGCACCGGCACCGCGCGCCAACCCATTTTCTCGGGCACCCGTGGAGGTGGCGTGGCGATGAGTTTTTCCGGCCCGGACGGTCTTACCTGTGGTTGACGACACAGGAGGAACGCATGACGCAGTTGCTGAGGGTCCAGAACTTCAACGTGTCCCGGGACGGGATCGGCGCCGGAGAGGACCAGACCCTGGAGCGGCCGTTCGGGCACGTGGACCCCGGGCGGTTGTTCGCCTGGGCCGGCGCCACGGCGAGCTGGCCCATGCGCACCGATCCCGGGGGCAGCAGGGGCCTGGACGACTACTTCACGCGGGACTACGCCCGCAACATCGGTGCGGAGATCATGGGCCGCAACAAGTTCGGCCCCCAGCGCGGGCCCTGGCTCGACCACGACTGGCAGGGCTGGTGGGGTCAGGAACCGCCCTTCCACACCCCCGTGTTCGTGATGACCCACCACGCACGCCCCTCCCTCACCCTGTCCGACACCACCTTCCACTTCGTCGACGGCGACCCCGCCGCCGTCCTGGAACGGGCCCGGGAGGCCGCGCGGGGCAAGGACGTACGGCTCGGTGGCGGGGCGAGCACCATCCGCCAGTTCCTGGACGCCGACCTCGTCGACACCCTGCACGTGGTGGTCTCCCCCTTGGACCTCGGGACCGGCGTACGGCTGTGGGAGTCCCCCGACGAGCTGCTCGACCGCTTCCACCTGGAGGTGGTCCCCAGCCCGAGCGGAGTGAGCCACCACCTGTTCTGGCGCAAGTAGCCGGTCGCGTCGCGTCGCGTCGGGGGCCTGGGCGGGGGTCGGGTCGTAACGGGTGGTGCCGGGCCGTCGCCGATGGCCGGTCTTTGGTCTGGACCAATTCATCGGGCCCGTCGCAGACTGGCCCGATGAACCCGTTACGGACCACCTCGTGAGCACGCCCCGGACCGGCGAGCTGCCGCTGCACCGGCTGGAGGTCCCGCTGCCGCACCTCCTGCCCTTCGCCATCGGATCGTTCGACTCCATCGGGCCCCTCTCCCGCGCGAACTTCCCGCACCGGCACGCGTTCTACGAGATCGTGCACGTCACCGGCGGCACCGGCGCGCACGTTCTCGACCTCGTCCACCGGCCGTTGGAGCCGCCGCACCTGTGCGTGATCACGCCCGGGCAGGTCCACCACTGGGAGGCCGCCGACGGACTCACCGGCCGCGTCATGCTGTTCAACGAGGACTTCCTCCTCTCCCACCCCGACGACGCCGGCGCGCTGGACCAGCTGGCCGACCGGCCCTGGCTGCGCCTGCGGGACCGCCAGGACGGGATCGCGGACCTGCTCGCGGAGATGGAGCGCGAGTACCGGGCGCTGCGCGAGGGGTACGCCGGGGTGCTGCGCGCCTACCTGCACATCCTGATCGTCCGGGCCCTGCGCAACTGCGAGCCGGGCCGGGAGCGGGGGCCCGCCGCAGCCGGCCGGGCCGTCGAACTCGCCGCCGCCTTCACCCGGCTGATCGCCGCCAAGGGCGGGGCGGAGTCCTCCGTGGCTTCCTGCGCGAAGGAGCTGGGGGTGTCGGCCGGCCATCTGCACGCGCTGGTCAAAGCGGCCACCGGCCAGACGCCGGGCCGGTTGATCCGCCGCCGGCAGACGTTGGAGGCCAAACGGCTGCTCGCCCGCACCGACCTCACGGTCAGGCAGGTGGCACGGGACACGGGCTTCGCCGACCCCGCGTACTTCTGCCGGTTCTTCCGGCGGGAGACTGGCCTGAGCCCGGGGGACTACCGGGCGGCGTTCGACCGGGGGAGCGGGCCGACGGCCGGAGGAATTCACCACGATCCCCGGATCCCGTCCATCGCAGCCGCCGCGACGGGAACCGTAGGTTGACGCCGACGGGGCCGGGCGCCGACCGGGTGCGTGTCCCCCGCCCCGGGCAGCGCCCCACCGCAGCCCGGCGTCCGGCCCCGCACCCGTCGTACCGACGCCCGTCCTCCCGCCCCACGCGTGTGAAGGAGTCGAACCATGCTCAGCCCCGGAGAACAGGACACCGCCGATCCGTCCCGGTCCGCACCACCGGAAGGACCCGTCCCCGCCCCCGCCGGCAGCCCGGGCCGACCGGGCCGACCGAGCCGGCTGAGCCGCAAGAACTTCCTCAAGGCCGCCGCCCTCGCCACCACCCCGCTGCTCATCGGTGGCGGCGTGGCCCTGGCCCGCGACCAGGGAGGAGCCGGAGCCGCACTCGAACTGACCCCGACCTGCGACGACGGCGACCACCCCACCGTGCCCCAGACCGAAGGGCCCTACTTCAAGCCGAACTCCCCGCTGCGCACCTCCCTGGTCACCGCCTCCACCCCCGGCACCCGGCTCACCGTCAGCGGTTACGTCTTCGGCCGGGCCTGCCGGCCGATCGAGGGCGTCCTGCTCGACTTCTGGCAGGCGGATGTGAACGGCGCCTACGACAACAGCGGTTTCGCGTTCCGCGGCCACCAGTTCAGCGACGCCCAGGGCGCGTTCCGGCTGGCCACCATCGTGCCGGGGCTGTATCCGGGGCGCACCCGGCACCTCCACGTCAAGGTCCAGGCCCCGGGGCGGCCGGTGTTGACCACCCAGCTGTACTTCCCGGGGGAGCCGCGCAACAGCACGGACTCGATCTTCGACGCCCGGCTGCTGATGAATGTGCGCCAGGCCGGACCGGGGAAGGAGGGCACCTTCGACTTCGTCCTGGACGTCGCGCAGACGCCTTCGCCCTCGCCCACACCCACCGGGACCCCGCCCGGCCCGAGCACCCCGCCCTCCGGCACCTGGGCACCGGGAACGGCCTACCGGGCCGGCGACCGGGTCACCTACGGCTCGACCGCGTACACCTGCGTCCAGGCACACACCGCCGTGTCCGGTTGGGAGCCCCCGAACGTCCCGGCCCTGTGGCGCCGCGACTGAGCGGCCCGCCCGAGCGGCCCGCCCCGAGCGATCAGCGCAAGCCGGCGAAGAGGTCGGTCTCGGGCACGGGGGTGCCGGTGGTGTCCTGAACGCGCAGGAAGGTCTCGACGCCCATCAACTCGGCGAACCGCTCCTTGCCCATCCTGAGGAAGAAGATGTTCTCGCCCTGGCTCGCGTGCGCGGCCAGGGCGTCGAACTTCTGGCCGCTGTACGCGCCGGTGTCCACCCAGGTGGTGATCTCCTCGTCCGGGAGGCCGATCTCGGCCAGCGCGGCGGTCTCGGCGGGGTCCGGCGCCGGCCGGTCCCCGTGGAGCTCGCGCATGATCTCGCCGAACCGTCGCATCCCCGAGCGGGGCATCGTCGTCCAGTAGACCTTCGGGCTCAGATCGGTGAGCTCCAGCGCCGCCATCGTGATGCGGTGGGCCTGGATGTGGTCGGGGTGTCCGTAGAAGCCGTTCTCGTCATAGGTGACGACCACGTCGGGCCGGTAGTGCCGCATGAGGTCGGCGAGCCGGGCGGCGCCCTCCTCCACCGGCGTCCGCCAGAAGGAACCGGGGGCGTCGTTGCTCGACCACCCCATCATCCCGGAGTCGGCGTAGTCCAGCGTCTCCAGGTCGCTGATCTTCAGGACTTCGCAGCTCGCTTCGAGTTCCTTGCGGCGCAGCGCGGCGACGGCGGCCGGATCGTGCTGGGCGTCCCCGGGCTTGGCCCCGTCGGTCCCGTCTCCGCAACCGCCGTCGGTACAGGTCACGAGGACCGTGCGGATGCCTTCCGCCGCGTATCGCGCGAGGACCCCTCCCGTTCCGGTGGCCTCGTCATCGGGGTGGGCGTGCACTGCCATGAGCGTCAAGGGCCGGTCAGTCATGGGAAGTCCTTCTGCTGAAATACGTCGTGGTCCCCACATGGTGGCTCAAGCCGGTGGCGGGGCGGACACGCGGGGTGGAGGCGGGGTCGGCGAAGCGGGGGTCGAGACTCCTTCTAGGCGGGGCTGCCAGATTGGCGCTCGGACCCACACCGCTCCCCACGGAGGAGAAACCGATGCCCACGCTCGCCCCCGAACTCGATGCCGAGCTCGCCGCGCCGCTGACCGACCTGACCGACGACCTCTTCGACATCGACGTGCGGATCGAGGTCGACACGACGCGTCCCGAGGCCGGCTTCACCAGCATCAGCTGCAGCTCCTGCCTGCAGAGCATGTGTTGGTGCTGAGGTAGGGGGGCGGGGGGGCCGGGGGGGGGGGGCCCCCCCCCCCCCCCCCCCCCCCCCCCCCCCCTTCCCCCCCCCCCCCCCACCCCCCCCCCCCCCCCCCCCCCCCCCCGGGACGCACGG
>NZ_JBVHUE010000056.1:0-39188 GCF_055565515.1 Streptomyces sp. NPDC028419 | reverse complement strand
CCCCCCCCCCCCCCCCCCCCCCCCCCCCCCCCCCCCCCCCCCCCCCCCCCCCCCCCCCCCCCCCCCCCCCCCCCCCCCCCCCCCCCCCCCCGGTCCGCGGCGGCCGGTGGCTCAGAGGTTCTGCTGCTTGATGATGTCCTCCAGGGAGCCGGTGGGCAGGCTGCCCCCGGGGCTCAGCTTGTCGACCGCCTGGGGCAGCGCCTGGGCGATCTGGTCGGCCGCCTCCTGCGGGCTGACGCCGGCCTGCTGGGCGGCCTGCTGTAGGGCCTCGTCCGGCAGGGCCTCGGCGATCTGGGCACCGCTGACCGGCTGGTTGTCGCCCGTACCGACCCACGACTGGGCCTGGTCGACGAGGCCGGACTTGGTCAGCATGTCCAGCAGCCCGCCGAGCGGGTTGTTGCCGCCGCCGGCCGCCTGGGCGCCGCCACCGCCGCCGGCTCCGCCGAGCGCGCTGAGCAGGGCGCCGAGGATGTTGCCCGCGCCGCCGCCCTGGCCGCCGCTCCCGCCGCCGCCGAGGAGACCGCCGAGGAGACCGCCGAGGTCGTTACCCGCCATCGTCATGCCTTTCGAAGAGGGAGCCGGGGCGCACGGCACTGGGCCCGCCCGGCGTCGAGACACGGCCAATGTCACCCGAACCGGACGGGGCCGCCACTGGGCGGCGTCCGGCCCCGCGTCCTGCGGTAGAACGGGCGGCATGATCTTCCACATCGTCGCCCTCGCCGACTGGTCCGCCGCGCCGGAGCGCCCGTACGCCCCGCCCTCGCTCGACTCGGAGGGCTTCGTCCACTGTTCGGGTGACGCCGCCACCGCGCTCGCCATCGCGGACGCGCACTACGCCGCCGTGCCCGGGCCGCTGCTCGCGCTCGAACTCGACGAGGCGGCCCTGACCTCGCCGGTCCGCCGGGAGGGTGAATCCGGCGGCCGTTACCCGCACGTCCACGGCCCGTTGAACCGGGACGCGGTGATCCGCGTGTGGGAGGTCGTACGGACACCGGGTCGCCCGGCGGAACTGGCTCCGCCGGCGCCCGACCACTGACCGGAGCGGGTCGGCGGAGCGGCGGAGGGCGGCGCGGCAGGCTTCTCACGGAGCCCGCGACGCGCCAGGATGCTGCTGCCCCACCGACCACCCCAGCAAGGAGATGTCATGAGCGAGCCCACGCGCACCGCCCGGCGCACGGTACTGGCGGCAGGGGCGGTGGCCCTGGCGGGCGGCGCGCTCACGGCGTGCGGCGGCGGTGACGAGAAGCCGGCGGGCGGGCCCTCCGCCGCCCCGAGCCAGCCGGACGCCTCGGCGGCGCCCCCGGCCCCCGCGTCGTCCTCGGCCGAGGGCGGGGCGACCGGCAAGGCCCTGCTGAAGGCCTCGGCGGTACCGGTGGGCGGGGGCACGGTCCTCAAGGACGAGAAGCTCGTGGTCACCCAGCCCACGGCCGGCTCCTACCGCTGCTTCACGGCCGTCTGCACCCACCAGGGCTGCGTCGTGAACAAGGTGGAGAACGGCACCATCGACTGCCCGTGCCACGGCAGCAAGTTCCAGGTCGCGGACGGGTCCGTGGCCCACGGTCCGGCGACCCGGCCGCTGGCGGAGAAGAAGATCGTGGTGTCCGCGGCGGGCGAGATCTCCCTCGCCTGACGGCGATATCCCTTCGCGGGGCGGGCCGCCACCCGCCTACGCTGCGGCGATGGAGAAGGACGACGAGCGGGCGCTGACGCTGGTGCGCGAGCACACGGTCTACGCGTGCGTGATGGGGTCGCGGGCGTTCGGTCTGGCGACGGGCGCGAGCGACACCGACCGGCGCGGTGTCTACCTCGCCCCGACCCCGCTGTACTGGCGGTTCGAGAAGCCGCCGACGCATGTGGAGGGGCCCCGGGAGGAGGAGTTCTCCTGGGAGCTGGAGCGCTTCTGCGAGCTGGCCCTGCGCGCCAACCCCAACATCCTGGAGTGCCTGCACTCCCCGCTGGTGGAACGGTTGACCCCGGTGGGCGAGGAACTCCTCTCGCTCCGCGGGGCGTTCCTGTCCCGGCGCGCGCACACCACCTTCACCCGCTACGCGACCGCGCAGCGCGCCAAGCTGCGGACGGACGTCCGGGTGCACGGCGCCCCGCGCTGGAAGCACGCGATGCACCTGCTGCGCCTGCTGGAGTCCTGCCGGGACCTGCTGCGCACCGGCGAGCTGTCGATCGACGTCGGCGAGCGGCGCGAGGGCCTGCTCGCCGTCAAGCGCGGCGAGGTCCCGTGGCCCGAGGTGGAGGCCCTGATGGCGAGCCTGGAGGCGCAGTGCGAGGCCGCCCTCGCCACCTCCCCCCTCCCCGCCGACCCGGACCTCCCCCGCGTCGAGGACTTCCTCACCCGCACCCGCCACACCTCAGCCACCTGACCCCGGGAGCCGCCTCGCCCCCGCCACCCCCAGCCCCGCCGGCGATTGAGGCGCCGCCGGAGGCACGACACCCGGCAGGGCCAGGAGCAGCCAACCCCGCCACCCCCAGCCCCGCCGGCGATTGAGGCGCCGCCGGAGGCACAACACCCGGCAGGGCCGGGGGCAGCCACCCCCACCACCTCCAGCCCCGCCGGCGATTGAGGCGCCGCCGGAGGCACGACGCCCGGCGGGGCCGGGGGCGCCGACGCCCCATGTGAACAGCGCGACTCACACGTCCCAGAGGGCACCGAAGGCCAGGAGTTCGTCGCGGTACTCGATGCGGCCCTCCCAGTCGCGGGGCCAGACGTCCGCACCGAGGTGGGCGCCCGCGAAGGCACCCGTGAGGCAGGCGATCGAATCCGAGTCGCCCGCCGTACAGGCGGCCCGTCGCAGCGCGGTCAGCGGCTCCTCGGGGAAGAGCAGGAAGCAGTGCAGGGCCGTGGCCAGGGCCTCCTCCGCGATCCAGCCGTCACCGGTGGTCAGGCAGGGGTCCGTCTCCGGGGAGGGTTCGCGCAGGGCGGCCGACAGCCGGTCCAAGACGGCCAGGCAGTCGTCCCAGCCGCGGGCCATGTACGACTCGGGCGAGACATCGGCCGTGGTGCGCTGCCACAGGTCGCCGAGCCACCGCTCGTGGTAGCGGGTGCGGTTGTCGAGGGCGTACGAGCGCAGCAGCCCGACCAGCCCCGTCACCTCGGCGCCCTGGGCCAGCAGGTACACGGCGTGCGCGGTGAGGTCGGAGGCCGCGAGTGCGGTCGGGTGCCCGTGGGTGAGGGCCGACTGGAGCTGGGCCGCGCCGGCCCGCTCCTCCTCGGTCCAGCCCGGTACGAGCCCCACCGGGACCACCCGCATGTTCGCCCCGCAGCCCTTCGAGCCGACCTGGCTGGCGTCGCGCCAGTCGCGGTCCGGCTGCGCCAACAGGGAGCAGGCGACCATGCAGGTGCGGCCCGGGGCGCGGTTGTTCTCGGGCGAGCGGTACCACTCGACGAACTCCTCGCGGACCGGCCGGGCGAGCCGCAGCGGGGCGAGCGGACCCCGCTCGGCGGCCGTCCGCATCCCGCGGGCGAGGGCCAGGGTCATCTGGGTGTCGTCGGTGACGATCGCCGGCCGCGGCAGTGCCATCTGCCGCCAGGGGCCCGTCTTGGCGAGGATCGAGGGGACGTCGTTGAACTCGGTCGGGAAGCCGAGGGCGTCGCCCAGGGCCAGCCCGGTCATCGCCCCCGTCGCCGCCCGTTTGGTGGTCGTGGTCATCGTGTGGGTCCTTCCGAGGGGCGGAGCAGGGGCGGGTGGAGGGCGGTCGCCGGCCCGGCCCGGTAGAGCGCGGCCGGTTTGCCGCGGCCGCCGGTCAGCCGGGCGGCGCCCGGCACGGCGTCGACGAAGCCGGGGGTGGCGAGCACCTTGCGGCGGAAGTTGGGCCGGTCCAGGGCCGTGTCCCAGACGGTCTCGTAGACGCCCTGGAGCTCCCCGAGCGTGAACTCGGGCGGGCAGAAGGCGGTGGCCAGGCAGGTGTACTCCAGCTTCGCGCCGATCCGCTCGCGCGCGTCGGCCAGGATCACCGCGTGGTCGAAGGCCAGTTCGGCGGCCGGGCCGCGGGCCTCCCCGAGCGGCGTCCAGCGCGCGTGCTCGGCGTCGCCGCCGCCCGCCGCGGCCGGTTCGGGCAGGTCGGGGACCAGCGCGGTGAAGGCGACCGAGACGACCCGCATCCGGGGGTCCCGGTCGGGTTCGCTGTAGGTCCGCAGCTGTTCCAGGTGAAGGTCGGCGACCACCGCACCGGGCAGCCCGGTCTCCTCGGCGAGCTCGCGGCGGGCGGCGGCCTCGGCCGACTCCCGGGGCAGCACGAAGCCGCCGGGCAGCGCCCAGGCCCCGGCGTACGGTTCCTGGCCGCGCCGGATCAGCAGGACGTGCAGCCGTGCCTCCCGCACGGTGAAGACGGCGAGGTCGACGGCGACGGCGAACGGCTCGAAGGCGGCCGGGTCGTACCCGGCGGGGCGCGCGGCGCGGGGCGGGGCGCTCACCGGTGCTCCAGGGGCCGTACGTCCTCGGGGAGCGGGTCGGCGAAGTACCAGCCCTCCGCGAGCAGCCCGTCGACCGCCGCGACGGCCGTCTCCAGCCGCTCCTCGCGGTCCCCGCCGATGACGAGGAAGCGCCGGCCGGTGCGGGTGAGTTCCTCGTGGAACCGGCCGGTCATCCAGGGGCGCAGCTGCGGCCCGTCGCGCAGCCCGTCGTCCTCGAAGGGAACGCCCTCGTGGTCGGTGAGCAGGTACAGGTCCCGTCGGGGCCCGGAGCGGGCGATCTCCTCCACCTCCGCGCTGCGGGCGCCGAGGTAGCGCTCGTGCCAGATGCCGGTGGCGAAGGAGTCGGTGTCGCAGAAGAGCACCGGGGAGCCGAGCCGGGCCGCCGCGTCCTCGTCCGCGTCCTGACGGCGCGCGATCACCGGGAACTCGGCGGAGGCGAAGGCGACATCGGCCCAGTCCGCCGCCGGGTCCGCGGCGCGCAGGGCCGCCAGCTTCTCCTCGCTGTAGCGGCGCCCGTACTCGGCGACCCAGCCGGTCTTCGCCCAGACCCCGCCCCGGCGCCGGTAGTGCGCGGCCAGCGCTCGGGACAGGGTGGTGGTGCCGGTGGACTCGGCGCCGAGGACGACGACCCGCCGGGCGAGCGCGGCCCGTACGCCCGGGCCGAGGAACTCCCAGGTGCCCACGGGGTCCGCGCGCACCGCCGTCCCGGAGACCGGGAAGAGGGAGCGGGCGGGGTCGACGCTGACCTCCTCGGCGCCGAAGCGCCGGGCCAGCTCGGTCCCGTACTCCTCGGAGGTGAAGACGGCGTCCACCGGCTCGCCGACGGCGCCCCGGAAGACCGCCATGTGGGCCTCCCAGACCGCCGGGTCCAGGAGGTCCACCGGGATGTCGTCCACCGCGCCGACGACCCGCGCCCCCGGGTGCGCCTCGCGCATCCAGGCGACCCGGTCGGCGAGCGGCACCGACTCGACGGAGGCCGCGCAGACCAGGACGGTCAGCCGCTCGCACTGGTCCTGGGCGGTCCGCACCAGGTGGTGGTGGCCGGCGTGCGGCGGGTAGAACTTCCCGAGCACCAGCCCGTGCCCGTGGCGCCGCCCGTGCGCGCTCACGCGCCCGCTCCCAGGGCCGCGGTACGGGCGCCGGACGCGGCGTTCAGCTCGCGCCGCCAGGCGCGCAGCCCGATCAGGCACAGGGCGAGGAAGCCGGCGTAGAGCACGGAGGTCAGGTAGAGGCCCTTGTAGGCGTACAGCGGGATGTACACGAGGTCGGCCGCGATCCACAGCCACCAGGACTCGACGAGCTTGCGGCACTGCCCGTAGGTGGCCGCGAGCGAGAGCCCGGTGGTGAGCGCGTCCCAGAAGGGCACGGTGGAGTCGCTGACCCGCCCGAGGAGCAGGGTGAGGGCGAGGACCCCCACCGCCCCCGCCGCGGCCAGCCAGGTCCATTCGGTGCGCGTGGTGGCGCGCACCGGCAGGGCCTCGGCCGTTCCCGGTCCACCCCCGTGGGTCCAGGACCACCAGCCGTACGCGGCGAGGGCGATGAAGACGATCTGCAGCCCGGCGTCGGCGTAGAGGCCGGCCCCGGCGAAGAGCGCGATGAAGAAGACGTTGTTGGCGATGCCGATCGGCCAGTTGGCGACGTGCTGGCGGGCCACCAGCCAGACGCACAGGGCGCCGGTGGCGAAGCCGAGTACCTCGGTCCAGCCCATGACCGCCCCCCTTCTTTAATAGTCACCCTGACTATAAAGCGGGACGGGGGCGCCGGGCAAGGGAAAAGCCCGCGGCGCCGGTGGCGCCGCGGGCTCTCCTGGGTGGTGCGGTGGTGCGGGGTGGTGACCCGCGGCCTGGCTAGAGGCCGACCTCGCGCATGAGCATGCCGACCTCGGTGTTGGTCAGGCGGCGCAGCCAGCCCGACTTCTGGTCGCCCAGCTCGATCGGGCCGAAGGCGGTCCGCACGAGCTTCTCGACCGGGAAGCCGGCCTCGGCCAGCATGCGGCGGACGATGTGCTTGCGGCCCTCGTGGAGGGTCACCTCGACCAGGTAGTTCTTGCCGAGCTGGTCGACGACGCGGAAGTGGTCGGCGCGGGCGTAGCCGTCCTCCAGCTCGATGCCGTCCTTGAGGCGCTTGCCGATGTCACGCGGCAGCGGGCCGGTGATGGCGGCGACGTACGTCTTCTTCACGCCGTACTTCGGGTGCGTGAGGCGGTGGGCCAGCTCACCGTGGTTGGTGAGCAGGATGATGCCCTCGGTCTCCGTGTCGAGCCGACCGACGTGGAACAGCCGCGTCTCGCGGTTGGTGACGTAGTCGCCGAGGCACTGGCGGCCGTCCGGGTCCTCCATCGTGGAGACGACGCCCGCGGGCTTGTTCAGCGCGAAGAACAGGTACGACTGGGTGGCGACGGTCAGGCCGTCCACCTTGATCTCGTCCGACGGCTGGACGCGCTTGCCCTGCTCCAGCACGATCTCGCCGTTGACCTCGACGCGCGACTGCTGGATCAGCTCTTCGCACGCCCGGCGCGAACCCATGCCCGCACGGGCGAGCACCTTCTGCAGGCGCTCCCCCTCCTCCTCGGCGCCCGGGAAGGTCTTCGGGGTCTTGATCTCGGGCTTGTCCGCGTAGCGGTCGCGCACGCGCTCTTCGATCCGCGCCTCCAGCTCGCGCGGCTTGGACCGGCCGCTGCGGCTGCCGGGGCCGATCCGCGGGCCGCCCGCGCCGCCGATGGCGGGGGTCCGGGAGGTCTTGGGGCCGCCCTTGGCGCCACCGCGCGCCGCCGCGCCGCGCGCACCGCCACCGCGGTTGCCGTCGGCCGCGCCGCGGGCACCGCCGCCGCCCGCCTTGGCACCGCCGCGACCGTTGCGCTCGCCCTCGGGGCCGACGTCGTAGCGGCGCTCCTCGGGGCGGGGGTTGCGGATCCGCGGGGCCGGGGCCTGGTCGCGGTCGCGCGCGTCGGAGCCGCCCTGGTAACCGCCACCCTGGTAGCCCCCGCGGGAGCCGCCGCCCTGGTAGCCGCCACCGGAGGAGGAGCCGCCACGCGAGCCGCCGCCCTGGTAGCCGCCGGAGCCGCCACCCTGGTAGCCACCACCGGAGGAGGAGCCGCCGGAGGACGAGCCACCACGCGAGCCGCCGCCCTGGTAGCCGCCGGAGCCGCCACCCTGGTAGCCGCCACCGCGGGAGGAGCCGCCGGCGGAGGAGCCGCCGCGGGAGTTACCACCGCCGGAGGAGCCGCCGCCGCGGTAGTTGCCGCCGCCGGAGGAGGAGCCGCCGCGGGAGTTACCACCGCGTCCGCCACCACCGCCGCCGCTGTTCCTGTTGCCGCCGCCGTTGCCGTTGCCGCTGCTTCGCATCAAAGTTCCGTCGTCTTGTCGTCTTCAGAATCGTCCGGGGCGTACGCCTCGTCCGGATCGAACGACGGCACACCCTCCAGCGTCTCTGCTTCGATCGCGTCCGCCTCGGGGAGGAAGGGCGCGAGCTCCGGGAGCTCGTCCAGGCCGCGCAGGCCCATCCGCTCCAGAAAGTAGTTCGTCGTCCTGTACAGGATCGCACCTGTTTCGGGTTCCGTCCCCGCCTCGGCCACCAGACCGCGCTGCAGGAGGGTCCGCATGACCCCGTCGCAGTTGACTCCGCGCACCGCCGAGACCCGCGAGCGGCTCACCGGCTGACGGTAGGCGACCACCGCCAGCGTCTCCAGCGCGGCCTGCGTGAGCCGGGCCTGCTGGCCGTCCAGGACGAAGCCCTCCACGGCCGCCGCGTACTGCGGTCGGCTGTAGAACCGCCAGCCCCCGGCGATCAGCCGCAGCTCGAAGCCGCGGCCCTGGCGGGTGTACTCGTCGGCCAGCTCCCGCAGGGCGAGCGCCACCTCCCGGGGCGTGCGCTCCAGCACCTTGGCCAGGTGGGCCTCGGTCGCGGGCTCGTCGACCACCATCAGTACGGCCTCCAGCGCCGGCCCCAGCGCCAGCTCTCCCACGTCACTCATCCCGCGCGCCTTCCCCGGTCCGGTCGAACTCGTCACTCACGGTCAACGGCGCCGGGACGCCGTCCGCGCCCGCCGCGCCGGTCCAGCGGACGGTGAGCGTCCGCAGGGCCTCCTCCTGCTCCAGGACGACCACCTTCTCCCGGTACAGCTCCAGCAGCGCCAGGAAGCGCGCCACCACCGTGAGGGTGTCCCCCGTGTCCTCGGTCAGCTCCTCGAAGGTGGCCTCGCCGCGGGCCCGCAGGATCCGCACGACGACCTCCGCCTGCTCCCGGACGCTGACGAGCGGTGCGTGGATGTGGTCGACGTACACCTCGGGCCGGGCCCGGGGCTGCATGGCCTTGACCGCGAGCCGCGCGAAGCCCTCGGGGCCGATGCCGAGGACCACCTCCGGCAGCAGTGCGGCGTGGTGCGGCTCCAGCCCGACGGTGCGGGGGTGGCGCCGGCCCTCGTCCTCGGCACGCTGCTCGAAGATCGTGGCGATGCGTTTGTACGCGCGGTACTGGAGCAGTCGGGCGAAGAGCAGGTCCCGCGCCTCCAGCAGCGCCAGGTCCGCCTCGTCCTCCACTTCGGCGACCGGCAGCAGCCGGGCGGCCTTGAGGTCGAGGAGGGTGGCGGCGACGACGAGGAACTCGGTGGTCTGGTCGAGGTCCCAGTCGGGCCCCATGGCCCGGATGTGCGCCATGAACTCGTCGGTGACCCGGGAGAGGGCGACCTCCGTGACGTCGAGCTTCTGCCGCGAGATCAGCTGGAGCAGCAGGTCGAAGGGACCCTCGAAGTTCGCCAGCCGCAGCCTGAAGCGGCCGTCGCCCGCCACGACCCCCGGATCCTGCGCCCCCGGATCCTGCGCACCGGGATCCCCGGGCGCGGCGTCGGGCGCTCCCGTCGGCTCCCCGGGCTCCTCCCGCGGCCCGTCGGGCTCCGCGGCGCGCGCGTCCCGCGCCCCGGACCCGTCACGAAGGCCCTCAGCGGGCCCCTGAGGCCCTCGCACGACCTCTGGGCCCGCCACGGCCGGCGAGGGCCGCGCGGGCTCCACGGCGCCCTCCGGCGGTTCGGGAGCGGCCCGGCCGGGGCCACGGCCCAGGCTGCGGCGGGCGGGACGGCCGGGGTCGGCGGTCGAGGGAGGCATCGCGGTCCAGGGAGTGCGGGGGCGGAACGGTCGTTACGGCCCCCATGCTGCCGCCTCCGCCCCGGCGGGGCGGGACGCGGCGTACGAGCGGCGGGTCAGCGCCCGCGCAGGCGGCGGACCAGGATGCTCGCGTCCCCGCGGGACTCCAGATCGGCCAGGACGACCGCGACGGCCTCGCGCACGATCCGCCCGCGGTCCACCGCGAGCCCGTGCTCGCCGCGCAGCACCAGCCGCGCGTGCTCCAGGTCCATCAGCTCTTCGGCGGAGACGTAGACCGTGATCTTCTCGTCGTGCCGCTCGCGCCCGCTGGGCCGCCGGTTCGCCCCGCGGCCCTTGCCGCGCCGCTGCTCGCCGCCGCCGGCCCCGCCGACGGAGCTGACAGAACCTTCCTGCGGCCTGCGCTGCTGGCCCACGGCGCCCGCGGCGGACTCCGCCTCCCGGCTGCGCCCCTCCGCCCCCGCGTCCTCCGCGGTGGCGGTGTGCTCCGTCCGGACCGACGCACCGCCCGCGGCCGTGGCCGCGTCCTCGGCCGCGCGTCGCGGCGAGGACGACTGGAGGGCGGTCCCCCCGGTCGTGCGGAACAGTTCGTCGGCTCCGGGCAGACTCACTCGGCGGGACACCGGGCGAGCACCTCCCTGGCCAACTGGCGGTAGGCGGCGGCGCCGACGGAGTTGGACGCGTACGTGGTGATCGGCTCACCGGCGACCGTGGTCTCCGGGAAGCGCACCGTACGGCCGATGACGGTGTGGTAGACGTGGTCGTCGAAGGCCTCGACGACCCGCGCCAGCACCTCGCGGCTGTGCACCGTACGGGAGTCGTACATCGTGGCGAGGATGCCGTCGAGCTCCAACTCGGGGTTGAGCCGCTCCTGCACCTTCTCGATGGTCTCGGTCAGCAGCGCCACGCCGCGCAGCGCGAAGAACTCGCACTCCAGCGGGACGATGACCTTGTGAGCCGCCGTCAGGGCGTTCACGGTCAGCAGACCGAGCGAGGGCTGACAGTCGATCACGATGTAGTCGTAGTCGGCCATCAGCGGCTTCAGCGCCCGCTGGAGCGTCGACTCGCGCGCGACCTCGCTGACCAACTGCACTTCGGCCGCGGAGAGGTCGATGTTGCTGGGCAGCAGGTCCATGTTCGGGACCGCCGTCTTCAGCAGCACCTCGTCGGCCGACATCCCCCGCTCCATGAGCAGGTTGTAGACCGTCAGGTCGAGTTCCATCGGATTCACGCCGAGGCCCACGGACAGCGCGCCCTGCGGGTCGAAGTCGACGAGCAGCACGCGGCGCCCGTACTCGGCGAGGGCGGCACCCAGGTTGATGGTCGACGTGGTCTTGCCCACGCCGCCCTTCTGGTTGCACATCGCGATGATCTTCGCCGGACCGTGGTCGGTCAGCGGACCCGGGATCGGGAAGTACGGCAGCGGCCGTCCGGTCGGGCCGATCCGCTCCCGGCGCTGGCGGGCAGCGTCGGGCGCGAGGGTGGCCGCGTACTCGGGGTCGGGCTCGTACTCGGCGTCGGGGTCGTAGAAGTGCCCTTCGGGCACCACGTCATAGTCGGCGAAACCAGTGGGCTTTTCGCCGCTCAGGTCGCCGGCCCTGGAGTTCACGTCTAGGCCGTCCATGCTCTTTTGGGGCGTCGTCAGGTGCTGGTGGTTTGCGAAGGTGCGTACCGCGACGGAGCCGACAGCCTCGAGTCCCACAGGACCCTGGCCCCGCGCAGGCATCCCTGCTTGGCCACCTCCAGGAGCAAATGTCGACTCATTCACAAGTCGTCTTACCTCCTTGGACGTGACCAGGACACTTATCGATAGGTCAGCGTGGCACCATGCCGACGGTTGGCGACTCTATGGCGTGTCACCGCTCCGCAGCAACACAATCCGCCGGACCCGCCGCGTTGTGTCGGCAACCGAACACCACTCTGTCAAGGGCGTGCGAGCTGTCACTGCGAAGTTTCACGGGTGCGCGAATCGGTTAAAGGGTTACGTTCGAGGCGAGTTGAGCGGGGTCGCCGCGGGCCTCGAAACACCTCCGGCCGGACCTTGCTGACAAGGTCCGGCCGGATACGTGAGATTGACGTCAGTCGTTGACGGGAAGCCGTCGACCGATGTCGACCGCGCGTGTCGGATCAGCCGAGGAGCGAGCTCAGCTCCAGGGTCGGCAGGCCGTGGGCCTCGGCGACCGGGCCGTAAACGACCTGTCCGTCATGGGTGTTGAGACCCAGCGCGAGCGCGGCGTCGCGACGCAGCGCCTCGACCCAGCCGTTGTTCGCCAGCGACACGATGTAGGGCAGCGTGGCGTTGGTGAGGGCGTAGGTGGAGGTGTTCGGCACCGCGCCCGGCATGTTGGCGACGCAGTAGAAGACCGAGTTGTGGACCTCGAAGGTCGGCTCGGCGTGGGTGGTCGGACGGGAGTCCTCGAAGCAGCCGCCCTGGTCGATCGCAATGTCGACAAGGACACTTCCGGGCTTCATCCGGGAGACCAGCTCGTTGGTGACCAGCTTCGGGGCCTTCGCACCCGGGATGAGCACCGCACCGATGACGAGGTCGGCCTCCAGGACCGCCTTCTCCAGCTCGAAGGCGTTGGAGACGATCGTCTGGATCTTCGTGCCGAAGATCTTGTCGGCCTCGCGCAGCTTGTTGATGTCGCGGTCGAGCAGGGTCACGTGGAAGCCCATGCCGATGGCGATCTGCGCGGCGTTCCAGCCGGAGACGCCGCCGCCGATGACGACGGCCTTCGCGGCCTGGGTGCCGGGGACGCCGCCGGGGAGGATGCCGCGGCCACCGACCGAGCGCATCAGGTGGTAGGCGCCGACCTGCGGGGCGAGGCGGCCCGCGACCTCGGACATCGGGGCGAGCAGCGGGAGGGCGCGGTTGGCCAGCTCGACCGTCTCGTACGCGATGGCGGTGGTGCCGGACTCCAGCAGCGCGTCCGTGCACTCGCGGGAGGCCGCGAGGTGCAGGTAGGTGAAGAGGGTCTGGTCCTTGCGGAGGCGGTGGTACTCCTCCGCGATGGGCTCCTTGACCTTCAGCAGCAGGTCGGCCGTGGCCCAGACCTCGTCGGCGGTACCGAGGATCTCGGCGCCGGCCGAGACGTACTCGGCGTCCGTGATCGAGGAGCCGACACCGGCGTTCTGCTCGACGAAGACCTGGTGGCCGCCCCGGACCAGCTCATGCACGCCGGCGGGCGTGATGGCGACCCGGAACTCGTTGTTCTTGACCTCGCGGGGGATGCCGACCTTCATCGTCGATCACGGTCCTTGGCTCAGGGGAAATTACGGGGTACTTCCATACATACCCGCCCACAAGAACGCGCAACGGGATGCACCACGGGATGCCGCGGTGAACCCAGTCTAATGAAGGATGAGTCGCTGTCTAGCCTTGCAAACGAATAATCTTAGTCGGAACCACTACGGATTTCGCAGGCTGCGGGGTCATCTCCCAGCAATCTGTCGGCCGTGGCCCGGTGCAGTCTGGCGGCCGCGGGGTCGCCGAGGCGGTCGAGCGTGTCGGCGAGCCGGACCTGGAGCGCGGCCTGCAACCGCAGATCACCGGCCTTGCGCGCCAGCTCGACCGCCTCGCGGCAGGTGTGCAGCGATTCCTCCGGCCGCCCGGCGTACTCGCGCACCCGTGCCATTTCGCTCAACGCCTTTGCCTGGCCCGGGACATCGGCCAGCTTGCGGTAGCCCGCCGAGGCCGCGCGCCAACTGCGCAGCGCGTCCCCGTAGCGACCCGCGTAGGTGTGCACGTTGCCGAGCCGCCCGTACAGCCTCGCCTCGTCCGCTCGCTCCCCCCTCGCGAGGGCCTGGGACAGCGCTCGACCGAACCAGTCCGCGGCCCGGTGCCAGTCCCCCAGCTCCTGGTAGGCGCCGCCTACGGATTCCATCGCGCGGCCGGTCGCGTAGGGGTCGTTCGCCGCCCGTCCCGCGTCCAGCGCGGCCCGGTAGCGCTCCAGGGCCTCGTGCGTACGTCCGGTCTCGGCATCCAGGTCGGCCAGGTTCAGCAGGGCCGCGGCCTGCTCGCGGTGCAGCCCGCGGCGCTCGGCGACGTCCAGCACGAGGCGGTGCAGCCCGTAGAGCTCGGGCGCCGCCTCCGCGGTGCCGCGGTGCTCGGCCAGCGCCCGTACGAGGGCCGCGACCAGGCGCCGGGCCAGGGTGTCCAGCTCGCCGTCCGCGACGGCCAGCGCGGCGGCCGCGGTCAGCGCGGGCAGCCGGCCGTCCAGCCAGCGGGCGGCGGCCCTGCGGTCCGGGAAGCGCAGGGTGCGCGGCAGCCCGTCGAGCATCTCCCGTACGGCGTCCTCGTCCTCCTCGGCCATGGCCCGGCAGGAGTGCAGCAGCCGGACGGTGCGCTCCAGCATCCGGGCCCGGGCCAGCTGGACCTCGGCCGTGCGTTCCTTGGCCTCCAGGAGCGCCTGGAGCAGCGGGGCGAGGCAGCCGGGCAGCAGGTACTGGCCGTCGGCCTCGGGGCGCAGCAGCGCCAGCCCGGCGAAGTCCTCCAGCGTGGACTGGGCCGCCGCGACGGAGCAGCCGGCGAGGGCCGAGGCGATGTGCGAGTCGACCACCCCGGCCGGGGCGAGCGGCAGCAGCCGCAGGCTGCGCTGGGCGGGCTGCGGAAGGGATTCGTAGACCAGCCGGAAGGCGCGGGCCAGCGGGCCCGCTGTGCCGGCGGGCATGTCGTGGAGCTGCTTGGCCACGTCGGCGACGGCGGCCTTGGGGTGGGCCGCCAGGTAGCCCCCGGCCAGGGCGAGCGCGGCCGGCTGGCCCCCGCAGGCCTCGGCGAGCGCCTCGGCGGCGCGTGGGTCGGCGGTGACGCGGGTGGCGCCCATGCGCTGGGCGAGCAGTTCCACGGCGGAGGGGGTGTCGAGGCCGCCCAGGGTGCAGGGGCGGACGTCCGGGATCCCGGTGAGGGGGCCCTCGGCGGTCACCACGACCAGGCACTCGGGGGTGTCCGGCAGCAGCGCGTCCACCTGGTGCGGGTCGGCGGCGTCGTCGACCAGGAGGATCGCCCGCCGGTCGGCGAGCGCCTCGCGCAGCGCGGAGCTCAGCTCGTCCTCGGCGGCGCCGGGCGGGGTGGGCCGGCCGAGCGCCTCCAGCAGGCCCCTGACGACCCGTTCCGTGGCGACGGGCGCGCCGCCGGGGGCGGTGAGCCGGGTCCGGAGCACCCCGTCGGGGTACTCGTCGGCCACCTCGCCCACGAACGCCTCGGCGAGGGCGCTGCGCCCGCTTCCGGGGCGCCCCGCCACGAGCAGCACCCGCGCCCGCGGCGCCTTGGCCTTGCGGCCGGAGAGGGTGTCGAGCCCGGTCCTGGCGATGTCTTCGCGCAGCTCCTTGAGCTCGCGCCTCCGCCCGACGAAATCCGTCACGGATCCGCTCCTCTCCCTGCCCTCGGGGATCCCGAGAGTAGTTCACACAGAGCGACGAACCGGGTGGAGCGCGGCGGACAAATCGCCCGATCGGATCAGCGGATGGTCACACCATCCCTCCCCGGAGGCCCGATGGCCCCTCATGCCTCCGGCGGCGCCTCAAACGCCGGCGAGGCTGGAGTCAGCTGGCCGCGGACCTTCTCAACCCCGCCGGCGTTCGAGCCGCCACCGGAGGCAGAAACGACCCACCACAGCCAGCCCCACCAAGCCCCGCCGGCGATTGAGGCGCCGCCGGAGGCACGAGGCACGCGGCCGCCCGCACCCGGCCACACCCAGCCCCGCCGGCGATTGCGGCGCCGCCGGAGGCAGGGACGACCCACCGCACCCGGCCCCCACCAAGCCCCGCCGGCGTTTGAGGCGCCGCCGGAGGCACGGGGCACGCAGCCGCCCGCACCCGGCCGCATCCAGCCCCGCCGGCGATTGAGGCGCCGCCGGAGGCAGGGAGGGGCCACTGCGGCCGGCCACGGGCAGAGGCACGCGCCACCCGCGCCCAGCGGCCCCGCACCGCGCCCCGCAGGGCTAGGCCCCGTACGGCCGGGCCGGCCACGGCGCGTCGGCCGGCCGCAGCGAGCCCACGCCACCCCCCGAGAGCGCGGCCGACAACGCCAGCACCCCCGTCACCAGCCCGGGATTGGCCAGCTCCCCCGCCAACACCCCCCGCACCAGCTCCCCCACCGGCACCCGCACCAGCTCCATGTCCGCCTCCTCGTCGGAGCCCGCGTACCGCTCCTCCTGCGACTCCGCGAGGTCCCGCGCCAGGAAGATCCGGATCGCCTCGTCGGACCCCCCGGGCGAGGCGAAGAAGTCGGCCAGCACCCACCAGGACCCGGCCTTGACGTGGGTCTCCTCGTACAGCTCCCGCTGCGCCGCGTGCAACGGGTTCTCCCCGACCACGTCGAGCAGCCCGGCCGGCAGCTCCCACAGCCGGTGCCGCACGGGGTGCCGGTACTGCCGCAGCACCAGCACCCGGTCCTCCTCGTCCAGCGCCAGCACGCACACCGATCCCGGGTGCACCTGGTAGTCGCGCCGGACGACGGTCCCGTCCGGCATCCGGACCTGGTCCGAGCGGACCGCCGTCTTCGCGCCCTCGAACGGCGTGCGCGCGGCGACGACCTCCCACGACTCCGCCGTGTCAGTGATGCCCATGGCCATACCCTCCCGGGAAACGCGACAGCCGGGGCACGATCCCGTGCCCCGGCTGCCTACGTTATCGACCGCTACGCGGTCGGACGTGCGCTCACTTGCCCTGCTGGCGCGCCACGGCGGCCTTGACCAGGCCCGCGAAGAGCGGGTGCGGGCGGGTCGGACGCGAGCGCAGCTCCGGGTGGGCCTGGGTGGCCACCAGGTAGGGGTGCACCTCGCGCGGGTACTCGACGTACTCGACGAGCTTGTTGTCCGGGGAGGTACCGGAGAAGACGAGGCCCGCCTTCTTCTCCAGCTCGCCGCGGTAGGCGTTGTTCACCTCGTAGCGGTGGCGGTGGCGCTCCTCGACGTACGGCTGGTCGGCGTAGACCTCGCGCACGATCGAGCCCTCGGCGAGCTTCGCCGGGTACATGCCCAGGCGCATGGTGCCGCCCAGGTCGCCCGCGCCCTCGACGAAGGCCAGCTGCTCCTCCATCGTGGAGATCACCGGGTTCGGGGTGGAGGCGTCGAACTCGGTGGAGTTCGCGTCCTCGATGCCGGCCAGGTTGCGCGCGGCCTCGATGACCACGCACTGCAGGCCCAGGCACAGGCCGAGCAGCGGGACCTTGTTCTCGCGGGCGTAGGTGATCGCGCCGACCTTGCCGTTGACACCGCGGTCGCCGAAGCCGCCGGGCACGCAGATCGCGTCCACGTCGGACAGCTGCGCGGCGGCGCCCGCCGGGGTCTTGCAGTCGTCGGAGGTGACCCACTTGATCTGGACGCGGGCCTTGTTGGCGAAACCGCCGGCGCGCAGCGCCTCGGTCACCGACAGGTAGGCGTCGGGCAGGTCGATGTACTTGCCGACGAGCGCGACCTTGACCTCGTGGTCGGGGTTGTGGACCCGGTCCAGCAGGTCCTCCCAGACCCTCCAGTCCACGTCGCGGAACGGCAGGTCGAGCTTGCGCACGACGTAGGCGTCCAGGCCCTCGGTGTGCAGCACCTTGGGGATGTCGTAGATCGACTTGGCGTCGATCGCGGCGACGACCGCGGCCTCGTCGACGTCGCACATCAGCGAGATCTTGCGCTTGATCGAGGTCGGGACCTCGCGGTCGGCGCGCAGCACGATCGCGTCGGGCTGGATGCCGATGTTGCGCAGGGCGGCGACCGAGTGCTGGGTCGGCTTGGTCTTCAGCTCGCCGGAGGGGCCGATGTAGGGCAGCAGCGAGATGTGCACGACGAAGACGTTGTCGCGGCCGACCTCGTGGCGGACCTGGCGGACGGTCTCCAGGAACGGCAGCGACTCGATGTCGCCGACCGTGCCGCCGACCTCGGTGATCACGACGTCGACGTCGTCGGTCGCCATCCGCCGGATGCGGTGCTTGATCTCGTTGGTGATGTGCGGGATGACCTGCACGGTGTCGCCGAGGTACTCGCCGCGCCGCTCCTTGGCGATCACCTGCGAGTAGACCTGGCCGGTCGTGACGTTGGCCGAGCCGTCGAGGTCGACGTCGAGGAAGCGCTCGTAGTGGCCGATGTCCAGGTCGGTCTCGGCGCCGTCGTTGGTGACGAACACCTCGCCGTGCTGGAACGGGTTCATCGTGCCCGGGTCGACGTTCAGGTAGGGGTCGAGCTTCTGCATCGTGACCCGCAGGCCCCGCGCCTTCAGCAGCGCACCCAGGCTGGAGGCCGTCAGACCCTTGCCGAGGGACGAAGCGACACCCCCGGTGACGAAGATGTGCTTGGTCGTCATGGCTGTGCTGTTTCGAAAAGCAGCGGGCGGCGTCGCCAAGAGGGGGCTCCCGTGGTCGCGAGGTGAGTGAGTCCGACGCCTTCCCCGGGTCCCGTGAGGGAGTGTCCGGGGGCGTCGGAGCTGCGGTTTCGGGGTTCCTGATTCGCACAGGCAGACCACCGGTCCACGGGGTACCAGCCTATCAGCGACCCGGACAGTCCGCCTCCGGCCACGCGCGCGCCGCACGCGGGACGGCTCCGCACCACGGTCCCCGCCGGCCACCCCCGTGCCCGTTGGCAACGCCAACACCCGTCACCCGTTTGGCTCAGGCATATTCTTCCAAGACTTAAGGAGATCACTAGGGTGCCGTCATATCCTGCTCGGATATCACTCAGCGGGAATCGCACAACGCAAGCGCCCTTCGGGGCGGACGTGGCCGTTCGACTGGAGATCCAACGTGTCCGGGCGCATCGAGGATTACGCACTGATCGGGGACATGCAGACCGCCGCACTGGTCTGTCGGGACGGCTCGGTGGACTGGTTGTGTCTGCCACGTTTCGATTCCCATGCCGTCTTCGCGGCTCTCCTGGGGACCGAGGACCACGGTTTCTGGCGCATCGGCCCGGCCTTCGCCCCGGGCACCACGGCGCCGCGGGCCGACCGCCGCCGCTACGACGGCGACTCCCTGGTGCTGGAGTCCGAGTGGGACACCCCGCGCGGCACGGTGCGTGTGACCGACTTCATGCCGCCGCGCGAGGACCACGCCCCGCAGCTGATCCGGATCGTCGAGGGCGTCAGCGGCCGGGTGCCGATGCGCTCCGCGCTGCGGATGCGCTTCAGCTACGGCCGCGTGGTCCCGTGGGTGCACAAGGTGGACTCCCGTACGGTCGCCGTCGCGGGCCCGGACTCGGTCTGGCTGGACACGGACGCGGAGACCTACGGCAAGGACCTCACGACGTACGCCGACTTCACGGTGGCTCCCGGCGAGCGGGTCGCCTTCTGCATCAGCTGGCAGCCCTCGCACAAGGAGCCGCCGGAGGCGCCCGACGCCGAGGCGGCGCTGGAGGCCACCACCGGGTTCTGGCGCGAGTGGGTCGAGCAGTGCACGTACCACGGCCCCTACCGGGAGGCCGTGGTCCGCTCCCTGATCACCCTCAAGGCCCTGACCTACGCCCCCACCGGCGGCATCGTGGCCGCGCCGACCACCTCCCTGCCGGAGGAGATCGGCGGCGTCCGGAACTGGGACTACCGCTACACCTGGCTGCGCGACGCCGCGATCACCCTCTCCTCGCTGCTGCGCACCGGCTACCGCGCGGAAGCCGCCGCCTGGCGCGAGTGGCTGCTGCGGGCGGTGGCGGGCGACCCGGAGAACCTGCAGATCATGTACGGGATCGCGGGCGAACGGGAGCTGGGCGAGACCGAGCTGGACTGGCTGCCCGGATACGAGAACTCCACGCCCGTGCGCGTGGGCAACGGCGCGGCGCACCAGCTCCAGCTCGACGTGTACGGCGAGGTCACCGAGGCCCTGCACCTGGGCCACATGACGGGCCTGGCCCGCAACGACTACGCGTCGCTGCTCCAGCTCAAGCTGATCCGCTACCTGGAGACCCACTGGAACGAGCCGGACGAGGGCATCTGGGAGGTGCGCGGCCCGCGCCGCCACTTCGTGCACTCGAAGGTGATGGCGTGGGTGGCCGTGGACCGCACGATCAAGCTGATCGAGAGCGGGGACGCGGACGGCCCGCTGGAGCGCTGGCGCGAGCTGCGCGACGAGATCCACCAGGACGTGTGCGAGAAGGGCTACGACAAGGAACGCAACACCTTCACCCAGTCGTACGGGTCGAAGGAGCTGGACGCCTCCTTGCTGCTCATCCCGCAGATGGGCTTCCTGCCGCCGGACGACAAGCGGGTCATCGGCACCATCGAGGCGATCCAGCGGGAACTGTCCACCCCGGACGGCTTCATCCTGCGCTACCCGACGGCCGGCGACGAGGCGGGCGTGGACGGCCTGGAGGGCGACGAGGGCGCGTTCCTGGCGTGCTCGTTCTGGATGGCCGACGACCTCGCGATGATCGGCCGCGTGGACGAGGCGCGCCGCCTCTTCGAGCGCCTGCTGTCGCTGCGCAACGACCTCGGCCTGCTGGCGGAGGAATGGGACCCCCGCCTCCAACGCCAGGTGGGCAACTTCCCCCAGGCCTTCAGCCACGTCCCCCTGATCGACACCGCCCTCCGCCTCACAGCCAGCGGCGCCTACGGCGGCTAACCCCCCACCAACCCAACCGCCCCGACCCAACCACCCCGGGCCCACCCACTCCAGCCCCGCCAACCACCCCGGGCCCGCCCAATCCAGCCCCGCCAACCCACCCGGGCCCGCCCAATCCAGCCCCGCCGGCGTTTGAGGCGCCGCCGGAGGCACAGCGGGCCCGGCGGCGGCCGACGGGCACAGCGGCGGCCCGGCGGCGGCCGACCGACCCCCCGCACCGGCCCCCGCCCGCCCCGGCAGGACAGGCGGCCCCACCCCCCACGCCCTACGCTGGAGACGTCCAGTGCCCCTCCGCGGAAGGGGGCAGCCATGGCGCCCCTCTCGAAGGCGGGCGCGGCCCTCACCGCGCTCCGCGAGGATCTGTCCGGCGAGGTGTTCGCCCCGGACGATCCGGGATACGACGACGCCCGCACCGTGTTCAACGGCATGGTCGACCGCCGCCCCGCCGCCATCGCCCAGTGCGAGAGCGAACCCGACGTCGTCACCGCGATCCGCTTCGCCCGCCAGCTGGACCTGCCCGTCGCGATCCGCGGCGGCGGCCACAGCGTCGCGGGCAACGCCCTGGGTGACGGCGCCCTCGTCGTCGACCTGCGCCGGATGAACGAGGTGACCGTCCACCCCGCCGCCCGCGCGATCCGGGTCGCCGGCGGCGCCCTGATGGGCGACCTCGACCGGGCCTGCGCCCCGCACGCCCTCGCCACCACCGGCGGCCGCGTCTCCACCACCGGCGTCGGCGGGCTCGTACTCGGCGGCGGTTCCGGCTGGTTGGACCGTGCCTTCGGCCTCGCCGCGGACAACCTCCTCGGCGTGGACCTGGTCACCGCGGACGGCGAGATCCTGACCGCGACCGCCGAGGACAACACCGAACTCTTCTGGGCCCTGCACGGCGGCGGCGGCAACTTCGGCGTCGCGACCTCCCTGACCCTGCGCGCCCACCCGCTGCCCGCCTTCGCGATCGCACTGATGCTCTACGAGCCGGAGTCCGGGCCCGAGGTGGCCCGCCTCTACCGCGACCTGCTGGAGGCGGCCCCGCCCCGGGCCGGCGGCGGCGTGATCTTCATGACCGGTCCGCCCGCCCCCTTCGTACCCCCCGAACGGGTCGGCACCCTGCTGTGCGGCGCGCTGGTGACGTACGCCGGCACCGAGGAGGAGATGCGCGGGGTGGCGGGGCCGCTGCTGGCCCTGCCCCACGTGGCGGAGCTGGTCACGGCCATCCCGTACGCCGACTTCCAGTGCATGCTCGACGACCCCCCGGGCCTGCGCAACTACTGGTCGGCGGAGTACCTGACGGGGGCCCCTGACGCGCTGCTCGACGTCTTCTGCGCCCGCGCCTCCTCGATGCCGGTCCCCACCGCCACCCAGCACGTGCTCTTCCCGCTGGGCGGTGCGATCGCCGACGGCCCGAAGGACTACCCGGTGCCGTACCGGGATTCCCCCTGGGCCGTGCACCCCTTCGCGGCCTGGGAGGACCCGGCCGACGACGAGCGCTGCCGCCAGTGGGTCAAGGACGTACGGGCGGACGCCGAGCCGTGGAGCACGGGCGCCGTGTACCTCAACTTCACCGGTGACGAGGGGCCCGAGCGGGTCGCGGCCGGGCTCGGTGCGGAGAACCTGCGCCGGCTGGCCGGGGTGAAGGCCCAGTACGACCCCGACAACGTCTTCCGCTTCAACCACAACATCAAACCGGCCTGATCACAGCGCCGCGCACCCCTGATAGCGTCCCGAGATATGGACAACCAGGGCGGGATCACCGTTCAGCGCGCGCTGGAGCTGCCGGGACTGCGCAGCGGGCTGCCGGAGGTCATGGCGGGCGCGGACCGGCTGGGCCGCACCGTGCGGTGGGTGCACGCGGGCGAGGTGCCCAACATCGCCTCCCTGCTCAAGGGCGGCGAACTGCTGCTGACCACGGGGCTCGGGCTGGGCACCCGGCCGAGCGAGCAGCGGGCGTTCGTGCGCCGGCTCGCCGACCGGGGGATCGCCGCGCTCGTCGTCGAGCTGGGCCCGCGGTTCACCAAGCTGCCCGCCACGATCGTGGAGACGGCGCGCGCCGCCGGGCTGCCGCTGGTCCAACTGCACCGGGAGGTGCCCTTCGTCACCGTGACGGAGGAGGTCCACACCGAGATCGTCAACGGCCACTACGCGCTGCTCCAGCGCGCCGAGGAAGTCCACCGGCGCTGTACGGAGGCGCTGCTGGGCGGCGGCGGCATCCCCCAGGTGCTGCGCATCCTCGCGGACTTCACCGCCAACCCGGTGTTCCTGGAGACCCCCGACGGGCAGCTGCTGTTCGCGGCCGCCAGCACGGCGGGCGAGGCCGCGGCCGACCCGCTCCAGGTCTGGGAGGGCCTGCGCGGCCAGCGCGAGGCCGAGCCGTCGGCGCACGCCGTGGTGGTCGACGTACCGGGCGGCGGGCACGGCACCGGTTCGGTCCGGGCGCGGCTGGTCCTGCTCGGGGTCTCGGCCCCGCTGCTGCCGGTGCACCGGATGGCGGCGGAGCGGGCCGCGGGGGTGCTGGCGGTGGTGCTGATGCAGGCCCGCCAGGAGGACGAGCTGGCGGCGCGCGGGCGCGGGGACTTCCTGACCGACCTCGCGGAGGGCCGGATCAGCGCCGACGACGCCCCGGCGCAGGCGCGCGTCCTGGGCTTCAAGCCGGGCGCCGGGCCGCTGCTGCCGATCGTGATGCGGCTCGCCTCCGACCTCGGCCCGTCGGGGAACTGGGCCGTGCTCGCGCGGGCCGTGCTGGAGGAGCTGGCGGCGGTCGGCGTGCCGGTGCTGCTGGGCGTGCGGCCCGTGGAGGGGCGGGTGCCGCTGCTGGTGTCCCTGCGGGCCGAGTCGGAGCGCACGACGGTCGCCGACCGGGTCGCGGCGGCGCTGCGGGCCGGGGTGGAACGGGCCGGGCTGGACCGGGCGGGCGCTCCGCCCGCGGTGGTCGTCGGGGTGGCGGGCGGCTGGGCGGCGGCCTCCGCGGGCCTGCGGCACGCGGCCGAGACCGCGACGGCGGCGCAGGGGCTGCCCGCACGGCCCTGGTACGACGCGCGCCGACTGGACATCGACCTGCTGCTGTGGCGGCTGCGCGAACAGCCGGACCTGGCCGCCTTCGTGGAGCGGGCGATCGGTGCGCTGCGCACCCACGACCTGACCTCGAAGCCGCCGCTGCTGCCCACGCTGGAGACGTACCTGGCCCACGCGGGCCGCAAGGCGGAGACGGCGCGGGAGCTGCACCTGAACCGCCAGACCCTCTACAACCGGCTGGCCCGCATCGCGGAGCTGCTGGGCACGGACCTGGACGACCCCGAAACGGTCCTCTCCCTGAGCCTGGCCCTAAGAGCCCGCCGCCACGTCTCGTAGCCCCCGGCGCCTCAAACTCCCCCAGCCACCACTGGGAATGACCGGCCCACCGGGCCAATTCAGCCCCGCCGGCGTTTGAGGCGCGGGGTCCGGGGCGGGGCCCTGAGCCTGCCGGCGAGGCTCGTATGGCCTCCGGCAGCGCCTCAAACGCCGGCGAGGCTGAAAGCGGCGGCCCCGGACCAGCAGGTGCGGCTGACGCGGACGAGTCCGCCGAGCCGAGCCCACCCAGCCCCGCCGGCGTTTGAGGCGCACCCAGCCCCGCCGGCGATTGAGGCGCGGGGTCCAGGGCGGAACCCTGAGCCTGCCGGCGAGGCTCGTGTAGCCTCCGGCAGCGCCTCAAACGCCGGCGAGGCTGAAAGTGGCGGGCCCGGGCCGGTCAGCGGCCCCAGCGTTCCATCAGTTCGTCGTACACGGACAGCACCTGGGCCACCGTGTCGTCCTCCGACGGCCACGTCGCGGCCTGGGCCCGCCCGGCCTCCGCCAGCACGGCCCGCCGGGTCGGGGACGACAGCAGCCCGCTCACCCCGGCGGCCAGCGCCTCCGCGTCCCCGTACGGCACCAGCACCGCCGCCTCGCCGACCAGTTCCGGCACGCCGCCGACCTCGGTCGCCACCAGCGCCACCCCGGCCCGCAGGGCCTCCTGGGCCAGCAGCGAGCGCGCCTCCCACCGGCTCGGCAGGACCGCGACGTCGGCCGCGGCCAGCAGCTCGGCCGCGTCCGGCCGCCGCCCGAGCAGCCGTACGGGCAGGTCCTCGTCCACGATCCGGCGCGTCAGCTCCGGCCGCAGCGGCCCCTCCCCCGCGATCACCAGCAGCGGTACGGGGTCCAGCGCCCGCCAAGAACGCGCCGCGTCCAGCAGCACCCCGTACCCGCGGTGCGCCACCAGGCTGCCGACGGCGATCAGCAACGGCCGTTCCACCACGCCCAGTTCCGCCCGGACCTTCTCAAGGTCGCACCGGGCCCGCGCCCCGGGAACCGTCACCGGGGCCAATCGCGCGTCGCGGGCCCCGCGCAGCCGGGCCAGGTCCACCTGGTCCGACGAGGTCCCCAGGACCACCGCGGCCGCCCGCGCCACCCGGCGTTCCATCAGCCGGGCGAGCCGCCCGAGCGCACCCTTGGCCCCGGGTCCACCGCCGTGCCAGGTCACCACCAGCGGCACCCGCCGCCCGCGCAGGGCCAGCGCGGCCCGCATTCCGGCCTGCACCCCGTGCGCGTGGACCACGTCGGCCCCGGCGCACGCGGCCCGCAGCGCGCTCACCGCGTCGGGGGCGAACTGCGCCCCGGCACCGGTGAAGTCGTACTCCCCCTCCGCTTCGGCGGGCGCGCACACCGTCACCCGTAGCCCGCGGGCGGCGAGCCCGGTGGCCAGCGAGCGCACGTGGGCGCTGCTGCCCGCGCCGGCGCCGCCGAGGACTTGGACGGTGCGCAGGGGAGGTCGCCCGTACGGCTGGACCGGGACTGGTACCGCGGAGCTGCTCACGGGCCGGGCTCCTGGAGGAGGGAGTCAGGGACGTCGCCCAGGATGCCAGCCCGCACGCGCGTTCCGGGACCATACGGGTGCGGATCCCGTGCGAGGGCCCGTCACATGGCCCCGGCTATCACCCACATAGGTGAGGACGGGGCGCGTCCCGTGCCGCGGCCGCGGGCCGGAACGTGACGGAGCCCGGGAGCATGTCCAGCTCCCGGGCTCCAGCTTGCCACCCATTTGCGCACACCGGCGGCGTTTAAGAGCCGCGGATCATGTTGAGATCGACGTGTTCTGCCTTTGAACTACAGCGCCACGAGAGAGGCGCCGGGGGGACTTGAACCCCCATCCGTCGATGTTCGCCCGCGCTCGGTCGATCCGGTGTTCGGCGGCGAATACTGAGACTGGAGCGAGAATCTGAGATTGACGGGGCCGCCTCTGCCGGGCTTGGGCCACCCCCGCACGTGGTGCGGGGGGAGGGATTCGAACCCCCAACTGACACCCCTTCTTCAGCTTCAACATCAGTTTCAGCTTGCGCTCTTCGCGCACCCCCCGCTCGCGACGGGGGGCGTGTGTGGGGCTACCGGAAGAGGTAGCCGAATACCGCGTCGCCGATCCGCTGGTCGGTGACCTCGGTGTTGTTCGCCTCCTCGCGGGCGAACTTGACGGCCTGCTGGAGCTTCTCGACGCGGTCGAGGAGCTCGTTGACCCGTCGGGCGGGCAGCGCGCCGGAGAACTTCACCGTGGTCCAGTAACCGACCGGTACGTCCTCGTAGTACACCTCGACCTGCGCCGGGTGCTTCTCCGTGGCCTCGGCCTTGACGTGGTTGCGCGGCACCTTCTTCGTGCGGATGGTCCGCACCGGGTCCGTCTTCCACGAGTCCGTCGAGGGGTCCAGGTTCCACGACTCGGAGGCGTCGAGCACCGGCAGCTTGCGCACGAAGGTGTGCAGGTCGGTGAGTTGCTTCTCCAGGAACAGCAGGTAGGGCACGGGCACCTGGGGCAGCAGCACCGCGCCGTCGACCACCACGTCCGCGACGGCGGACCGGTTCGCCCAGTCCTTCGTCGCGGTCACGTCGAAGAGCCGCGTCAGCGTCCCCGCGGTCGCCCGCAGGGCGTCCTCGGCCTTGATCTGCACCCGCGTGGACTCGGGCGGCAGCTGCTCGCCCTCCTCGTCCTTGGGCTGGTAGGTCCGGGAGATGCCGGCGAGCAGGGCGGGCTTCTGCACGTCCTGGTGAGCCTGGGTCAGCTCCTGGAGGGCCTTGGACTTGACGCCCTTTTCGACTGCGATGATCTGATTCAGCTTCGGCACACGGCGAACCTAACAACCGTGCACCGCAAGCACATCCGAATTAAACGCCGTCGGCGCGCGCGGTCTCCAGCAGCTCCTCCGCGTGCGCCCTGGCCGTCTCCGAGTCCTCCTGGCCGGCCAGCATCCGCGACAGCTCGCGGATCCGGTCCTCGCCCTCCAGGACGGTGACGCCGCTGCGGGTGACGGACCCGTCGACGGTCTTCTCCACCAGCAACTGCCGGTCCGCGAAGGCCGCCACCTGCGGGAGGTGCGTGACGACGACGACCTGCGCGGTCTTCGCCAGCTTCGCGAGGCGCCGGCCGACCTCGACCGCCGCCTTGCCGCCGACGCCCGCGTCGACCTCGTCGAAGAGGTACGTCGGCACCGGGTCCGAGCCCGCGAAGACCACTTCGACCGCCAGCATCACCCGGGAGAGCTCACCGCCGGAGGCGCCCTTGGCGATCGGCCGCGGCTGCGCGCCCGGGTGCGGGGCGAGCAACAGCTCCACCTCGTCGGCGCCCGAGGGCCCGTAGGTCACCACGCGACCGCCGACCTCGACACCCTCGCCCGAGGGGTCCTCGGTCTGGCGGATGTCGATGCTCACGCGGGCGTGCGGCATGGCCAGCGAGGCCAGTTCGGCCGTGACGGCGGAGCCGAAGCGCGTGGCCGCCTCCGTCCGCGCGTCGGTCAACGCCTGGGCCAGCCCGGACAGTTCGGAGCGCAGTGCATCGCGCTCGGCGGTCAGCTCCTCGATCCGGTCGTCGTCCCCGTCGAGTTCCAGCAGGCGTACGGAGCCCCGCTCGGCCCACTCCAGGACGGAGTCCACGGTGGCTCCGGCGGCGCCGGCGTGCCCGTACTTGCGGGTCAGCTGGGTCAGTGCGGCGCGCCGCTCCTCGACCGCCGCCAGCCGCAGCGGATCGGCGTCGAGCCCGTCGGCGTAACCGGCCAGCTCGCCCGCCACGTCGGCGAGCAGGATCCCCAGCTCCCCGATCCGTTCGGCGAGCACGCCGAGCGCCGGGTCGTGGGCGCGCACGGACTCCAGCGCCCGGTGCGCGCCCGCGACCATGGTGTTGGCGTCGACGCCCTCGGGGTCCTCCGGATTGCCCGCGAGCGCGGCGTGCGCGGCGGCCGCCGCGGAGGCCAGGGATTCGGCGTGGCCGAGCCGCTCGGCCTCGGCGGCCAGCTCGACGTCCTCGCCGGGCAGCGGCTCCACGGCCGCGATCTCCTCCAGGCCGAAGCGCAGCAGGTCCGCCTCCTGGGCCCGCTCCCGGGCCCGGGTGGTGATCGCGTCCAGTTCGCCGGCCACCGCCCGCAGCCGCCGGTGGGCGGCCGCGTACTTCTCCAGCGGGACCGCGACCGCGTCACCGGCGTACCGGTCGAGGGCCTGGCGCTGGCGCGCGGGGCGCATCAGGCCCTGCTGGTCGGTCTGCCCGTGGACGGCGACCAGGTCGTCCGCCAGCTCGCCGAGCAGGCCGACGGGCACCGAGCGGCCGCCCACGTGGGCGCGGGAACGTCCCTCCGCGGAGACCGTGCGGCTGATCAGCAGGGCGCCGTCGTCCAGCTCGGCCCCGGCCTCCTCGGCCCGCAGCGCGGCGGGAGCGCCCGGGCGCAGCACGATCCGGCCCTCGACGATCGCGGCCTTGGCCCCGATCCGTACGAGCGCCGGGTCGGCCCGTCCACCGAGCAGGAGCCCGAGGCTCGTGACGACCATCGTCTTGCCCGCACCGGTCTCGCCCGTCACCGCGGTGAAACCGGGCGACAGCTCGACCACCGCGTCGTCGATGACTCCGAGCGACCGTATCCGCATCTCCTCAAGCACGCCCCAGACGATACCGAGGTTTCCCGCGCGCCATGCGCCGTCCCCGCGGCGACCGCCCTCGGACGGGCTCGATCGGACGAGCCGGTGCGGACGCCCTAGGCCCTGTCGTCAAAGTGCCGTCTGCCTCGCGACGCCTGGCACGCGCTCTCGCCGCACCGGGCGAAAGCCAAGTACGTCCAGTACGCGGGCTTCCGCCCGGCACGGCGAGAGCACGCACCAGACGCCGCGGGGCCGCCCTTCGGGCGACGACGGCACTTTGACGACAGGACCTAGTGGGGCGCCCCGCGCCACCCCGACACCGGGAGGGCGAACTTCGCGACGAGGCGGTCGGTGAAGGACGCGTGGTGCAGTCGGGCGAGCCGGACCGGGACGGCGCCCCGGCGGACCTCCACCCGGGCCCCGGCGGGCAGGTCCAGCGTGCGGCGGCCGTCGCACCACAGGACGCCGTGCGGGGTACCGGGCTGGACCTCCACCGCGAGCACCGAGTCCGGCGAGGTGACCAGCGGCTTCGCGAAGAGTGCGTGCGCGCTGATCGGGACCATCAGCAGGGCCTCGACCTCCGGCCAGACCACCGGTCCGCCCGCGGAGAAGGCGTAGGCCGTGGAACCGGTCGGGGTGGCGCAGACGATCCCGTCGCAGCCGAAGCCGGTCACCGGCCGCCCGTCGATCTCCAGGACCACTTCGAGCATCCGCTCCGGGGACACCTTCTGGACGGCCGCCTCGTTGAGCGCCCAGTCCCGGTGCACGACGTCGCCGTTGGTGTGGACGGCCACGTCGAGGGTCATCCGCTCCTCGACCTCGTACGCCCTGGTGACCACCCGGTCGACGACCTTGTCCAGGTCGTCCCGCTCGGCCTCGGCGAGGAACCCCACCCGGCCCAGGTTGACGCCCAGCATCGGCACCCCGGAGCCGCGCGCGAACTCCGCGCCGCGCAGCAGCGTGCCGTCACCGCCCAGCACGATGAGCAGCTCACAGCCGTCCAGGACGCCGGGGGTGGACTCGGTGACGAGTTCCACCTCGGGCGGCAGCGGCAGGTCCGCCGCCTCGTGCCGCAGCACCCGCACGCCCAGTCCGCAGCGCAGCAGGCCCTGGACGACCAGCTCGGCGCTGCGGATGGCCGCGGGCCGCCCGGTGTGCGCGAGCAGGAAGACGGTGCGTGTTGCTGCCCCACCCGTTGCTGAATCTGTCACTGCGGCCCCTCCGCCACTGCACGGTCAACATCCGCCGGGTCGAGCGCCGGTGCCCCCGCCCGCAGCCACAGAAAATACTCGACGTTGCCGGACGGGCCCGGAAGGGGACTCGCGGTGACGCCCAACACACCCAGTCCCAGCTTCCCCGCCTGCCGGGCGACCTCGCGCACGGCCTCCGCCCGCAGTTCGCTGCTGCGGACGACGCCACCGCTGCCGAGCCGGTCCTTGCCGACCTCGAACTGCGGCTTGACCATGAGCACGAGGTCGGCGTCCGGCGCCGTGCAGCGCACCAGCGCGGGCAGCACCAGGCCGATGGAGATGAAGGAGAGGTCGCCCACGACCAGGTCGGCGGGGATCCCGTCGATCTGCTCCAGCGTCAGCTCGCGGACGTTCGTCCGGTCCTTCACCGTGACCCGCTCGTCGCTCTGCAGCGACCAGGCGAGCTGCCCGTAGCCGACGTCGACGGCGACGACGTGCGCGACGCCGGAGCGCAGCAGTACGTCGGTGAACCCGCCGGTGGAGGCGCCGGCGTCCAGCGCCCGGCGGCCCTCGACGACCAGCCCGTGGGGGCGGAAGGCGTCCAGCGCGCCGGCCAGCTTGTGGCCGCCGCGCGAGACGTAGTCGGGGTCGCTGTCGTCCTTGAGGACCACGAGCGCCGCGGCGGTCTCGACCTGGGTGGCGGCCTTGGTCGCGGTCGCCCCGCCCACGGTGACCCGGCCCGCGGCGATCAGCTGCGCGGCGTGCTCGCGCGAGCGGGCCATGTTGCGGCGCACCAGTTCGGCGTCCAGGCGGCGGCGTGCCACTCCTGCCACGTTCGGTTCAGCTCCTGAGGTCGTACGGCGTTGTCTGGGCGGGCGGCGGCGCGTCGAGCGCGGTCAGCTCGTCGCGCAGTGCCCGGTGTACATCCTCGTACACGGCGACGTGCCCGTCCGCCGGGAGGTGGTCGGCGTCCGCCAGCCGTTCGAGTCCCGCGTCCACCGGGTCGTGGCCGGTGGGGGTGCGTACGACGCCCAGCGGCGCGGGGCCGCCCGGCTCGGGCGGGGCCTCGGGCACGGCCTGGGGCACGGCCTCGGGCGCTTCGTCGGTCATGCTCCGACGCTACCCCGAAGCGGGCCGCCGCCACGCATGGCTCTGCGGTACGGTCGGGATCACCATGGCGACGATCGAAGAGTGCCGCGCAGCACTCGACAAACTCTCCGACAACCTGGCCGGATCCGACGGGGACGTGCGCGGCGCGGTCGCGCTCGACCGCTCCCTGAGCTGCCACATCACCGATCTGGACCAGACCTTCACGGGCCGTCTCGACGGCGGCCGGATCCGGGTGGACGCGGCCTCGCCGCACCCCGGACCGCCCCGCGCCAAAGCGGAGGTCCGCCTCTCGATGAGCGGCGACGACCTCCTGGCGATGGTCGCGGGCGAGCTGAGGTTCGCGAAGGCCTGGGCCTCCGGCCGGGTCGGGCTGGAGGCCGGCTTCCGCGACCTGCTGCGGCTGCGCAGCCTGCTCTAGGGGGCCGTCGCCGCCGCGGGGGTCTTCGTACGGGCCCCGCGCGCGGCGGGGATCACCAGCGGCGTCCCCGTCTCCGGGTCGTCGATGATCTGGCAGCGCAGCCCGAAGACCCGCTCCACCAGCTCGGCGGTGACCACCTCGGCGGGCGGCCCCTCGGCGACGACCTGGCCGTCGCGCATCGCGATCAGGTGCGTGGCGTAGCGGGCGGCGTGGTTGAGGTCGTGCAGCACCGCGACCAGCGTCCGCCCCCGCTCCTCGTGGAGCTCCGCGCACAGGTCGAGCACGTCGATCTGGTGCTGGATGTCCAGGTACGTCGTCGGCTCGTCCAGCAGCAGGAGCGGGGTCTGCTGGGCCAGGGCCATCGCGATCCACACGCGCTGGCGCTGCCCGCCCGAGAGTTCGTCCACGGCCCGGTCGGCGAGTTCGGCGACCCCGGTCGAGGCCATCGACTCCTCGACGATCCGCTCGTCCTCGGGCGACCACTGGCGCAGCAGGCCCTGGTGCGGGTAGCGGCCGCGCGAGACCAGGTCGGCGACCGTGATGCCGTCGGGGGCGATCGAGGACTGCGGGAGCAGGCCGAGCCTCCTGGCCACCTTCTTCGCGGGCATCGAGCCGATCGCGTGCCCGTCCAACAGCACCTGCCCGGCGGCGGGCTTGAGCATCCGCGACAGGGCGCGCAGCAGGGTGGACTTGCCGCAGGCGTTGGGACCGACGATCACCGTGAAGGAGTGGTCGGGGATCTCCACCGACAGGTTCTCGGCGATGACCCGCTGGTCGTATCCGAGGGTGACGTTCTGCGCGGTCAGCCGCTGCACTGGGGGTACTCCTTGGGTTCCGACCCGGGTCGCGGGCCGATTCACGGGCTGGCTAACGGGCTGGTTCACGGGCTGGTTCACGGGGAGTCCGCTCATATCCGGCCCGCCTTGCGTTCCGTGACGAGCAGCCACAGCAGGTAGACGCCGCCGACGAGGCCCGTCACCACGCCGACCGGGAGCTGATCGGAGCCGAAGGCGCGCTGCGAAGCCCAGTCGGACAGCAGCAGCAGTACGGCGCCCATGAGCGCGCCGGAGAGCAGGTTCGAGCCGGGCGAACGGGTCAACCGGCAGGCCAGTTGGGGCGCGGCCAGCGCGACGAAGCTGATCGGGCCGGCGGCGGCGCTCGCCGCCGTGGTCAGGACGATCGCCGCGAGCATCAGCAGGATCCGGGTGCGCTCCACCCGGACGCCCAGCGCGTACGCGGCGTCGTCGCCCATCTCCATCATGCGCAGCGCCCGGCCCTGGCCCAGCACCAGCGGGAAGACCACCAGGCAGGTCACGAGCAGCGGCCACACCTGGGCCCAGTCCCGCCCGGCCAGTGATCCGGTCAGCCACACCATCGCCCGGGAGGCCTCGACCAGTTGGGCCTTCGTCAGCAGGTACTGGATGACGGCGACGAGCATCGCGGAGGCGCCGATGCCGACGAGGACGAGGCGGTAGCCCTGGATGCCCTGCTTGTAGGCCAGCAGGTAGACGACCGCGCCGGTCAGCACGCCGCCGACGACCGCGCCGGTGGCCACCGCGCTCGCGTCGCCCTTGAACAGGATGATCACGACGAGCGCGCCGACCGCGGATCCGTAGCCGAAGCCGAGCAGGTCCGGGGAGCCCAGCGGGTTGCGGGAGACCGACTGGAAGATGCCGCCGGCCATCCCGAGGGCCGCGCCGACGAGCAGGGCGACGATCACCCGCGGCAGCCGCAGGTCGTTGATGACGAAGTCGTGGGCGGGAGTGCCGTTGCCGGCCAGCGTCCTGACGACGTCCAGCGGGGCGATCTCGAAGTCGCCGGTCCCGATGAGCAGTACGGCCAGTACCAGCGCGGCGGCCAGCAGCAGCAGGCCGACGGCCACGGCGCGCGGCTCCAGGCGCAGGGAGATCCCGCCGGGCGTGCGCACCCCCCGCGACGTCCGCCCCTTCGACCCCTTCGCGCCCTGCGCGGCGGTCCCGGTCTTCGCGTTCACAGCTGGGCCATCCTCTTGCGCCGGACGAGGTAGATGAAGACCGGCCCGCCGATGAGCGCGGTGACGATGCCGACCTGCAGCTCCGCCGGTCGGGTGACGACCCGGCCGACGACGTCCGCGCCGAGCAGCAGGGCCGGCGAGAGCACCGCGGAGTAGACGAGCACCCAGCGCATGTCCGGTCCGGTGAAGAAGCGCACCAGGTGCGGGATCATCAGCCCGATGAAGACGATGGGCCCGCAGGCGGCGGTCGCCGCACCGCAGAGCAGGGTGATCGCCACCATGGCGGTGATCCGGGTCAGGGTCAGGTTCGCGCCGAGCGCCCGCGCGGTGTCGTCGCCCATCGCCATGGCGTTGAGCGGCCGCCCCAGGCAGAGCGCGAGGACCGCGCCCACCAGGAGGAACGGCGCCACCTGGCGCACGGTCTCCATGTTGGCCGAGGCCAGCGAACCGACGGTCCAGAAGCGCAGCTTCTCCAGCGCCTTGCTGTCCATGAGCTGCACGGCGTTGATGTAGCCGACGAGCGCGGCGCTGGCCGCCGTACCGGCGAGGGCGAGCCGGACCGGCGTGGCGCTGCGGCTGCCGCCCAACACGTAGACGACCACGGAGACGACGGCGGCGCCGAGGAAGGCCCACCAGACGAACTCGCTCAGGCTGGACGCCCCGAAGAAGCTGATGGCGGAGACCACGGCCGCCGCGGCGCCCGCGTTGACGCCGAGGATGCCCGGTTCGGCGAGCGGGTTGCGGGTCAGCGCCTGCATCACCGCGCCGGAGAGACCGAGGCCGAGGCCGACCATCAGGCCGAGGAGGGTCCGGGGCACCCGAAGGTCCTTGACCACCACGTCCGCGGGCGTGCCCGTGTAGTGGAACAGGCCGTGCCAGACCTGATCGAGCGGCATCTGCTTGGCACCCACGGCGATGCTCGCCAGCGCGATCAGCACCAGCGCCGCGAGGGCGGCCAGCAGACCGGCGGCGCGCGCCGCATGGCGCGGGCGGGGGGCGGCCGTCGCGGCCGCGCTCTGTTCGGGGGGACTCTCGACCAACACGCAGGTTAGGTTAGCCTACCCTCCACCTCGCCCAGGTCACCCGAACGGCCCTTGCGCGGGGGCCGCCTCCCCGGAAGTGCCGGGCCGGGGCCGGGCACCTCCGGGGTGGGCGCGGACCGCGGGACGGCCTACAGACCCAGCCGGGCCAGCGCCTTGCCCGCGTCCAGCGCGCAGGACCCGTCCCCGGCGTGCGTCCAGGCCGCCGCGCACAGCGCCCGCAGCCCGTCCAACGGATCGTGCGGATCGCCCCCGTCGTCCACCCCGGCGTCCACCCCGTCGTCGTCCGCCGCGCGCAGCTCCAGTACGCCGTCCCGTGCGAGCGCGGTCCACGCCCCGCAGCGGAAGCCCTCCCCGGCCCCGACCACCTCGGGCTGCCCGGTCAGCAGCCCCCGCAGGTCCCGATCCACGTACGTCGGCCGGTACTTCGGCTCCGCCCGCAGCAGCTGCGCCCCGTCCGTCACCCCGGTCAGCACGAGCAGCGAGTCCACCTCCCCGTGGAAGGCGCCCTCGATGTCGGTGTCCAGCCGGTCCCCGACCACCAGCGGCCGCTCGGCCCCGGTCCGCAGGATCGTTTCGCGGTGCATGGGGGGCAGCGGCTTCCCCGCCACCTGCGGCTCCGCGCCCGTGGCGATCCGTACGACCTCCACCGCGGCGCCGTTGCCCGGCGCGATGCCCCGCGCGCTCGGGATCGTCAGGTCGGTGTTGGACGCGAACCACGGCACCCCGCGCGCGATCGCGTACGAGGCCTCCGCGAAGCGCCCCCACGGCATGTCCGGGCCGCCGAAGCCCTGGACCACCGCCGCCAGGTCCTCCTCGTCCGCCGATTCCACCGGCACGAGCCCGCGCTCGCGCAGCGCGACCCGCAGCCCCTCACCACCGATGACCAGCACCTTCGATCCGGCGGGCACCTGATCCGCGATCAGTCGGGCCACCGCCTGCGCCGAGGTGATCACCTCGGCCGCCTCGGAGGGGATGCCCAGCTCGGTCAGGTGCGCGGCGACCGTGTCGGGGGTCCGCAGCGCGTTGTTGGTGACGTAGGCGAGGTGCATCCCCTCGGACCGGGCCGCGAGCAGCGATTCCACGGCGTGCGCGATCGCCTCGCCCCCCGCGTACACCACCCCGTCGAGGTCCAGCAGGGCGGTGTCGTACGCCTGGTGCAGACTGCGCTCGCTGCCCGCGGGCCTGGTCCTGCTCTGCCGGGTCATCGTGACCGTCCCTTCGTCCCATCTGGCCAGTTCCGTGCTCGTTCTGATCATCCCGCACCTTGAGACGGGACTTACCATGCACCAATGACCACACTTGGTACCGAGGAACACGGAATGCACGACGGGCTGCGCCTGATGCCATTCCACGGGCTGCGTTACGTCCCGGAGCGCGTCGGCAGCCTCGCCGCCGTCACCTCACCCCCTTACGACGTGGTCGTCCGACCTGACGGACTCCATCACCTCGAATCGGCGGATCCCCACAACATCGTCCGTCTCATCCTGCCGCAGGCCGACACGCCTTCCGCGCGCAACGAACAGGCCGCCCGGACCCTGCACGACTGGCTCGCCGAGGGCATCCTCAGCGCCGATCCGGAACCGGCCCTGTACGTGTACGAGCAGCGCAGGGGCGACATGCTCCAGCGCGGGGTGATCGGCGCGCTCGCCCTGTCCACGGCCGACGCCGGGATCGTGCTGCCGCACGAGGACGTCATGCCGCACGTGGTCACCGACCGCGCCGGTCTGATGCGCGCCACCTCCGCCAACCTGGAACCGCTGCTGCTGACCTACCGCAGCGACGACGGCGGCGGCGCCACCGGGGCGGTCGGGGCGGCCGACGTGGTCGAGGCCACCGCCGGGCGGGCCCCGCTGCTGTCCACCACCACCGAGGACGGCTTCTGCCACCGGCTGTGGGCCATAACCGACCCCGCCGAACTGGCAGCCGTCACCGCCGACCTCGGGCACCGCCAGGCCCTCATCGCCGACGGCCACCACCGCTGGGCGACGTACCTGCGCCTCCAGGAGGAGCACCTCAGCCCCACCCCGTGGGACTTCGGCCTCGTCCTGCTCGTGGACACGGCCCGCTACCCGCTCCAGGTCCGCGCGATCCACCGGATGCTGCGCCGCCTGCCGGTCGCCGACGCGCTGGCCGCGCTGGAGGGCTCGTTCCGCGTCCGCCGGATCGACGGCACGCTGGACGAAGCGCTGACCGCCCTCGGCACGGCCTCCGAAGCCGGCAACGCCTTCCTGCTCACCGGCGACGGCGGCTTCCACCTGGTCACCGACCCCGACCCGGAACTGATCGACCGGACGGTCCGCCACGACCGCCCCGAGGCCTGGCGCCGGCTCGACGCGACCGTCCTGCATGCGACCCTGCTGGACGCCCTGTGGCAGGTCCCCGACTCCGCCGAACACATCATGTACATCCACGACACCGAGGCGACGGTCGACATGGCCGAGCGCAACGGCGGCACGGCGGTACTGCTCCACCCGGTACGCGAGGACGTGGTCCGCGAGCTGGCCCGCCAGGGCGTCACGATGCCCCGCAAGTCCACCTCCTTCGGCCCGAAGCCGGCGACCGGGCTGGTCCTGCGCAGCCTGAACTGACCGCGGGTCCGTCGACCCCGAAAATGAAGAAGGGCGGTACCCCCGAGGGGGTACCGCCCTTCTTCATGCTTCACACCGTGCGTCAGGCCTTGTCGCGGCCCTGGTCCTCGGCGGCGCGGTCGAGCTCGTCGTCCTCGACGAGGATCTCGTCGGCGACGTCGGCGTCGGCTTCGGCGCGGGCGATCAGCTCGTCCTCGTCGTCCTCGTCGTCGACCTCGCGGGCCTCGGCCGACTCGTACGCGTCGTCCTCGTCGTCCTCACGGGCGTCGGACGGCTCGTACTCGTCGTCGTCCTCGTCGTAGTACTCGACGACGCCCTTGTCGTCGGAGTCCTGGACCCGACGGTCCTCGTCGCTGAGCGCGGCGCGGTCGTCGTCATCGTCCTCGTCGTCCATCGCGTCGACGAACTCGACGCCGTCCAGCTCGGCGAGCCGGTCGGAGGCGTCGGTCGAGCCGTCCTTGTCGGACTCGATCGTCTTGGCGAACCACTCGCGCGCCTCGTCCTCGCGGCCGTTGGCCAGCAGGGCGTCGGCGTAGGCGTACCGCAGGCGGGCGGTCCACGGCTGCACGGTGGCGGAGGCCAGCTCGGGGCTCTGCAGGGTCACGATGGCGGCGTCGAGCTGCCCCATGTCCCGCCGGGCACCGGCCGCGACGAGACGCATCTCGACCTGGCCGGCCTTGTCCAGCTTCTGCACCTCGGGCTCGCCGGCCATCGCCAGCGCCCGCTCCGGACGGCCGAGGCCGCGCTCGCAGTCGGCCATGACGGGCCACAGCTCGACCGAACCGGTCATCCGCTTCGCGGCACGGAACTCGGCGAGCGCCTCGCTGTACTTCTGCGTGGCGTACGCCGCGAAGCCGGCGGCCTCACGGACGGCGGCGACGCGCGAGGCCAGCCGCAGCGCGATGCGGGCGTAGGCGTATGCCTGCTCCGGGTCCTCGTCGATCAGCCGGGCCACCATGACCAGGTTGCGCGAGACCTCCTCGGCGAGGCCCTTCGGCAGGCTCAGCAGCTCCTGGCGAACGTCCGCGTCGATCTCGTGACCGGTGACGTCGTCGTCGATCGGAAGGCGCTTGATCGGCTCGCGGTCGCGGTAGTCGCTGTCGCGGTCGTCACGACCGCCACGGAACCCACCACGGTCGCCGCCCCGGTCACCCCGGTCGTCGCGACGGGGGTAGCTCGGACGGTCGCCGCCCCGGTCGTCGCGGCCGCGGAAGCCGCCGCCCTGCGGACGGTCGCCACCACGGTCATCACGGCGCGGGAAGCTCGGGCGGTCACCGCCGCGGTCGTCACGACCGCCACGGAACCCACCACGGTCATCATCACGACGCGGGAAGCTGGGACGGTCGCCACCACGGTCATCACGGCGCGGGAAGCTGGGACGGTCACCGCCGCGGTCGTCACGACCGCCACGGAACCCACCACGGTCATCATCACGACGCGGGAAGCTGGGACGGTCGCCACCGCGGTCGTCGCGGCCGCGGAAGCCGCCGCCCTGCGGACGGTCGCCACCACGGTCATCACGACGCGGGAAGCTCGGACGGTCCCCACCACGGTCGTCACGACCGCCACGGAACCCACCACGGTCATCATCACGACGCGGGAAGCTCGGACGGCTCCCACGGTCGTCGTCGCGACGGGGGTAGCTCGGACGGTCGCCACCACGGTCGTCACGACGGAAACCGCCGCCACCACCCTGCGGGCGCCCACCACGGTCGTCATCACGACGCGGGTAGCTCGGACGGTCGCCACCGCGGTCATCGCGACGGAAGCCGCCGCCCTGCGGACGGTCGCCACCACGGTCGTCACGACGCGGGAAGCTCGGACGGTCGCCGCCACGGTCGTCACGACGGAAACCGCCGCCACCACCCTGGGGACGCCCACCACGGTCGTCATCACGACGGGGGAAGCTGGGACGGTCGCCACCGCGGTCGTCGCGGCCGCGGAAGCCGCCGCCCTGCGGACGGTCGCCACCACGGTCGTCACGACGCGGGTAGCTCGGACGGTCCCCACCACGGTCATCGCGACGGAAGCCGCCGCCCTGCGGACGGTCGCCACCACGGTCATCACGACGCGGGAAGCTCGGACGGTCCCCACCACGGTCATCGCGACGGAAACCGCCGCCACCACCCTGCGGGCGCCCACCACGGTCGTCATCACGACGCGGGTAGCTGGGACGGTCCCCACCCCGGTCGTCACGACGGAAACCGCCGCCACCACCCTGCGGGCGCCCACCACGGTCGTCATCACGACGGGGGAAGCTCGGACGGTCGCCACCGCGGTCGTCACGGCGGAAGCCGCCGCCCTGCGGACGGTCGCCACCACGGTCATCACGACGCGGGAAGCTCGGACGGTCCCCACCACGGTCGTCACGACGGAAACCGCCGCCACCACCCTGCGGGCGCCCACCACGGTCATCATCACGACGGGGGAAGCTCGGACGGTCGCCGCCACGGAAGCCGCCGCCCTGCGGGCGGTCGCCGCCACGGTCGTCGCGACGGAAGCCGCCGCCACCACCCTGGGGACGCCCACCACGGTCGTCACGACGGAAACCGCCGCGATCACCACCGCGGTCGTCACGGCCCCCGCGGTAGCCGCCCCTGTCACCGCCGTCGTTACGACGAGGCTCGCGCTCCGGACGATCGTCGGGAGAGTTGGACATGGGTGTGACTCCTGTCTTCGGGGTACCGCTAGTCATTCTCGCGCAACCAACCCATGGCCGCGCTTCGGCGCAAATCGAATAAAAACAAAAAGGACCCTTGGTCCAGCGTTGAACGCTGGACCAAGGGTCCTTTGAAAGATTGTTCGGCGGCGTCCTACTCTCCCACAGGGTCCCCCCTGCAGTACCATCGGCGCTGAAAGGCTTAGCTTCCGGGTTCGAAATGTAACCGGGC
>NZ_JBVHUE010000055.1:32052-40006 GCF_055565515.1 Streptomyces sp. NPDC028419 | reverse complement strand
CCCCCCCCCCCCCCCCCCCCCCCCCCCCCCCCCCCCCCCCCCCCCCCCCCCCCCCCCCCCCCCCCCCCCCCCCCCCCCCCCCCCCCCCCCCCCCAGCCCCGCAGGGGACAACGGCCCTGGCGGGCCGCCCCGGGCTCCGCCCGGACCCGCGCCTCAAACGCCGGCGAGGCTGGGTTTGGCCCCGGCGAGGCTGAGGGTGGCGGGGCCCGCGACTCAAACGCCGGCGAGGCTGGGGGTGGCGGGGGTGGGTTTGGCTTTGGTGGGGGGAGGATGGGGGGATGCGGATTGTGGTTACCGGTTCGGCCGGGCTCATTGGAACGGCGCTCGTGCGCTCCCTGCGCAAGGACGGGCACGACATCGTCCGCCTAGTCCGCCGCACCCCCACCGCCCCGGACGAGGCCGAGTGGGACCCGCGGCGCGGATACGTCGATCCCGCGGCCCTGACCGGCAGCGAGGCCGTCGTGCACCTCGCCGGGGCCGGGGTCGGGGACCACCGCTGGTCGGCGGAGTACAAGCGGGAGATCCGGGACAGCCGCGTGCTCGGCACCGCCGCGATCGCCACCGCCGTGGCGTCGATGGAGCGGCCGCCCTCCGTCCTGGTCTGCGGCAGCGCCATCGGCTACTACGGCGACACCGGCCAGCGGGCCGTGGACGAGAGCGCTCCGGCGGGCACCGGCTTCCTGCCCTCCGTCTGCGTGGAGTGGGAGGCGGCCGCCGCCCCCGCCGCGGCGGCCGGGGTGCGGACCGTCTTCGCCCGGACCGGGCTCGTCGTCGCGGCCGAGGGCGGCGCCTGGGGCAAGCTCTTCCCGGTGTTCCGGGCGGGGATCGGCGGCCGCCTCGGCAACGGCCGCCAGTACTGGTCGTACATCTCCCTGCACGACGAGATCGCGGCCCTGCGCCACCTGATCGTCACCCCGGAGCTGTCCGGCCCGGTGAACCTCACCGCTCCGGAGCCCCTGACCAACCGTGAGATCACCGCGGCCATGGGGCGCGTACTGCGGCGGCCGACGGTGTGCGCCGTGCCGGCGGCGGCGATGCGGATCGCGCTGGGCGAGTTCTCCGAGGACGTGCTGGGCAGCCAGCGGGTGCGGCCCGCGCGGCTGTTGGAGTCGGGGTTCGTCTTCCGCCACCCGGGGATCGACGAGGCGATCAGGGCGGCGCTGGCGCGTTCCTGAGCATCGGGGGGCGCATTCGAGGGGGCGCGCCGGCCGGCGGACGCCACGCGGCGTGCGACCGTTTGTGACCCGCATGCGACCCGCGCATGTCCGGAGTGCGACCGGTATGCAACCGGAAACGTTCGGAAAAGCGCATCCAACTCGGGTTCTGCTGGAGCTGGTTGGGGGAAGGAGGACCAGACAAGCCGCGCCGACCTCGGGGAGGGGCACGTGCTCAGCAGCGCACACCGTGCAGACGTAGTCATCGTGGGAGCCGGAGTCTCAGGACTCGCGGCGGCACACCATCTGATCGCAGCGGGGGTCAGCGTCACCGTCCTGGAGGCCGCCGACGATCCCGGCGGCCGGATGGCCACCGAGCGGACCGACGGATTCCGATTGGACCGGGTCGGTCAGCTCCTCAACACCTCGTACCCGGAACTGGCCCGCACACCCGGCCTGGAGGGCCTGGTCCTGCGGCCCTTCGCACCCGGCGTCCTCGTCCACAGCGAGGGCAAGCAACTGAGGGCCGGCGCCCTCACACCGGCCCGCGCCCTCGCCAGCGGCTCGCTCGACCAGGCCCGGCTCAGCGCCGCGCTCGGCCGGCTCGCGGCCCTGCCCGAGGAGCGCATCCTCGCCCGTCCCGAACGCACCGCGCGCGCCGCGCTGCGCAGCCGGACCCTGCCACCGCGCACGGTCACCGGGGTCCTGCGACCCCTGCTCGCCACCCTGCTCTGCGACCCGGAGCTCACCACCTCCAGCCGGGTCGCCGACCTCGCGCTGCGCCGCTTCGCCCGCGGCCGCCTGGCGGTACCCGAAGGCGGCGCCGCCGCCCTGCCCGCGCTCCTGGCCGCCGGGCTGCCGCCCGGCACCGTGCGCACCGGCGTGCGCGTGCGCTCGGTGGCCACCAACCTGGTGACCACCGAGGAGCACGGCGACTTCGCCTGCCGCTCCGTCCTGCTCGCCACCGGCGCCCGCGCCGCGGCCGAGCTGCTGCCGGGCCTGCGCGTGCCCCGATTCCACGAGATCACCGTCATCCACCACGCGACCACCGCCGAGCTGCCCTGGGACGGCTCGCTCCTGCTCGACGGCGACCCCAAGTGGCCGCTCGCGCACACCACCGTGATGAGCGCCGTCGACCCGAGCCGCGCCCCCGCCGGGCGCTCGCTCGTCAGCACCACCGTGCTCGGACCGCCGCCACCCGCCCGGACGGTGGCCTCCCGTCTCGCCCGGCTCTACGAGACCTCCACCCGGGACTGGGAGCCGCTGGCCGTCCACCACACGCCCGAGGCCGTCCCGGCCATGCCCGCGCCGTACGACACGCGGCGCACGGTCCGGCTGCTCGCCGGGCTGTACGTGTGCGGCGACCACCGGGACACCAACACCGTGCAGGGCGCCCTGCACTCGGCGCGCCGCGCCACCACCGCCGTCCTGCGCGACTTCGGCATCCCGGTGCCGGTCGCGGAGCCCGTCGTACCGGCGGCTGCCTGAAACCACCCAGTGCGGGGCCCGGTCACCCGAGGGGGACCGGGCCCCCGGCGCGTCCGGGGCCCGAGGCGCACCGCCCCGCTACGACAGCGACGCCACCCGGTCCCGGTAGGTCCGCACGGCCGCCGCGTCCCGGTAGGGCTCCAACCGCCGCTCGAAGTCCCGTACGTACTCCACCGCGCGCACCGAGCGCATCTCCATCGCCTGCTGCGCCGCCTCCGCGCCCAGGGCGCACGCCTGGTCCAGCTCGCCCAGCCCGAGGCGCGCCGTGGCCAGCACCACCCGGCAGAAGAGCCGGGAGCGCGCGAAGCCGGGCGCGCGCAGCTGGAGCGAGCGCTCCGCGTGCTGGGCCGAGGCCCGGTACTGCTGCAGGTCGCGGTGGCAGTGCCCGAACTCGTCGGCCAGCTCCGCCTCGTCGAAGGTCCGCGCCCAGTGCGGCACGTCGTCCCCGGGCCGGGCGGCGCCGAGCGCGCGTTCGGCCCGTACGAGGGAGGCGGTGGCCGCCCGTACCTCGCCCAGTACCGCGTGCCCGCGGGCCTCCGCCGCGTGCAGCAGCCCCTGGACCACCTGGGGCGGGCCCGACCCGACGCCCTGCTGGGCGACCCGGGCCAGCTGTACGGCCTCCCGCCCGTGGCCGAGGTAGACCGCCTGGCGGCTCATGGTGACCAGGACGTAGGCGCCGTAGGGCCGGTCCCCGGCCGCCTGGGCGAGGCGCAGGGCCTGGACGAAGTACCGCTGGGCCAACCCGTGGGCCGCGATGTCGTACGAGGTCCAGCCCGCGAGCCGGGTCAGGTCGGCTGCGGCCGCGAAGAGCCGCCGCCCGGAGTTCTCGCCGTAGGTGCCGCGCAGCATCGGCTCCGCCTCGTGCTCCAGGTAGCGCACCAGGGCCTGGCGGGCATGGCCGCCGCCGTAGGCGTGGTCCAGGGCCCGGAAGAGCTCGCCGACCGATCTGAGCGCGGCGATGTCCCCGGAGGTGACCCGTTGACCGGGGCCCCGGTCGACCTGGCGCTGGCGGGGCACGGTCGACCGGCCCTGGGCCGGGATCCGCGAGGCGTCCGGGTCCGCGCCCCGGGCGACGCGCTCGTCGGCCCGGCCGATCAGCCAGTCCCGGCTGGGGACGACGAGTCCGGCCGGGGTGAAGGCGATCTTCCGCAGTTCGGCGTGCGAACCGGAGTCCTTGCGCCACAGGCCGCTCGCGATGTCCACGGCCTCCTCGGGGGTGGCCGCGAACTCCAGCCCCGCGTAGACCGGGGCGCAGGCGTCCAGCCCGAGGTCCTGTGCCGAGAGCCGCCGCCCGAGCCGCCGCGTGAACACTTCGGCGATCAGCGCCGGGGTGGTTCCGCGCGGCTGTTGCCCGCGCAGCCACCGGGTGACCGAGGTCTTGTCGTACCGCAGATCGAGACCGTGCTCCAGACCGAGCTGGTCCACGCGGCGGGCGAGCCCGGCATTGGAGAACCCGGCCTCGGCGATCAGTGCCGCGAGCTGCCGGTTGGGGACGCGCTGGGCAGGTCGTTCCGTCATCGGCTCCACGGTCTCCTGACGTGACGGACCGGTGTCCCGGCCCTGTGAACGGCGTGAATGTAGCGGCGAACACTGCCCGGACCGCCCCTTCTATCCCACATTCATCCGATCGTGCGAAGAACCGGGCAAGGCCTTTACGAGTGGGTCCCGCATCCCCGCATAAGCTGCGGGCATGACCCGCTGGCCCCACGAGTCGCACGCCGTACCGGAATCCACGGCGCCGCTCCCCGCGCCCGAGATCACCGAGGCCGAATGCCGCCGGTGCGGCACGCTGATCGCCGGGCTCGACGGGCGCTACGCCTGCGGTGTGTGCGGCTGGGTCAACGACCACTCCGAGGGCCACCGGCGGCTGCCGCGGGCCGACGAGGACCCGGACCGGCCCCCGCGGGGCCGCAAGCAACCCCGCCGCCTCCCGGCCCCGCCGCCCGAGCCCGCTTAGGCCCCCGTGCGGGGGCCCTGCCGGGCCGTGGCGGGGGCGCCGTACGCTGGGTGGGTGCGATATGGGTGCGATATGCACGCACAGCGGGTTCAACGAGGAGGCGCTGCGGTGGCTGAGCTGCGGTTTGTCCATCTGGGCTTCGGTCCGGATGCCGTCGAGTACACCGAGGCCTGGGACGAGCAGCGGCGCGTCCACGCCGCACGCTTCGCGGACGAGACCGAGGACACCTGTCTGCTGCTGGAGCACCTCCCGGTCTACACGGCGGGACGGCGCACGGCCGACAGCGAGCGCCCCCTCGACGGCACCCCGGTGGTCGACGTGGACCGCGGCGGCAAGATCACCTGGCACGGCCCCGGCCAGCTCGTCGGCTACCCGATCATGAAGCTGCCCCGCCCGGTGGACGTGGTCGCCCACGTCCGGCGGCTGGAGGACGCGCTGATCCGCACCGCCGCCGACTTCGGCCTGGAGACCACCCGGGTCGAGGGCCGCTCCGGCGTCTGGGTGCTCGGCGACCCGGTCGAGGACCGCCCCAAGCTCGGCGGGCTGTCGCTCGACTTCGACCCGAGGCTCGCGGACGAGGAGTTCGACCCCCGGCTGAACGGGCCGGAGTACGCGCCGTCCAACGCCGGCCAGCGCCGCGAGGACCGCAAGCTCGCCGCCATCGGCATCCGCGTCGCCAAGGGCGTCACGATGCACGGCTTCGCGATCAACGTGAACCCCGACAACACCTGGTTCGACCGGATCGTCCCCTGCGGCATCCGCGATGCCGGTGTGACCTCGCTCTCGTACGAACTGGGCCGCGAGATCACCATCGCCGAGGTGCTGCCGGTCATCGAGGGCCACCTGAAGGACGTCCTGGAGGGCGCCGACCCGCGGCCGCGCGTCGTCGAGCCCGCGGCCTCCTAGGCCCGGGGAAGCCCTGGGGGAGCCTCGGGGGAGCCCCCGGGGAGCTCCGGGGGAATGCGTCCGCCCGCCCGCAGGTTGGCCGACGTAAGAACGTATGAATTTACGGGCGTACCCTGGTGGGCGCCGAAGAATCGAAGTCACAGGGAGCCGGTCGTGTCCGCAGTCGCACCCGACGGACGCAAGATGCTGCGCCTGGAGGTCCGTAACGCCCAGACGCCCATCGAGCGCAAGCCCGAGTGGATCAAGACCCGGGCGAAGATGGGTCCCGAGTACACCAAGATGCAGGCCCTGGTGAAGGGCGAAGGACTGCACACGGTGTGCCAGGAAGCCGGCTGTCCGAACATCTACGAATGCTGGGAGGACCGCGAGGCCACCTTCCTCATCGGTGGCGACCAGTGCACCCGGCGCTGCGACTTCTGCCAGATCGACACGGGCAAGCCCGAGGCGCTGGACCGTGACGAGCCGCGCCGCGTGGGCGAGTCCGTGGTCACCATGGACCTCAACTACGCCACCATCACCGGTGTCGCCCGCGACGACCTGCCGGACGGCGGCGCCTGGCTCTACGCCGAGACCGTGCGCCAGATCCACCAGCAGACGGCGGAGCGCGCCGGCGGCCACACCAAGGTCGAGCTGCTCGCCCCCGACTTCAACGCGGTGCCGGAGCTGCTGGAAGAGGTCTTCGCCTCCCGCCCCGAGGTCTTCGCGCACAACGTCGAGACGGTCCCGCGCATCTTCAAGCGGATCCGCCCCGGCTTCCGCTACGAGCGCTCGCTCGAGGTGATCACCAAGGCGCGCGAGTACGGCCTGGTCACCAAGTCGAACCTGATCCTCGGCATGGGCGAGGAGCGCGAGGAAGTCACCCAGGCGCTCAAGGACCTGCACACCGCGGGTTGCGAACTCATCACGATCACCCAGTACCTGCGGCCCTCGCCGCGGCACCACCCCGTGGAGCGCTGGGTGAAGCCGGCCGAGTTCGTGGAGCTGGCGAAGGAGGCCGAGGACATCGGCTTCTCCGGTGTGATGTCGGGTCCGCTGGTGCGTTCCTCGTACCGCGCGGGTCGGCTGTACCAGCAGGCGATGGATCACCGGACGACTGTGTGAATTCGCGCACAAAGTCCTACTAAGCAGTAACACCACGGCGACGCGGCCCCTAGGCTCCCTCAAGGGAGACACCTGGCGGGCCGCGTCAATGTTTCATCATCGTTTGACCAGTCGGTCACGCCCTGGTAACACCAATCAGTGACGCTGGCTCCACGCACCGCACACGCCGGGCGCGTGCGGCGCACGCGCCGCGCACGCACCCCGTACGCGCAGTACCCGCGAAGCTCCACCGACGAGAGCACCAGAGAGGGATCGACATGCAGGCCGCGCCCGTTCGCGCCATCGCCATCCCGTCGTTCACCGACGCCTTCCGGGGCATCGAGTCGCTCCTCATGAGCGGCGCCCGTCGCAACGCCTGGACGGCGGTGCTGGAGGACCGTCGCCGGGCGAAGGACCGCGTCGAAACCGAGCACGTACTCGAGGCCGCGGCGACCCGGACCCCGCAGGCCACGTAAACTTCGCTGCATGGCGAGGAAGTCAAACGCAGAGACTGCTGCGAACCCCGGGCGACTGAAGCAGATCGCCCTGACGTACAAGATGACCCGTAAGGCCGACTCGAAGGTCGGTCTCATCGTCGCGGGCGTGGGAATCGTCACCTTTGGTGTCGTCCTCGGGATCGGCTTCCTGATCGGCTACCCGGTCTATCTGGGCATCCTGGGATTCCTGGTCGCCTTCCTGGCGATGGCGATCGTCTTCGGCCGGCGTGCCGAGGCCGCTGCCTTCGGGCAGATGGAGGGCCAGCCGGGCGCCGCCGCGGCGGTCCTGGACAACGTGGGACGGGGATGGACCACCACCCCCGCCATCGCGATGAGCCGCCAGCAGGACATCGTGCACCGCGCGGTCGGCAAGGCCGGCGTCGTGCTGGTCGCCGAGGGCAACCCGAACCGGGTCAAGAGCCTGCTCGCCGCCGAGAAGAAGAAGATGAAGCGCGTCATGCCGGAGATTCCGGTCCACGACATCATCGTCGGCACGGGCGAGGGCGAGGTGCCGCTCAAGAAGGTGCGCACGACGCTGCTCAAGCTGCCGCGCGTGCTCGCGGGCCCGCAGATCACCGAGGTGAACGACAAGCTGCGCGCCATGGGCGACCTGATGAGCAACATGCCCATCCCCAAGGGTCCCCTGCCGGGGCGCGGCGCCCGGGGCGGTCAGCGGCCGCCGCGCGGCTGACCCGCATTGCATACAAGACATACAAGTGGGGGGGGGGGGGGGGGGGGGGGGGGGGGGGGGGGGGGGGGGGGGGGGGTTGTTGTTGGGGGTGGGGGGGGGGGGGGGGGGGGGGGTGGGGGGGGGGGGGGGGGGGGGGGGAGTGGGGGGGGGGGGGGGGGGGGGGGCTGTGCGGGGGATTCCG
>NZ_JBVHUE010000055.1:0-32042 GCF_055565515.1 Streptomyces sp. NPDC028419 | reverse complement strand
TTGGGGGGGGTGGTGGGGGAGGGGGCGCCCCCCCCCCCCGCCCCCCCTCCCCCCCCCCCCCCCCCCCCCCCCCCCCCCCCCCCCCCCCCCCCCCCCCCCCCCCCCCCCCCCCCCCCCCCCCCCCCCCCCCCCACTTCGCTTCGCGCGCTGGTCAGATGCGGACCTGGACGGCGCGTGCGAGGCGGTCGTGCAGGCCGCGGGCGTCGCGGTCCCAGATGACCGCCGGGATGACCAGGGCCAGCAGCAGGGTGCGCAGCACCACGCGGCCGAAGCCGAGGCGCCCGCCGTTCTCCGAGATCACCCGGAGGCCGAGGATCCGCTTGCCGGGGGTAAAGCCCACGGTGCCCACCGTCAGGATCGCCAGGGCCACGAAGAGCCCCAGGGTCCAGTTGCCCGTCGCGGTCGACTCGCCGTGCGTGATCAGCCCGTACGTGATGACCAGGCAGCCGGTCCAGTCGATGGCCACGGCGGCCAGTCGACGCCCGAAGCGGGCCACGGAGCCCGGGCCCTCCTTGGGGAGGCCCAGCTGCTGGCCCGGGTAGCCGAAGTCGGCGCCCATGTCCTCGGCGGCCGCGCGGGGGCCGGAGAGCCACGATCCGATTGCTTGCCTGTTGTCCACCCGACCACGGTACCCGTGGTGCTCCCGCGGCCTCCGCCGGGACCCTGGTTAACTTGTGCGAAACAAATGGGTCATGCTTGAGAAATCCCGTCTGCTTATGGTCGGGTCAGCGTGCGGCACCGCACTGACGCACCACGAGCTATGCAACCCGTCCCTCCCCCGGGGCCGGGAGTAGGAGGAGTTGGATGTTCCAGAACGCCGACGAAGTGAAGAAGTACATCGCAGACAACGACGTCAAGATGGTCGACGTCCGTTTCTGTGACCTGCCCGGCGTGATGCAGCACTTCACGATCCCCGCAGGCGTCTTCAACCCGGACGAGGAACTGGCCTTCGACGGCTCCTCGATCCGCGGCTTCCAGGCGATCCACGAGTCCGACATGGCGCTGCGCGCGGACCTGTCGACGGCTCGACTGGACCCGTTCCGTCGCGACAAGACGCTGAACATCAACTTCTTCATCCACGACCCGATCACGGGCGAGGCCTACAGCCGCGACCCGCGCAACATCGCGAAGAAGGCCGAGGCGTACCTCGCCTCCACCGGCATCGCCGACACCGCGTACTTCGGCCCCGAGGCCGAGTTCTACGTGTTCGACAGCGTGCGCTTCGCGACCAGCGCGAACGAGAGCTTCTACCACATCGACTCCGAGGCCGGCGCCTGGAACACCGGTTCGGAGGACAACAACCGCGGCTACAAGGTCCGCTACAAGGGCGGTTACTTCCCCGTCGCCCCGGTCGACCACTTCGCCGACCTGCGCGCCGAGATCTCCCTCGAGCTGGACGCCCAGGGCCTCCAGGTCGAGCGTCAGCACCACGAGGTCGGCACCGGTGGCCAGGCCGAGATCAACTACAAGTTCAACACGCTGCTCGCCGCGGCCGACGACCTGATGCTCTTCAAGTACATCGTGAAGAACGTCGCCTGGCGCAACGGCAAGACCGCGACCTTCATGCCGAAGCCGATCTTCGGCGACAACGGCTCGGGCATGCACGTGCACCAGTCGCTGTGGGCGAACGGCGACCCGCTGTTCTACGACGAGGCCGGCTACGCGGGCCTGTCGGACACCGCCCGCTACTACATCGGCGGCATCCTCAAGCACGCGCCGTCGCTGCTGGCGTTCACCAACCCGACGGTGAACTCCTACCACCGCCTGGTGCCCGGCTTCGAGGCCCCGGTCAACATGGTCTACTCGCAGCGCAACCGCTCCGCCGCGATGCGCATCCCGATCACGGGCTCGAACCCGAAGGCCAAGCGCGTCGAGTTCCGCGCCCCGGACCCGTCGTCCAACCCGTACCTCGCCTTCTCGGCGCTGCTCCTCGCGGGCCTCGACGGCGTGAAGAACAAGATCGAGCCGATGGAGCCGATCGACAAGGACCTCTACGAGCTCTCGCCCGACGAGCACGCGAGCGTCCCGCAGGTCCCGACCTCCCTCGACGCCGTGCTGCGCGCGCTGGAGGAGGACAACGAGTACCTCCAGGCCGGTGGCGTCTTCACGTCCGACCTGATCGAGACCTGGATCGACTACAAGCGCACCCACGAGATCGCCCCGATCGCCCTGCGCCCGCACCCGCACGAGTTCGAGCTGTACTTCGACCTCTAAGCCGTGCCGTAACACCAGCGAGGGCCGCCGTCCCGGATTCCGGGACGGCGGCCCTTCGCCGTATGCGGGCGGCCTCCGCGTGCCGTACCTCACCGCACCGTCGGCATGCCGTTCGTCAAGGCGTGGAGGGCGCGGACCGCGAGGGCGGCGGGGGAGGCCGGGCCCGTGGTGGGGCCGTCGCTCGTGGACCAGACTTCCAGGGCGACCCGGATGGCGTCGGTGGCCGCGGCCGCGAGGAGGCGTACGGCCAGGGTGTCCGCGTCCGGGCCGGCCAGTCGTGCTATCAGGGGGACCAGCTGTTCCTCGGACTCCTGGTTGACCCGGTACCAGACGGCCCGCAGGGCGGGGTCGCCGGCGGCCGCGCGCAGCAGGCCGCGGGTCACCTCCAGGCCCTCGCCGATGACGAGCGGGTCCGTGAGGGAGCGGGTGACGGCGCGCTCCAGGGCTTCGGCCAGGGGGGTGCCGGGGTGCTCCTGCGCGAGCAGGGACCGCCACTCGTCGCCGCCGCCCGCGAGCAGCGGCGCCACGGCTTCCTGTTTGTTGCGGAAGTAGCGGTAGAACGTGCGCAGTGCCACGCCCGCGCGGTGCGCGATGTCCTCGGCGGTGGTGCCGTCGGGGCCGTGTTCGGCGAAGAGTTCGCAGGCGGCGCGGGCGATGTCCAGCTGGGTGGCGGCCTTGCGCCGTTCGGTCAGGGACTGCGCTGCGGGGCCGGGCTGGGGAGAGTACGGACGGGGAGATCTCACCCCCGAAGCCTACCTCTGCCCATCGCATTGGGCGGCATTCATTGTCATGCTGGCAAAACGTGCCATTGAGTCGTACGCTCGGTCCCATGAACCGTTACGAAGGACGTCGCGTCCTCATCACCGGCGGCGGCTCCGGCATCGGCCAGGCCACCGTCCACCGCATCCTGTCCGAGGGCGGCCGGGTCCACACCGTGGACGTCAGCGAAGCCGGCCTGAAGGCCACCGCCGAGCGGGCGGCGGCCGACGGGCACGCCGCGGCGCTCACCACCGCGGTCCTCGACATATCCGACGAGGCCGCCGTACGGGCCGGCGTGGCCGAGGCCGTCGCGGGCCTCGGGGGCCTCGACGTACTCGTCAACGCCGCCGGGATCCTGCGCTCCTCGCACACCCACCAGACGACGCTCGACTTCTGGAACAAGGTCATCACGGTCAACCTGACCGGCACCTTCCTGATGATCCGCGAGGCGATCGGGGCACTGATCGAGGGCGACCAGCCGGTCGTCGTCAACTTCAGCTCCACCTCGGCGTCCTTCGCCCACCCCTACATGGCCGCCTACGCGGCGAGCAAGGGCGGCATCCAGTCGATGACCCACGCCCTGGCCGCCGAGTACAGCAAGCAGGGCGTGCGCTTCGTCGCCGTCGCCCCGGGCTCCATCGAGAGCGGGATGACCACGGGCAACGGCCCCGGCCTGCCCGAGGACACCGACTGGAGCCTGTTCGCCAAACTGGCCCCGGCCCTCGGCCAGGGCTTCGCCGGACCGCAGACCGTCGCGGGCGTCGTGGCGATGCTCGGCTCGGAGGACGGCGCCTTCATCACCGGTACGGAGATCCGCATCGACGGCGGCACGCACTACTGACGAGCGGGTCCTCAGCCGCCGAAGCGCTCCCAGAGCCGGGGGAAGTGCTCCGCCAGCGCGGCCTCGTCCTCGAGGTCGAGCACGGTGCCCTCCGGCTCCGCGGGCTGCTCGGGGACGCCCAGGTCCGGCGGCTGCGCGCCGGTCAGCTGCTCGTACGCCTCGTCGGCGGCGTACCCCAGCTCCTCGCCGTCCCCGTCGATCTCCTCGTCGAAGTCGTCCAGCAGCTCCGCGAGGTGCTCCGGGTCGTGCACCGCGCCCTCGAAGACCTCCCGGCCCTGGCCGATCAGCCAGCAGCGGAAGAAGTCGAAGGCGTCGTCGCTCGCCCCGTTCAGCAGGACGGCGGCCGCCCCCCACAGCTCCCAGGTGTACGCGCGGTTGTACCGCGACTCGAAGTGCCGGGCGAAGTCCAGGACGGAGTCCGGGTCGAGCCGCACCAACCGTTCCACGAGCAGGTCGGCATGGTCCTCGGGGTCGCCTCCGGCGGCCGCGCGGGTGCTGTCGACGATCTCCCAGAACTCCGTCTCGTCCATCACCGCTCCAGCATCACGGCTGCGACCCCCACCCGCCACCGCGCGTACGGCGAAAGGCCGGTGTCCACCCCCGGAAGGGGTGGACACCGGCCTTTCGGCTCAGTGCGCGGGGGCGCCGCCGGGGCTCAGAGGCCGTAGCGCTCGCGGGCTTCCTTCACGGACGAGGCCGGGACCTCGCCGCGGCGGGCCAACTGCGCCAGCGCGGCGACCACGATCGACTGCGCGTCGACGCCGAAGTGGCGGCGCGCGCCCTCACGGGTGTCGGAGAGGCCGAAGCCGTCCGTACCCAGCGAGGTGTAGTCCTGCTCGACCCACTGGCTGATCTGGTCCGGGACCTGACGCATCCAGTCGGAGACGGCCAGGACCGGGCCCTGGGCGCCTTCCAGCGCGCGGGTGACGTACGGCGTGCGCACCTCGCCGCGCAGCAGGGCCTCGTCGCACTCCAGCGCGTCGCGGCGCAGCTCGCCCCACGAGGTGGCGGACCAGACGTCGGCGGAGACGTTCCAGTCGGCGGCGAGGAGCTTCTGCGCCTCCAGGATCCAGTGGATCGCCGTGCCGGAGGCCATGAGCTGGATCTTCGGGGCGTCGGCGGCCGGGGCCGCCTCCGCCAGGTCGGCCGCGGTGTTGAAGCGGTACAGACCCTTGAGGATGCCTTCCTCGACGCCCTCGGGCATCGCGGGCTGCACCTTCGGCTCGTTGTAGACCGTCAGGTAGTAGAAGACGTCTTCCGGCTTCTCGCCGTACATCCGGCGCAGGCCGTCCTTGACGATCACCGCGATCTCGAACGCGAAGGCCGGGTCGTAGTTGAGCGACGCCGGGTTCGTGGACGCGATCAGGTGCGAGTGGCCGTCCGCGTGCTGGAGGCCCTCGCCGGTCAGCGTGGTGCGACCGGCGGTGGCGCCGACGATGAAGCCCTTGCCGAGCTGGTCGGCGAGCTGCCACATCTGGTCGGCGGTGCGCTGCCAGCCGAACATCGAGTAGAAGATGTAGAAGGGGATCATCGGCTCGCCGTGCGTCGCGTACGACGTGCAGGCGGCGATGAAGTCGGCCATGGCGCCGGCCTCGGTGATCCCCTCATTGAGGATCTGGCCGTCCTTGGCTTCCTTGTAGTACATGAGCTGGTCGCGGTCGACCGGCTCGTACGTCTGGCCGAGCGGCGAGTAGATGCCGGCCGACGGGAAGAGGGACTCCATGCCGAAGGTGCGGGCCTCGTCGGGGACGATCGGCACCCAGCGCTTGCCGGTCTCCTTGTCCCGCATCAGGTCCTTGACGAGCCGGACGAAGGCCATGGTGGTGGCCATCTCCTGCTTGCCGGAACCCTTGAGCAGCGGGGCGAAGGAACGGTCCGCCGGAGCCGGCAGGGCCACGTGCTTGACCTTGCGGGCCGGGGCCGGGCCGCCGAGCGCCGCGCGGCGCTCGTTGAGGTACTGGACCTCGGGGCTGTTCGCGCCCGGGTGGCCGTAGGGGACCTGGCCGTCGGCGAAGGCGCTGTCCGGGATCGGGAGGCCGAGGAGGTCGCGCATGTCCTTGAACTCGTCGACCGTCAGCTTCTTCATCTGGTGGTTCGCGTTCTTCGACTCGAACCCGGCGCCCAGCGTGTAGCCCTTGACGGTCTGCGCGAGGATGACCGTCGGAGCACCCTTGTGCTCCAGCGCGGCCTTGTACGCGGCGTAGACCTTGCGGGGCTCGTGGCCGCCGCGGGAGGTGTGGAAGCACTCGGCGATCTTCGCGTCGGACAGTACGCCGGCCAGCTGCACGAGCTCGGCGTTGGCGCCGAAGAAGTGCTGGCGGATGTAGGCCACGTCGCGGGTCGCGTACGTCTGGAACTGCGCGTCCGGTACCTCGCGCAGGCGGCGTACCAGGGCGCCCGTGGTGTCGAGCTGGAACAGCTCGTCCCAGGCGGAGCCCCACAGGGACTTGATGACGTTCCAGCCGGCGCCGCGGAACTGGGCTTCCAGCTCCTGGACGACGCGGAAGTTCGCGCGGACCGGACCGTCGAGGCGCTGCAGGTTGCAGTTGATGACGAAGGTCAGGTTGTCGAGCTGCTCGCGGGAGGCCAGGGCCAGGGCGGCGGTCGACTCGGGCTCGTCCATCTCGCCGTCGCCCAGGAAGGCCCAGACGTGCGAGTTGGCGGTGTCCTTGATGCTGCGGTTCTGCAGGTAGCGGTTGAACCGCGCCTGGTAGATCGCGGACAGCGGGCCGAGGCCCATGGAGACCGTCGGGAACTCCCACAGCCAGGGCAGGCGCCGCGGGTGCGGGTAGGACGGGAGGCCGTTGCCGCCGGACTCCTGGCGGAAGTTGTCGAGCTGCTGCTCGGAGATCCGGCCGTCGAGGAAGGCGCGGGCGTAGATGCCGGGGGAGGCGTGGCCCTGGATGTAGAGCTGGTCGCCCGAGCCGTCGGACTCCTTGCCCCGGAAGAAGTGCTGGAAGCCGGTCTCGTAGAGCCAGGCCGCCGAGGCGAAGGTGGCGATGTGGCCGCCGACGCCGTACTTGGAGCCGCGGGTCACCATGGCGGCCGCGTTCCAGCGGTTCCAGGCGGTGATCTTGGCTTCCATCGCCTCGTCACCGGGGAACTCCGGCTCCGCGGCGGTGGGGATGGTGTTGACGTAGTCCGTCTCCAGCAGCTTCGGCAGCGCGAGGCCGGCGGCCTCGGCGTGCTGGAGCGTGCGGCGGAGCAGGTATTCGGCGCGGCGCGTACCGGCGGCCTGTGCGACGGCGTCGAGGGAGGCCGCCCATTCGGCGGTCTCCTCGGTGTCGCGGTCCGGGAGCTGGTCGAGCTCGCTCGGAAGCTTTCCTACGGGGTCGGACATCGGTGTGCGCCGCCTTCCGGACAAGGAGAGGTGGTGGAGAAAATCCCTGACGGGCAGGACAGGGTCGTTGGACCCGTGTGGGGTCCGCGGACGACTGTAAATCGCTGATCGATGATCGATCAAATGAAAGTGGCGAAAAAATGGCCGTGTGATAAAAGTCGGCACCGGGTGCCATGAATCAAGGCACCCGGTGCCGGGCAAATCGGGTCAATTCAGGCGCGCGGAGCGCACCCCAGGACGTGCCGCTTCACCAGCAGACCGATCTCCGGGTCGCGGTTGCGGAAGGCCTCGACGAGCGAGGCGTGCTCCTCGGCGTACGACTTCTGCACGGTTCCCAGCCAACGGATCGACAGGGCCGTGAACACCTCGATGCCCAGGCTCTCCCAGGTGTGCAGCAGCACGCTGTTCCCGGCGGCCCGCACCAGCTCCCGGTGGAAGCCCACCGTGTGCCGCACCTGCGCCGTGCCGTCCTCGCTGCGGTCGGCCTCCCACAGGGCCGCCACGTGCGGCTCCAGGGCCGTGCAGTCGGCCGCCAGGCGGGGCGCCGCCAGCTCGGCGGCGATCTGCTCCAGGCCCGCGCGGACCGGGTAGATCTCCTCCAGGTCGGCCGCGGAGAGGTTGCGCACCCGCACGCCCTTGTTCGGCGCCGACTCGATCAGCCGCAGGGTCTCCAGCTCGCGCAGGGCCTCGCGCACCGGCGTCTGGCTGACCTCCAGCTCGACGGCGATCCGGCGCTCCACGATCCGCTCGCCGGGCTTCCAGCGCCCGCTGACGATGCCCTCCACGATGTGCTCGCGGATCTGCTCGCGCAGCGAGTGCACCACGGGTGGCGTGATCATCGGGTCTTCATCTCCTGATCGGTGTACAGGGCCGTGCGGACCGGACTCGGGCCGGACTCGGGCCGTCCGAGGGGGGAGCCGCCCGATGCCTAGACAATACGGCGGCGCCCCCGCCCGGAAGTATTCCGGACGGGGGCGCCGACGGTGAGGCTCGTTACAACAGCGGTGGCGCTAGAGGCCGAGCTCGACCTCGAACTCGCCGGCCTCCAGGATCGCCTTCACGGCCGAGAGGTACCGGGCCGCGTCCGCGCCGTCCACCAGGCGGTGGTCGTAGGACAGGGTCAGGTACGTCATGTCGCGGATGCCGATGTTCGTGCCCTCGGCGGTCTCGATGACCACCGGGCGCTTGACCGTGGCACCGATGCCCAGGATGGCGACCTGGTTCGGCGGCACGATGACGGTGTCGAACAGCGCACCGCGCGAGCCGGTGTTGCTGATGGTGAAGGTCGCGCCCGACAGCTCGTCCGGCGTGATCTTGTTGCCGCGGACCTTGGCGGCCAGCGAGGCGGTCGCCTTGGAGATGCCCGCCAGGTTGAGGTCACCGGCACCCTTGATGACCGGGGTCATCAGGCCCTTCTCGGAGTCCACGGCGATGCCGATGTTCTCCGAGTCGAAGTAGGTGATCGTGCCCTCGTCCTCGTTGATCCGGGCGTTGACGACCGCGTGGGCCTTCAGCGCCTGGGCAGCGGCCTTGACGAAGAACGGCATCGGCGAGAGCTTGACGCCCTCACGGGCCAGGAACGAGTCCTTGGCCTGGCCGCGCAGCTTCATGATCTTGGTGATGTCCACCTCGACCACGGAGCTGAGCTGCGCCTGCGAGTGCAGCGCCTTCATCATGTTGTCGCCGATGACCTTGCGCATGCGGGTCATCTTGACCGTCTGACCGCGCAGCTCCGAGACGGCGGCCGGGGCGGCGGCCTTCGGGGCGGCGGCGGCATGGCCCGCGGCAGTCACAGGAGCGGCGGCGGCGGCCTTGGCGGCCTCGGCGGCGGCCAGGACGTCCTGCTTGCGGATGCGGCCACCGACACCGGTGCCCGTCACCGCGGACAGGTTGACGCCGGACTCCGAGGCGAGCTTGCGCACCAGCGGGGTCACGTACGCGCCCTCGTCACCGGCGGAGACCGGCGCGGCGGGGGCGGGGGTGACCGGCGCCGGGGCGGCGACCGGGGCGGGAGCCGCGACCGGAGCCTGAGCCGCGACCGGGGCGGCCACGGGGGCCGGAGCGGCCGGGGCGACGGGAGCCGGAGCCTGGACGGCCGGAGCCGCCACGGGAGCCGGAGCGGCGACCGGGGCCTCGGCCACGGCCGGAGCCGGAGCGGCGGCGGCCGGGGCGGCCGCGGGAGCCGCGCCCGCCACGCCGATGACGGCCAGGCGAGCGCCGACCTCGGCGTTCTCGTCCTCGGCGACCAGGATCTCCAGCAGGGTGCCCGCGACGGGCGCCGGGATCTCGGTGTCGACCTTGTCGGTGGAGACCTCCAGCAGCGGCTCGTCGGCCTCGACCGACTCGCCGACCTGCTTCAGCCAACGGGTGACGGTGCCCTCGGTGACGGACTCGCCCAGGGCGGGGAGCACGACGTCGGTGCCGGACGCCGCGGGAGCGGCGGCGGGGGCGGGGGTCTCGGCCACGGGGGCCGGAGCCGCCGGGGCCTCGGCGACCGGAGCCGGCGCGGGGGCCTCGGCGGCGGCCGGCTCGGCGGCGGGGGCCGCGGCCGGAGCCGGGGCGCCGCTGCCGTCGTCGATGACGGCCAGCTCGGCGCCGACCTCGACGGTCTCGTCCTCGGCCACCTTGATGGAGGCCAGGATGCCGGAGACGGGGGAGGGGATCTCGGTGTCGACCTTGTCGGTCGAGACCTCGAGCAACGGCTCGTCGGCCTCGACGCGCTCGCCCTCGGCCTTCAGCCAGCGGGTGACGGTGCCCTCGGTGACGCTCTCACCGAGCGCCGGAAGGGTTACGGAAACCGACATGGTTTCAGTTGCTCCTAACGAAAGTGCGGAAGTGGTCGTCGCGCCCGTGACTGTGGATTAGTCGTGGGAGTGAAGCGGCTTGCCGGCCAGGGCCAGGTGGGCCTCGCCGAGCGCTTCATTCTGGGTCGGGTGCGCGTGGATGAGCTGCGCGACCTCGGCCGGCAGAGCCTCCCAGTTGTAAATCAGCTGGGCCTCGCCGACCTGCTCGCCCATCCGGTCGCCGACCATGTGGACGCCGACCACGGCACCGTCCTTGACCTGGACGAGCTTGATCTCGCCCGCGGTCTTCAGGATCTTGCTCTTGCCGTTGCCCGCCAGGTTGTACTTGAGGGCGACGACCTTGTCCGCGCCGTAGATCTCCTTGGCCTTGGCCTCGGTGATGCCGACGGACGCGACCTCGGGGTGGCAGTACGTGACGCGCGGAACGCCGTCGTAGTCGATCGGGACGGTCTTGAGACCGGCCAGACGCTCCGCCACCAGGATGCCCTCGGCGAAGCCGACGTGCGCGAGCTGGAGGGTCGGGACGAGGTCACCGACGGCCGAGATGGTCGGCACGTTGGTCTGCATGTACTCGTCGACCAGGACGTAGCCGCGGTCCATCGCGACGCCCTGCTCCTCGTAGCCCAGACCCTGCGAGACCGGGCCGCGGCCGATGGCGACCAGCAGCACCTCGGCGTCGAAGGTCTTGCCGTCGGCCAGCGTGACGCGCACGCCGGTCTCGGTGTACTCGGCCTTCTGGAAGAAGGTGCCGAGGTTGAACTTGATGCCGCGCTTGCGGAACGCGCGCTCCAGGATCTTCGAGCTGTTCTCGTCCTCGACCGGGACGAGGTGCTTGAGGCCCTCGACGACGGTGACGTCGGTGCCGAAGGACTTCCACGCCGAGGCGAACTCGACGCCGATGACGCCGCCGCCCAGGATGATCGCGGACTCGGGCACGCGGTCCAGGACCAGCGCGTGGTCCGAGGAGATGATGCGGTTGCCGTCGATCTCCAGGCCCGGCAGCGACTTCGGCACGGAGCCGGTCGCCAGCAGGACGTGGCGGCCCTGGACGCGCTGGCCGTTCACGTCGACGGAAGTCGGGGAGGAGAGGCGGCCCTCTCCCTCGATGTAGGTCACCTTGCGCGAGGCGACCAGGCCCTGCAGACCCTTGTACAGGCCCGAGATGACCTCGTCCTTGTACTTGTGGACACCGGCGATGTCGATGCCCTCGAAGGTGGCCTTGACACCGAACTGGCCCGCTTCGCGAGCCTGGTCAGCGACCTCGCCCGCGTGCAGCAGAGCCTTCGTGGGGATACATCCGTTGTGCAGGCAGGTGCCACCGAGCTTGTTCTTCTCGATCAGGGCAACGTCGAGACCCAGCTGGGAGGCCCGCAGCGCCGCGGCGTAACCGCCACTGCCACCGCCGAGGATCACTAGGTCGAAAACGGTGCTGGCGTCGTTCGCCACGTCACGTCCTCCATGCATGTGCGCCGGGCGCCGGTCCTCTGGGACCGGGCGGCGGCTGGTAATCGGCCGCTTTTCTTCGGCCCTGTGGTGGGGGCCCTGTCCTGCCGAGAACCCATCTTCGCATTTGTCGGGGGAACACGGGACGCCGGGCCCGGGGTGGGACGGGGCGTTCCGCCCGAACCGACGGTTACCGAGGCGTAGAAACCTACGGAGCGCAGCGGATTTTCGTCGAGAGTGAACAGGGCGGAAGTGAACGCCGGGCGAAGAGCGCCCCCGGGACCTCGATCAGGTCCCGGGGGCGCGTCCTCACTCTCCGTTCACCAGGGGTGAGCGGTGCGTCAGCCCAGGTCGCCCGTGGCCGTGCGCTCGGCCAGCCGCACCAGGGTGCGCACGGCGGAGCCGGTGCCGCCCTTGGGGGTGTAGCCGTAGGGGGCGCCCTCGTGGAAGGCGGGACCCGCGATGTCCAGGTGCGCCCAGGTGATGCCCTCGCCCACGAACTCCTGGAGGAAGAGGCCGGCCACCAGGCCGCCGCCCATGCGCTCGCCCATGTTGGCGATGTCGGCGGTGGGGGAGTCCATGCCCTTGCGCAGGTCGGCGGGGAGCGGCATCGGCCAGGAGGCCTCGCCGACCTCCTCGGCGATCTCGTGGATCGAGGTGCGGAAGGCGTCGTCGTTGGCCATGATGCCGAAGGTCCGGTTGCCCAGGGCCAGCACCATCGCGCCGGTCAGGGTCGCGACGTCGACGATCGCGTCCGGGTTGTCCTCGGACGCCTTGGTCAGCGCGTCACCCAGGACCAGGCGGCCCTCGGCGTCGGTGTTGAGGACCTCGACGGTCTTGCCGCTGTACATGCGCAGCACGTCACCGGGGCGGGTGGCGGAGCCGGAGGGCATGTTCTCGGCGAGCGCGAGCCAACCGGTGACGTTGACCTGGAGGCCCAGCTTGGCGGCCGCGACGACGGCGGCGAACACGGCGGCGGCGCCGGACATGTCGCACTTCATCGTCTCGTTGTGGCCGGCCGGCTTCAGCGAGATGCCGCCCGAGTCGTAGGTGATGCCCTTGCCGACGAAGGCCAGGGTCTTCTCCGCCTTGGCGTGGGTGTAGGAGAGCTTCACCAGGCGCGGCGGGTTCTCGGAGCCCTTGCCGACGCCCATGATGCCGCCGTAGCCGCCCTTGAGGAGCGCCTTCTCGTCCAGCACCTGGACCTTGATGCCGTTCTCCTTCGCGGTCGCGGAGGCGACCGCGGCGAAGGCCTCGGGGGTGAGGTCGTTCGGCGGGGTGTTGATCAGGTCACGGGCGATGTTGACCTCGGCGGCCACGACCACGGCGCGCTCGGCCGCGGCCTTGTGCTCCTTGTCGCGGGGCTTGGCGCCGAGCAGCGCCACCTCGGCGAGGGGCTGCTTCGGGCCGGAGTTCTTCGCGCCCTTCTTCTCGCCGCCCTGGTAGGCGGTGAAGGCGTACGCGCCCAGCAGCGCGCCCTCGGCGACCGCGGTCACGGCGGAGGCGTCGTCCAGGGGCAGCGCGAAGGCGGCCTTCTTGGTGCCGTGCAGCGCGCGTGCGGCGGCGCCGGAAGCGCGACGCAGCGCTTCCTCGTCGTAGGACTCGTCCGTGTCCGGGACCGAGCCGAGCCCGACCGCCAGCACGACCGGGACCTTCAGGCCGGCCGGGGCGGGCAGCTTGGTGATCTCGCCTTCGGCGCCGGAGGCACCGAGGGCTTCGAGCACGGTGCCCAGCTTTCCGTCGAACGCCTTGTCCACGGCCTCGGCGCCGGCGGCGACTACGGGGCCCTTGGGGCCCTTCGCCACGCCGACCACGAGGGCGTCGGCGCGCAGCGTCGCCGCGCCGGCAGTGCTGAGAGTCAGAGCAGTCACGGTGGTGAAGTCTCGCTTCCGTCTATGAGGTGTGGGGCTGCGGTCGGGTCGGGGTCGCCGGCCTTTCCGGCAGCGATCGTATTCCGGCTCGGCGGCCGCCAGAAATGAGCCTACGCGTACGCACTCTTCCGTACGTCACTCGAAGGTTTGGCAAGTTGTTCGATCAAGACGCGGGACGGTTCACCCATCTGTGGCCTGTGTTACAGGTTTGCCGATTAGACCTGACGAGGTCCGAGAGACTCGAGCCACTCTCGCAAGGGGACGCGGGGTCCCTTTGCATGATTTCCACAGAGCCTCCTCGATCCGGCCGTCCGCCATGGCCGTGGTCGCGGGGAGCCTGCGGGGGGAAAGGCCGAAATGGTCAACAAGAACCGGATGAACAGGGTCGCCGCCGCCATGGCCGCGACGGCTCTGATGTCCGTCGCGGTACCCGCCGCGACCGCCCAGGCGGTCACGGCGCCACGGATCGACCTGAAGGTGCTGGTCGTCGACGACGGCGGCAGCTCCGTCCAGGCGATCACCGCGGAACTCACCAGCACCGGGGTTCCGTTCACCCGCATCGACCTGGGCAGCAGCAGCCGCCCGGTGATCAACGCGGCGTACCTCGCCGACACGGTCGACGGCCGCCCGCGCGCCAAGTTCCAGGGGGTGGTGCTGCCGAACGAGAACCCGTTCGGAGCGGGCTCGGCCGAAATGACCGCGCTCAGCGCCTACGAGACGACGTACGGCATCCGTCAGGTGGACGCCTACACCTGGGCGCACCCGGAGGTCGGTCTGGAGTACACCGACAACGGCGGTTACGGCGGGACGCTCGACGGCACCCAGGCGGCCGTCACGACGGCGGGCAAGGCCGGTCCCTTCGGGTACCTGGGGGGCCAGGTCGCCTTCGAGGACAACTCGCCGCTGATCCCCGAGAGCTACGGCTTCATGGCCAAGCCGCGGGCCGGCTACACCAGCTACCTCGACGCCCCGGTCGGCTCCGGGCGGGCCTCGCTCGTCGGCGAGTACGCCCACGACGGGCGCAAGGAACTGGTGGTCACCTTCGGGTACAACCAGTACCAGCAGCAGTTCCGGCTGCTGGCCCGGGGCATCGTCGAGTGGCTCACCCAGGGCGTCCACCTCGGCCAGAGCCGGAGCTACTTCGCCGTCCACGTCGACGACGTGCTGGCGCCGGACGCGCGCTGGAGCAAGGACCTCAACTGCACGCCGGGCGACTACGCCTGCGCGGGCGGCGCGGGCCAGGAGAGCGACATCCGGATGACCGCCGCCGACGCGCAGTACCTCGCGCAGTGGCAGACGAGCAAGAACTTCAAGCTCGACATGGTCTTCAACGCCGGCGCGGGCGAGGAGTGGAAGAGCGAGCACGCGGGCGCCGACCCGCTCGCCACCCAGCTGATCGCGGACAAGGCGAAGTACCGCTGGGTGAACCACACCTACACGCACCTGTTCCTCGGGTGCCTGCAGAACGTCGACACCAACCCCTGGACCTGCAAGACCAACGCCCAGGGCGCGATCCAGTGGACCACCCGGGCCGACATCTCCAAGCAGATCAGCGACAACAACAACTGGGCCGCGTCCAAGGGCATCACCACCGACCGCTCCGAGCTGGTCACCGGTGAGCACTCGGGCCTCAAGGTGGCGCCCCAGCAGCCCGTGGACAACCCCAACCTGGCCGGGGCGCTCGCCGACAACGGCGTGAAGTGGACCGCGAGCGACAACTCCCGCGAGCCGGAGATGCGGGCCGTCGGCGCCGCCCAGACCGTCCCCCGGTACCCGATGAACGTGTACTACAACACGGGCACCAACGCGGAGATGGCCGACGAGTACAACTGGATCTACACCAGCCGCGCCGACGGCGGCAGCGGCCTGTGCGAGGACAACCCGGCGACCTCGACCTGCCTGCCGGCCCCCCTCGACGCCACCAGCGGCTTCCTGAACTACATCGTCCCCCAGGAGGCCCGGACCGCCCTGCGGCACGTGCTCTCCAACGACCCCCGGCCGCACTACGTCCACCAGGCCAACCTCGCCGAGGACCGCACCCTCTACCCGGTGCTCAACCAGGTCCTCGACACCTACCGGACCCTGTACGCGCCCAGCACCCCGATCGTGAACCAGAGCCAGAAGGACTCCGGCGTCGAGCTGAGCCGTCGGACCGCCTGGGCCAAGGCGATCGCCGCGGGCCAGGTCACCGCCTACCGCATCGGCACCGACGTGACGGTCAAGGCGCCCAGCGGGGTCGTCGCGCCGGTCACCGTCCCCGAGGGCACGAAGAAGCAGCTGCTGCTCGGCACCTCCGTCTTCGGCACCGCCTACGCGGGCAACCGGTCCGACTGGACCGCGCCGGAGGCCCTCCAGTCCGCGGTGACGCTCAAGCTGCCCAGCTGAACCGTTCCGGCCGACCGAACCGGCCCGCCCGGCCGACCTGCCACGGCTGAACGGCGCCCGCACGACACGCAGCACGCGACCGCACGCGACACGCACGCAGCACGTGACAGACACGCAGCACACGACACGCACGCCGCACCACAGCGCCGGCGCTCCGCGAACCCACGGGCGCCGGCCCCTTTTCCGTCCTGGGGGGACACACCGCATGAGCCATGGGCGTCACGTCACCATGCTCACCGAAGGCACCTATCCACACGTCCACGGGGGCGTCAGCACCTGGTGCGACCAGCTCGTCCGGGGGATGCCGGAGGTGGACTTCAACGTCATAGCCCTCACCGGCTCCGGTCGCGAGCCGGTCACCTGGGAACTACCGCGCAACGTCTACCGGCACACCGCCGTGCCGCTCTGGGGCCAGGCCCCCGGCCGCGGCCGCCGCTGGGCCCCGCGCGGCAAGACCCACCGCCGCTTCATCGAGACCTGGGAACAGTTCCTGCTCTCCCTGCTCGACCCCGGCACCGGCCCCGGCACCGGCCCCGGCAACGCCGCCTTCTCCACCGCCCTGCGCGAACTCGCCGTGCACGCCCGGGCCGGCCGGCTCACCACGGCCCTGCGCTCCGAATCCGTCCTGCGCACGCTCATGGCCGTGTGGACCCGCCCGGAGCTGCCCACCGCGGGCGCCGCCCCCACCATCCACGACGCGCTCACCGCGACCGACCTGCTGGAACACGCGCTGCGCCCGCTCGCCGTCCGGATCCCGCCCGACAGCGTCGCGCACGCCGTCAGCAGCGGCCTCGCCACCCTCCCGGCACTCGCCGCCAAACGCCTGGACGGGGTCCCGTTCCTGCTCACCGAGCACGGCATCTACCTGCGCGAGCGCTACCTCGGCTACCGCACCGCCGCCCAGCGCTGGCCCGTCAAGGCCCTGCTGCTCGCCTTCTACCGCGAGCTCAACGGCGAGGGGTACCGCCAGGCCGACCTGATCACCCCGTGCAACCAGTACAACCGGCGCTGGGAGGAGCGCGGCGGGGCGCCCTCCGAGAAGATCCGCACCGTCTACAACGGCGTCGACCCGCACGCCTTCCCCGACGCCGGACCCGAACCCGCGGTCCCCACCCTCAGCTGGTGCGGGCGCATCGACCCGATCAAGGACCTCGAAACCCTCGTCCGTGCCTACGCCTTCATGCGCGAGGAGCTCCCCGCCCTGCGGCTGCGGCTCTTCGGGCCGGTCCCCGCGGGCTGCGAGGACTACCGGCTGAGCCTGGAGAAGCTCGCGGTCGAACTCGGGGTCACCGACGGGATCTCCTACGAGGGCCGCATCGACGACGTCGCCCGGGCGTACGCGGCGGGCAGCATCGTGATGCTCTCCAGCATCAGCGAGGGCTTCCCCTTCAGCATCATCGAGGCCATGTCCTGCGGGCGCACCACCGTCTCCACCGACGTCGGCGGGGTCCGCGAGGCCGTCGGCGACACCGGCCTCGTCGTACCGCCCCGCGAACCGGAGCTGATGGCCAAGGCCACCCTCGCGCTGCTGCGCGACGACGCCCGCCGCGCCGAGTTGGGCCGCAGGTCGCGCAAGCGGGTCGTGGAGAAGTTCACCCTCCACCGGTCCGTGGACGGCTTCCGGCACATCTACCGGGAGCTGGCCGGCCAGCCCGTGCTGCCCGTCCGCTCCGGCGACGACTGGACCCAGCGGCTCGCCGACCCCTGGTACCGCGAACTGGCGGCCGACGGGAGCCTGTGGTGAGCGGCTCCCTCTGGCTCAAGACCCCCGGCGGCGACACCCTGCCCGCCATCCCCCGCCCCCGGCGCGCCGGGGCGGGGGCGCCCGCCGGTGACCCGATGGAGGAACTCGCCGAGCGCCTCGCCCCCTTCATCGCGGCCGCCGTGCACCCCGACGAGATCGCCGCCGTCCTCGAATCCGACGGCATGACCGACGAGCACATCCGGCTCGCCTACGGCCGCCACGACTCCTTCGGCCTCGCCGAGGAGCTGTACGCCCGGGTGCCCCGGTCCTTCCCCGAACCCGCCGATACCCCGGACCCCTGGAAGGTCTCCCTCACCGCCTGCCTGCTGCGCGGGCTGATCTTCGCCCTGCCCGGGCTCGCCTACGTCCTGGGCGCGCCCCTGCTGGAGGGGCCGCCCGACCGGCTCGGGCTGCCCGCCGGGACGCTGACCCTGCTCGCCGGGGCCCTGATCGGCTGGGTCTGGGACCAGACCCTGTCCCACCGCGCCTACTCCTGGCTGGGCCTGGGCGACCGGGCCGCCGCCGGGCGGACCCTGCTCGTCGGCGCCCCGGCGGGCGCCCTGCTGGGCAGCGCGGCCGCCCTGGCGGTGCCCGGCGGCCCCGCCTTCTCCTACGCCTTCGCCGCCGGGCAGGCCGTCTACGTCGGGGCCGCGACGGTCCTGCTCGTGCTCGGCCGGGAACGGCTGCTGCTGTGCGCGCTGGCGCCGATGGCGGCGGGCGCGGTGATGTCGCTCGTCGTGGGGTTGGCGACCCCGCTGCGGGTGGCCCTGCTGCTGCTCTCGCTGCTCGGGGCCTGCACCCTGGCGCTGCGGGAGCTCCCCCTGGTCGAGGGGGTGCGGTCGGCGGCCCGCCGGGTCCGCGACCGGCTCCGGCGGGGACCCGGCGAGGGGAGCGTCCGCTGGCGGATGCTGCGGGGCGCCGAGGAGGAGTTCGCGCCGCGCGGCCCCCGGCTCGGGGATTCGGTGCCCTTCGGGGTCTTCGGCCTGGGCACCGGCCTGCTCGTGCTCTACGCCGCCCTCGGCGAGGTGCTCGCGGGCGGTCCCGCCGAGGCGGTCGCGGCCCCCTCGGCGGTGGCCCTCACGCTCAGCATGGGCCCCGCCGAATGGCTGCTCCACCGCTTCCGCAGCGGCTCCCTCGCGGGGCTGCGGGCCGCCCGTTCGCCCCGGGCGTTCTGGGGGCGGATGGTGGGGACCCTGGCCGAGTGCCTGGCCTCGTACCTGACGGTGCTCCTCGCCCTGGGCATCGCCGGAACCCTGCTGTGGACCGGGTCGCCCGGGCTCACCGGGATCCGGGTGGCGACCTTGCTGCTGCTCGGCACCGTGATGTGGACCGGGCTGCTGCTCCAGTCCTTCGGCGCGGTGCGGGCCGCCGCCGGGGTGTGCGCGAGCGCGGCCGGGGCGCAGAGCCTGGCCCTGCTGACCGGCTTCGGCCAGCCCCGGCTGGTCCAGCTGGTGGTCGCGGGGGCGGCGGCAGCGGCGCTGGCCGGGCTGGTCTGCGTACTCCTCGGCCGTGCCACGGCGCACCGCTGACCCGACCAGAGGGAAGTGAAGGAAGACATGTTGCTGGTGCCCCTGTACGAGCACCCCGCCGACCGGCCCGAGGCCTGGGAGGCCCTGATCCGCTCCGCGGGCCGGCTGCACTCGGTGGTGCTCAACCCCGACAGCGGCCCGGGCGCCGCTCCCGACGAGCGGTTCGCCGCGGTCGCGGAGCGGCTGCGCGCGGCGGGCGTGCCCGTCCTGGGCTACGCCGACACCGACTACGGACGGCGCCCGCACGCGGCCGTCGTCCAGGACCTGTTGCGCCACCGCGAGTGGTACGGCACGGACGGGGCCTTCCTCGACCAGGCCTCCGCCGAGGGGGACCAGCTGGCCCACTACCGGCGGCTCGCCGTCGCCTCCCGGGCCGCCGGCGCCCGTACGCTCGTACTCAACCACGGCGTGCACCCGCACCCCGGGTACGCCGAACTCGCCGACCTGCTCGTCACCTTCGAGGGCCCGTGGGACGCCTACCGGGACGCGGCGGCGGTCCCGCCGTGGACCGCCGACCATCCCGCCCAGCGGTTCTGCCACCTCGTGTACGCGGTCCCGCCGGGCGCCCCCGCGGCCGAACTGGCCGCGCAGCGCGGGGCGGCGGTGCACTGCGCGGTCCCGGGCACCGGGGCACACCCCTGGGGGACCCTGCCGTACGCACTGGAGGCCGCGGGATGAGGAGAGCGCTCGCCGCGGGAGCAGGGGGCCGGCGGCTGCTCTGGCTGCTGCCGCTGCTACTGCTCGCGGCCTGCACGGCGGGACCGGACGACGACGACGGCGGGGACGGCGGGGACGGCCCCGGCCCGGGCCCGGCGCCCAGCCGGGCGCCGGGGGAGCGCTGGCAGCCGAAGCCGGGCCTGGCCTGGCAGTGGCAGCTCACCGGGAAGCTGGACACCTCGGTGGACGCGCCGGTCTACGACGTGGACGGGTTCACCACCACCAAGGAGCAGGTCGGGGGCCTGAAGAAGGACGGCCGGGAGGTGATCTGCTACCTGTCGACCGGCGCGTGGGAGGACTTCCGGCCGGACGCGCGGGACTTCCCCGAGGACATGCTCGGCAAGGGCAACGGCTGGGAGGGGGAGCGCTGGCTGGACGTGCGGCGGCTGACCGAGCTGGAACCGCTGATCGCCAAGCGCTTCGACATGTGCCGGGACAAGGGCTTCGACGCGGTGGAACCGGACAACATGGACGGCTACCGCAACGCGTCCGGCTTCCCGCTGACCGCCGAGGACCAGCTGCGCTACAACCGGCTCATCGCGAAGCTGGCGCACGACCGGGGGCTCGCGGTCGGCCTCAAGAACGACCTGGACCAGATCCCGCAGCTGGTGGGCGACTTCGACTTCGCGGTCAACGAGCAGTGCGCGCAGTACGAGGAGTGCGAGCGGCTGCGCCCCTTCGTGGCGGCGGGCAAGGCGGTCTTCCACGTGGAGTACGAGCTGCCGCTCGGCCGGTTCTGCGCGCGCTCCAAGGAGCTGGGGATCAGCTCGCTGCAGAAGAAGTACGACCTGGACGCCTGGCGCAAGACCTGCTGAGCGGTCGGGGGCCCCTCACACCGGCAGGATGACGTGCACCCGGTAGCCGCCCCCGTAGCGGGGACCGGCGAAGCAGGAGCCGCCCAGCGCGCCCGCCCGCTCGCGCATGCCGAGCAGCCCGTGGCCGCCGCCCGGGTCCACGGGCTGTGGCGAGGGGTCCGCGCCGCTGCCGCCGTCGTCGAGCACGGTGACCTCGGCCGAGGCCCCGACCCGGACCACGCTGACCTCGGCGCGGGCGCCCGGACCGGCGTGCTTGCGCACGTTCGTCAGCGCCTCCTGGATCACCCGGTACGCCACCAGGTCCACGGCGGCGGGCAGCGCGGGCTCGGGGTCCGGACCCAGCTGGACGATCACGTCCACCGGCAGCCCGGCGTGGCGGAAGGTGTCCACCAGCGCGTCCAGCACGGCGAGTCCCGGCGCGGGCTCCGTGGGGGCCTCCGGGTCGCCGGACTGGCGCAGCAGGCCGACGGTGGCCCGCAGCTCGTTCAGTGCGGAGCGGCTGGCCTCGCGGACGTGCGCGAGGGCCTCCTTGGCCTGGTCCGGCCGCTTGTCCATGACGTGCGCGGCCACCCCCGCCTGCACGTTGACGAGCGCGATGTGGTGCGCCACCACGTCGTGCAGGTCACGGGCGATCCGCAGCCGCTCCTCGGCCACCCGGCGCCGGGCCTCCTCCTCGCGGGTGCGCTCGGCGCGCTCGGCCCGCTCGCGGATCGCGTCGATGAAGGCGCGCCGGCTGCGGACGGCGTCCCCGGCCGCCGCGGCCATCCCGGTCCAGGCGAACACCCCGAGGTTCTCCTGCGCGTACCAGGGCAGCGGCCCGACGAGCATCGCCACGCCCGTCAGCGCGGTCATCGTGAGCAGGCCGACGCGCCAGGTCGTGGGCCGGTCGGTGCGGGAGGCCAGCGTGTACAGGGCGATCACCGCGCCCATCGCGACGGGCGCCCGCGGCTCCCCGGTGACCAGCTCGGCCAGGGTGAGCGCACTGGTCGCGGCCAGGACGGCGCGCGGGTGGCGGCGGCGCAGCACCAGGGCCGCCGCCGCCAGGATCATCAGGACCAGTGACAGCAGGTGGGGGACGCGGGTGCCGAAGGTGGGCTGTCCGTGCGGTCCGTGCGGATCGGCGAAGGATCCGAGGAGCATCGTCGCGAACGCCCCGAGGGCGACCAGGGCATCGGTGGCGAGCGGGTGCGCGCGCATCCACTGCCGGGTGCCGGCCACGGACGGCCCGAAGGGTGTGGTCACGGGGCCCTACGGTACGGCCTGCGGCCCGCCCGAAGAGGAACGGGCGGGCGGTGCCCCGGGCGGCGGGGGCCTACGGCCCGGAGGGACGTTTCGCCGGCCCCGGCCCCACTTCGCGCGGACCGCGCACACCACCATCACGGCGGTGATGGCCGCCAGGTGTTCCTTGCCCGCCAGGTTGTTCTTCACGATCACCTCGATGATCATGACGGCGATCACCAGCCCCCCGGTGACGTACGCCCGGTAGCGCCAGCACACGAACACCGCGAGCCCCACCACCGCCGCCGACGGCCCGGTGTCGTTCACCACCCGGTCCGTCAGCGGCAGCCCGAAGGGGTGCTCGGGGCTCAGCGACAGCCCGATCCGCGCGTACGTCGTACCGGCCAGCGTGGCCACGTACCCGATCAGCAGCGTCCGCCACCAGCCGATGCAGATCTCCGCGATCCCGAACACCAGCAGCATCTGGAGCAGCGCGCCCCACACCGGCAGGTCGAGAGCCGGTACGAACAGGGACAGCGGGGTCCGGATCAGGGCCAGCCACAACGGGTCGGCGGCCTTCACCGACCCGAGGTTCTGCACCGCCTGGAAGCCCCACGACTGGTTCTGCACGATCTGGAAGATCGAGGTCAGGGCGACCGCGCCGAGCGACATCGGGACCGCCCGCCACCCCTTGGCGACGAGCGTGTCCCGGACGGTCCAGTACAGGGGCCCCCACTCGCGGCGGGCGAACCGCCTCAGGGAGGCGGTGGTCGGCAGGGTCAACGGCGGGTCTCCAGGTGTCTGCGGTGCAGCCACTTCGGCAGTCCGGGAGCCTCCAGGAAGCCCTCGGCGCGGCCCGCGGCGATACCGATCCGCAGCAGGTCCGAACTCTTCTCGAAGAGCATGAACCGCGGTTCCCAGATCGGCCGGTATTTGGCGTTGGCCCGGTAGAGGGACTCGATCTGCCACCACCGCGAGAAGAAGCTGAGCAGCGAGCGCCACATCCGCAGCACCGGCCCCGCGCCGAGCTTGGAGCCGCGCTCGAAGACGGAACGGAACATCGCGAAGTTCAGCGAGACCTGGGTGACCCCGATCTCCTTGGCACGCTCCAGGAGTTCGATGACCATGAACTCCATCAGACCGTTCTCGGAATCCCGGTCACGGCGCATCAGGTCGAGCGAGAGGCCCTTGGGCCCCCACGGCACGAACGACAGCACGGCCCGCAGGTCGCCCTTGCCGTCGGTGCACTCCAGCATCACGCACTGGCCGTCCTCCGGATCACCCAGCCGGCCCAGCGCCATCGAGAAGCCGCGCTCGGTCGCACCGTCGCGCCAGTCGTCGGCCCGCTGGAGCAGGAAGTCCATCTCGTCGGCCGGAATGTCCGCGTGCCGCCGGATCCGGACCTCGTACCCGGCCCGCTTGACCCGGTTGTAGGCCTGCCGGACGGTCCGCATCGCGCGGCCCTCCAACGTGAACTCGTCCGTCTCCACGATCGCCTCGTCGCCCAGCTCCAGGGCGTCCAGACCGTGCCGGGCGTAGATCGTGCCCGCTTCCTCGCTCGCACCCATCACCGCGGGCACCCAGCCGTGCTCCCGGGCCTCGGCCAGCCACGGGTCGATCGCCCCGGGCCACGCCTCGGGGTCACCGATCGGGTCACCGGAGGCCAGCGAGACCCCGCCGACCACCCGGTAGGTGACCGCGGCCTTGCCGGTGGGGGACCAGATGACGCTCTTCTCCCGGCGCAGCGCGAAGTAGCCCAGCGAATCGCGGTCGCCCTGCTTGGCGAGCAGCGCGCGCAGCTGCTCCTCGTCGGCCTCGGTGAGCGGATCCACGGCCCGGCGGGAACGGAAGGCGGCGAACAGCACCGCCAGCAGCAGCACCGTCGACATCACGTTGATGAAGACGTCCACCCAGGCGGGCGTGGTGATCCCGCTCAGCGCCTGGTCGTCGGGGGCCAGGGTGACCAGCCGCATCGCGCCGTAGCGCCAGCGGGTCAAGAACGTCACCTCGGACTGGTCCGGAGCGTGGTTGGTCGCACCCACCAGCAGCGCCGCGACCAGCGAGGTCAGCAGCAGGCCCACGGCGCCGACCACGGTCGCCAGCTTCGGGTTCGAGCGGTCACCGCGCGCGTAGAACTCCTTGCGCCCCAGCAACAGCGCCCCGACGAAGGCGGCGGTCAGCGCCAGCGACACCCAGTTCTGGCCGTGTTGACGGAACTCGGGGTAGTACGAGGTGAAGGTCACCAGGGCGAAGGCGAGCAACAGCAGCCCGCTGAGCACCAGGTTGAGGATCCACGCGGCCCGCTTGCGGCGGCCCATCGTCACCGCGAGCAGCAGCGAGAACAGGCCGGACGCGAAACCGGCCGTGAGCAGGTACGGCGTGTAGAAGTCGGCGGTGTTGTGGTCGCGCAGGTCCTGCCCGAGCGAAAGCCACACCGCACTGAGGAAGTTGATGAAGGTGACGGCGCGCAGGTACCACACCGCGAACGCGGCACTGCGCCGCGAACGGGCGCTCCCCCTGCCGGACTCCCGGCCGCCCCCCGACTTTCCGGCGTCCGCGCCGGAGTCTTTCCTGCCGCTCGGATCGCCGCCGGGTCCTCGGTCGGTGTTCCGGACGGAATCTGCGCTGGTCAAACGGACCTCTCCCATGGAAAGCGATGATATGGGGCCCGCCTTCCCCTGGAGCGTCGGAAGACCCCGGCCCGGTCAGGGCGCTGAGGTTCCCCGACCCACTACTCCTGCGACGGCACGGCCTCTTCGACCGGTTCGGCCGGTTCGGCCGGTTCGTGGGGCCCTGCCGTCCGCTCCGGGAGGTCCGCCGCGAGCGCGGCGGCCGCCTGGACCAGGGGGAGGGCGAGCAACGCCCCGGTTCCTTCTCCCACGGAGACGCCGTGGTCGAGCACCGGGTTGAGTGCCATCCGGTCCAGCGCCTTCGCCTGTCCCGGCTCGCCGCTCGCCTGCCCCGCCAACCACCAGTCCGGGGCCCGGAAGGCGGCCCGCTGGGCCACCAGCCCGCAGGCCGCCGAGACGATCCCGTCGAGGATCACCGGCGTGCGCCGCACCGCGCACTGGAGCAGGAATCCGGTCATCGCGGCGACGTCCGCCCCGCCGACCGCCGCGAGCAGCGCCACCTGGTCGCCCAGGACCGGGCGGGCCCGGCGCAGCGCGTCACGGATCGCCGCGCACTTGCGCATCCAGGTCAGGTCGTCGATGGGCGCGCCACCGCGCCCGGTGACCACCGAGGCGTCCGTGCCGCACAGCGCGGCGACGAGGGTGGCGGCGACCGTGGTCCCGCCGACGCTGAGGTCGCCGAGGACCACGAGGTCCGTACCGGAGTCGGCCTCCTCGTCGGCGATGGAGATGCCGAGGCGGATGGCGTCCCGGGCCTCCTCGACCGTCAGCGCGTCCTCGGTGTCGATGCGACCGCTGCCCCGCCGGACCCGGTGCTTGACCACGTCCTCGGGCAGCAGCGCCGGATCGCAGTCCAGGCCCGCGTCCACCACCCGCAGCCCCGCGCCGAAGCGGGCGGCCAGGATCGACACCGGGCTGTTCCCGTCGAGCACGGACCGCACCAGCAGGTGGGTGGAGGAGGCGGGGCGCGCCGAGACGCCCCCGGCCGCGATCCCGTGGTCGGCGGCGAACAGCACGACGCGCGGCCGTGCGATCGGAGCGACCGGTACGCGGCCCTGCGCGGCCGCCAGCCACTCGGCGAGCTCGTCGAGCCGCCCGAGCGCGCCGGCGGGAACGGCCAGCCGTTCGCGGCGATCCTCGGCGTCACGCCGGACGCCCCCGTCGGGGCGCTCGATCAGATCGGAGAAGTCGTCGAGATTCAGCGTGGTCATTTGCCGAAGGGTACCCGTGCCCGCGCGCCGGTTCGTGCCCCGCCCGCCCGCGGGTCCGCGCCCCGCCCGGCGGCTCCGGCGGGCGGCCCGGAAGGCCCTGGCCGAGACCCGACGGGGCCTTGGCCGAGACCTGACGGGGCCTTGGCGCAGTACCGGTCGAGACCCGGCGGGGCGTCAGTCCTTGAGCGCCAGCGGCTGGCCCGACACCACCAGCAGGACGTGCTCGCACTCCGCCGCGACCGCCGCGTTCAACCGCCCCAGCTCGTCGCGGAACCGCCGCCCCGAGGAGGTCGCCGGGACGACCCCGGCGCCGACCTCGTTGCTGACCAGGACCACCCGGCGCCGGGTCGCGCGCACGGCCGCCACCAGCTCGGCCGTGCGCCGGCGCAGCTCCTTCTGTCCGCCGCCGGCCCACGTCCCGTCGTCCCAGGCGCCGGCCCGGTCCATCGCGTCCGTCAGCCACAGCGCCAGGCAGTCGATCAGCAGGGCCGGGCCCTGCGCGTCCTCGGCGTCGAGCAGCTCCACCAGCTCGCAGGTCTCCACGGTCCGCCAGCTGCCGGGCCGCCGCTCCCGGTGCAGCCCGACCCGCGCCGCCCACTCCGGGTCGCCCTCGCGGGTGCCGCTCGTGGCGACGTAGAGCACCTCGGGGAAGGCGGCCAACCGCCGCTCCGCCTCCAGCGACTTCCCCGACCGGGCCCCGCCCAACACCAGCGTGCGCCGGGGCAGGTCCGGCACCGCGTGGTAGGCGCCGACGGTCAGCGTGGTCCCGTCCGGCACCGCCCGCGCACCGGTCGCCGCGCACCGGCGGGCCAGCTCGCGGCCGGGCGGCACGTCGTGGTCGAGGTGGACGGCGATCACGTCGGTGGCCGGGCCGACCGCGCCGTTCGCCCGCAGCCGGGCCAGCGCCTCGGGCCGCCCCAGCACGTCCAGCAGGACCATGTCGTACGGCTGCTCCGGTGTCCCGTTGGTCCCGGCCGGCGCCCCGCCGGGCGGCAGGTACAGCAGCCGGTCCCCGTCGGGCCCGATCACCTCGTAGCCGGTGCCCGGCGCGTCCATCGCCACCGCCCGCACCCGGTGCCCGCTGATCACCGCCAGCCGCTGGCCGTCCGGCACCCGGCCGGCGGCGGGCAGCCCCGGCGGCAGCTCGACCGCGGGCCCGTCGTGCGGGTGGCTCAGCAGCACCTGACGGACGCCGCCCAGGGAATGTCCGGCCCGGGCGGCGGCCAGCACGGCCCCGGGAGTGAGATCGAGCAGGAGCGCACCGTCCACCAGTACGGCGGTCGCGGCCCGCACCCGGGTGCCCACGGAGACGGCGCAGGCCGCACAGGGACAGCCGGGGCGGGGCAGTCCTTCGGGTGTGCCGGTGCCCAGCAGAGTCAGTTCCACAGGGATGATCCTCCCGCGTCGGCGGGAGTGGTGCGCGCCCGGCTACTCTGCGGGCAGACTCACGGGGAGCACCCGGACGCGTACCGGACGGGTGCCGGACGAGCAACGGAGGCGGACATGGCGTGGACGTGGCGGTTCGAGACGGCCGAAGGCGGCGAGTCGACCCCGGCGGTGACGCCGGAGGAGTTCACCACGCAGGGCGACGCGGAGTCCTGGATCGGTGAGTACTGGAAGGAACTGCTCGAAGGCGGCACGGAGCGGGTGAAGCTGTCCGACGACGGCGGCACCGAGCTCTACACGATGAGCCTGCGCGAGGCCCTGAACGCCTGAAGCCGGCCGTCCGGTCCGGGGGAACGCCCCCGGACCCGGATCGGGCCCGGGGTCAGCCCCGGACCCCGCACAGGTGCAGCAGCGCCGCGACCCCGCGGTAGGGGTCGGTGCGGCCCGCCCGGTCCTCGGCGGCGAGCAACAGGTCCAGCTCGTCCTCGGGGGGCAGCACCTCGCCGGCCTCGCTGCCGTCGGTGAAGACCCGTACGCCGTACCAGGACTGCAGCGGCGCGCCGATCCCGGACAGGGTCCCGGTCAGCGCGGACAGCCGGTCGGCGCGCACGTCCAGGCCCAGCCGGTTGGTGTAGTCGACGGTGTCGAAGGCGGCCAGCGCGGCCTTCCAGTCACCGGTGAGCGCCGGGCGCATCGCGAGGGCGTCGCCGTTGCGCACCAGCAGGGACAGCAGTCCGCCGTGCGCCAGCATCCGGGCCAGCCCGGCGAGCATGCCGTCCGACTCCGGTACGTACATCAGCACGCCGTGGCAGAGCACCACGTCGAAGCTGCCGGGCAGGAAGTGCGCGCCGGTCTCCCGGCCGTCGCCCTCCATCAGCCGGACCCGGTCGCGGATCCCGGCCGGCTCGGCGGCCAGCGCCTCGCGGGCCACGGCCAGCATGCCGGGATCCTGCTCCAGACCCGTCACGATGTGTCCGGCCCGCGCCAGGCGCAGGGCCTGGGTGCCCTGGCCCATGCCGACGTCCAGGACGCGCAGGCGCTGCCCGACCGGGAAGCGCTGGGCGATCTGTTCGTCGACCTGACGGCCCACGAGTTCCTGACGGACCGCGTTGCGCAGACCCCCCAGTCCCTCCAGCCACAGCCGGGCACCGCCCGCGAAGCCGTCGCCCGCGGCCGCGGGCGACGCTCCGGTCAGGGCCGTTCCCCGCGCTTGACCTGCGGCTTCGGCAGGCGCAGCCGGCGCATCTGGAGCGTGCGCATCAGGCCGTAGGCGACGGCGCCGCGCTTGGGCTCGTCCGGGAAGCGGGTGTTCAGCGCCTTGCGCAGGCGGATGAACAGGCCGATCGAGTCGACGATGATCAGCGCGATCACGCCGAGCCACAGGAGCAGGGCGATGTTCTGGATCGATTCGACCCGGACCATGCTCAGCACCAGGATGATCACCGCGAGGGGCAGGAACATCTCGGCGACGGAGAAGCGGGAGTCGACGAAGTCGCGGGCGAACTTGCGCACCGGACCCTTGTCACGGGCGGGCAGGTAACGCTGGTCGCCGTTGGCGAGGGCCTCGCGCTGCTTGGTCATCGCCTCGCGGCGACGTTCACGGTTGCGCTTGGCATCCTCCTTGCGGTTGCCGGTCGAGGCCACGACGGCCTTGCGCTGCGACTGGGCCACAGCACGCTTCGGCGTCGGGCGGCCCTTGGGGGCCTGCGGATCACGGGTCTGCGAGAGGTCGGCGCTCACCTTGTCGGTGGCGGCGGCCTTCTCTTCCTTGGAGGAGCGGCTACCAAACACGAAACCAAGCCTACGTGGTTGCGGGCATGGCCCCCACCCCGGCGGGGAACGATCCCGCAACGGCGGGCGTCTTAACCGGTGGCGGGTCCGCCCGCCGCGCCCGCCTCCCGGGGGGCCACCTACTCCTTCAGCCTGACGGGGCGGAGCGGAGGTCGTCCTGGAGGAGGAGCGCATCCGTACTCGAACAGTGCGGTAATAGAGACAGGGCCCGTACTGTGGGTTCTGTAGGTCACCACGAGCCGAAGTCCTTCAGAAGGGGGCGCGCGAAGCCCATGAGCGGTGTCATGAAGCGTATGGGGATGATCTTCCGCGCGAAGGCGAACAAGGCCCTCGACAAGGCCGAGGACCCGCGCGAGACCCTCGACTACTCGTACCAGAAGCAGCTGGAGCTGCTCCAGAAGGTGCGCCGCGGGGTCGCCGACGTCGCGACCTCCCGCAAGCGCCTGGAACTCCAGCTCAACCAGCTCCAGGGACAGTCCGCCAAGCTGGAGGACCAGGGCCGCAAGGCCCTCGCCCTCGGCCGCGAGGACCTGGCCCGCGAGGCCCTCTCCCGCCGCGCCTCGCTCCAGCAGCAGGTCAGCGACCTCGAAGTGCAGCACCAGACCCTCCAGGGCGAAGAGGAGAAGCTGACCCTCGCGGCGCAGCGCCTCCAGGCCAAGGTGGACGCCTTCCGCACCAAGAAGGAGACCATCAAGGCCACCTACACCGCGGCCCAGGCACAGACCCGGATCGCGGAGTCCTTCTCCGGCATCTCGGAGGAGATGAGCGACGTCGGCCTCGCCATCCAGCGCGCCGAGGACAAGACCGCGCAGCTCCAGGCGCGCGCGGGCGCGATCGACGAGCTGCTCGCCTCCGGCGCCCTGGACGACCAGAGCGGCCTCGGCTCCAAGGACGACATCCAGCTCGAACTGGACCGCCTCTCCGGCGGCACCGACGTGGAGCTCGAGCTCGCCCGGATGAAGCAGGAACTGGCGGGCGGCCCGTCCGCCCAGCAGCAGGCCATCGAGGGCGGCGGCGCGGGCAACGCGCAGCAGCCGCACCCCCAGCACCGCTTCGACAAGCAGTAGAACGGGGCCCGTCATGATCGTCCGCATCATGGGGGAAGGTCAGGTCCGGCTCGGCGACGAGCACCTCGCGGAGCTCAACGCGCTGGACGACGAGCTGCTGGCGGAGATGGAGGACGGGGACGAGGAAGGCTTCCGGCGGACGCTGGGCGGCCTCCTCGACGCCGTGCGCCGGCTCGGCAGCCCGCTGCCGGACGCGGAGTTGGCGCCCTCCGAGCTGATCCTGCCGGCGCCGGACGCGAGTCTGGACGAGGTGCGCCAGATGCTCAATGACGACGGCCTGATCCCGGGCTGAGCGGTCCCGCCGCCCTGACCACCCCGACAGGACGCGGCGGCTCAGGGCTTGGTGTCCTTGGTCCCCTTCATCCGGGCCCGCACGGCCCGGGTGACCTTCCCCGGCCCGTGCTCGGGGTCCGGGGTGCCGCCGATGAAGTTCTCGAAGCGCCGGCGGGGCGCCGCCCAGCGCCGGTCGTGATGGAACGCCCGCAGCCCGGCCTTGGCCCGGGCCCGCGGGCGCTTCGTGTAGAAGCGACGCGCGTACGGCGAAGCCGGCCGGGCCAGGCGGACCGCGCCGACCAGCGCCACGAACGGGACCACCGTCCCCAGCAGCGCGGTGCGCGGCTTGCCCTTCCACAGGGCGACCAGGGCCAGGAAGAAGTTCGTGGCCGTGTTCATCACGACCAGCCCCCGGTTGTGCCGCTCGTCGACGGTCAGGTCGTTGACCCCGAAGGGCAGGAACCCGCCGAGCACCAGCGCCACCAGCGCCGCCGTCAGCACCACGATCTCCACGCTCTTGCGGCCCTGCTCGCTCCAGTACACGTCGTCCAGGTGCAGGACCAGCGCGAACTCGTCCAGCACCAGCCCGGCGCCCAGCCCGAAGAGCACCGCGGAGATCATCGCCCCCACACCGTGCCGGCCGCTGCCCACGGCACCGAAACCGCCGATGATCGTCAGCACCACGCCGGGCACCACGTGGTGGACGTGCACGCCGCCCGGGGTGATGTTCTTGAAGGGGCCCCGGCCGGCCCGGATCAGGCGGGTGATCGTGCGGGTGACCAGGAAGGACAGCACGAAGGAGAGCAGGGCGAGGAACAGCGGGAGCTTCCCCGGTTCCACGATGTTGCGGTACCACCAGTGACCCATGACACCAGCTCCCCATTTGGCATGTATTGGGTAATTTACCTTCCGTGCTGAGCGGGTACCGTTCCGGCGGTGAACGATCCGCTCCCCGATCCGCTCCCCGATCCGCTCCCGGAACCGTCCCCGGAGCCCCTGCCGGGCCCGCCGCTGAGCCCGCCCGACGAACGCGCCTCGCTCCGCGACGGCCTGCGCTTCGCCTTCGGGACGCTCACCGTGCTGCCCGCCCGCATCACCCGCTGGGACCGCCCGGCCGCCCGCACCGGCATGGCCTGCGCCCCGCTGGTCGGGCTGGTCGTCGGGCTCTGCGCGGCCGTGCCGGGCTGCCTGCTGCTCCTCCTCGGGGCGTCACCGCTGCTGGCCGCGGTCGTCACCGTGGCCGTGCCCGCCGCCCTCACCCGCGGGCTGCACCTCGACGGGTTGGCCGACACCGCGGACGGCCTGGGCAGCGCCAAGCCCGCCGACACCGCGCTGCGGATCATGAAGCAGTCCGACATCGGGCCCTTCGGCGTCATCTGCCTGGTCCTGGCCCTCCTGCTGCAGAGCGCCGCGCTCGCCCAGGCCTATGCCGACGGCTGGTTCCGCGGCGCCCTCGCCGCCGTGGTCGCCGCCGTCGCCGCCCGGACCGCCCTGACCCTGGCCTCGCGCGACGGGGTGCCCCCGGCTCGCCACGAGGGGCTGGGCGCGGCCGTCGCGGGCGTGGTGCCGGTCCGGTCGGCGGTCGCGGTCGCCGCGCTCGCCGTCGTCGGCGCGGCGGTCGCCGCCCTGCCGTCGGGGCTGCCCGCCGCCGCGCACCACGCCGTGGCCGTCCTGGCCGGGCTCGCCGCCGCGGAGCTCCTGCTGCGCCGGTGCGTCCGGCGCTTCGACGGCGTCACCGGCGACGTCTTCGGCGCCCTGGCCGAAGTCGCGGCAACGACGACACTGCTGACCCTCCCCCTGGGCTAACCCCAAACCCAGCCCCGCCGGCGTCTGAGGCGCGGGTCCGGGACCTTTCCAGTCAGGCCCGGCCAAAGTCAGCCTCGCCGGCGTTTGAGGCGCGGGTCCGGGCGGAGCCCCGGGCCCCTTCCGGTCGGGCCGGGCCAAAGCCAGCCTCGGCGGGGGGGGGGGGGGGGGGGGGGGGGGGGGGGGGAGGGAGGGGGAAAG
>NZ_JBVHUE010000054.1:0-42507 GCF_055565515.1 Streptomyces sp. NPDC028419 | reverse complement strand
CCGTGCATCGCAAGGCGGAGGATCGCCCGCCTACTGGACGTAATCGGGCGTTCCGACAACGCCGCGAGGTGCGGTACCAGGCGTCGCGAGCCAGGCGCTACTTTCGAAACGCGCCCAGTACGGCGACCGGAACCAGGCGTGCGCACCGGGCGCGCGAACCGGCCGCGGGCCCTTCGGGCGCCGGTGGTAAAATGGGTTGGTTACTTGCGGCGAACGGCATTCGGACCGGTCGCCGACGCACGACGAAGCCGGGGCCCGTACCGCTGGGTACGGGCCCCGGCTCGTTCCGGCTCGTTCTCGCGCATGCCCGTCCGGCCGCCCGTCGGCCCGGTCCGGGAGTCCTCGACGACGTGCTCCGTATCGAGGAAGGCTCTCCGTTTGAATCCGTCAGCCCGTGGCCGCTTCGGCGTCCAGCCCGGCAGGCCCCCCAAGACCGCGAAGTCCCCCAAGAAGTCCGCGCGGCCCCTCGCGCCGCAGGGCGAGTTCGCGATGCCGCAGACGATCGCCCCGGCCCTGCCCGCGGTGGAGGCGTTCTCCGAGCTGGGGCTGCCGGAGCAGCTGATGGCGACGCTGGCGGAGCAGGAGGTGCGCGAGCCGTTCCCGATCCAGGCCGCCACCTTGCCCAACGCCCTCGCGGGGCGCGACATCCTCGGCCGCGGGCGCACCGGCTCCGGCAAGACGCTGGCCTTCGGTCTCGCGATGATCGTGCGCACCGCCGGGCGCCGCGCCGAGCCCAAGCGCCCCCTCGCGCTGGTCCTCGTACCGACGCGCGAACTCGCCCAGCAGGTCACCGAGGCACTGACCCCCTACGCCGACGCCATGAAGCTGCGCATGGCCACGGTGGTCGGCGGCCTGTCCATCGGCCGTCAGGTCAGCGCCCTCAAGAACGGCGCGGAGATCGTCGTGGCCACCCCCGGGCGGCTCAGCGACCTGGTCGGGCGGCGCGACTGCCACCTGGAGCGCGTCAAGATCAGCGTGCTCGACGAGGCCGACCAGATGACCGACATGGGCTTCATGCCGCAGGTCACCGAGATCCTCGACCAGGTGCACCACGACGGTCAGAAGATGCTCTTCTCCGCCACCCTCGACCGCAACGTCGACCAGTTGGTGCGCACCTACCTCAAGGACCCGGTCGTCCACTCGGTCGACGCCTCCGTCGGCACGGTGACGACGATGGAGCACCACGTGCTCCACATCCACGCCGCCGACAAGTACGAGACCGCCACCGAGATCGCGGCCCGTGACGGGCGGGTGCTGATGTTCCTCGACACCAAGCACGGCGTGGACCAGTTCACCCGGCACCTGCGGGCCAACGGCGTACGGGCCGAGGGCCTGCACAGCGGCAAGTCGCAGCCGCAGCGCACCCGCACCCTCGCGCAGTTCAAGACGGGGGCGGTGACCGTGCTGGTCGCCACCAACGTCGCCGCGCGCGGAATCCACATCGACGACCTCGACCTCGTCGTGAACGTCGACCCTCCCGCCGACCACAAGGACTACCTGCACCGCGGCGGCCGTACGGCCCGCGCGGGCGAGTCCGGCCGGGTCGTCACCCTGGTCACCCCGAACCAGCGCCGTGACATGACGCGACTGCTGGCCGACGCGAAGATCCGCCCCACCATCACCCAGGTGCGCTCGGGCGACTCGCTGCTGAGCAAGATCACCGGGGCGAAGAAGCCGTCGGGCGTCCCGCTGGCCGGAGCCGGGTCCGCCGACGGCGGCAAGGACGCCAAGGGCGGCAAGGGGAACAGCACCCTCGCCTTCCGCGGCATGGGCACCCGGCCGGGACGGCCGGGCGGCAAGGCCAAGGAGTCCCGCAAGACCACCGAGGCGCGCCAGGCCGCCGAAGCGCGCGCTGCGGCACGGGTGCGCCGCGGGGTCTGAGCGTCCACCGCGAGGAAGCGGAAGAGGAAGGGGCCGGGTGCGCGATGCGCGCACCCGGCCCCTTCCCGTGGGCCTGAGGACCGGAGTCCGGTGTCAGCGGCGGCGGCTCGCCACGATCGCCCGCGTCACGATCGGCGGCAGCAGGTCCTTCGCCAGCTTGCGCGCCCGGCGCGAGCGCGGCGCGGGCTTCGGCTGGGCCGGCACCGCCGCGAGGACGGGCACCTCGGGAGCCCGGAGCGGCTTCGGCGCGGACGGCGCGATCGCCTTCTGGCCGCCGATGCGCACCAGCGGGGCGTCCACGACGGTGTCGATGCCGTGCCAGAGGTCCTCGCGGCCCTCCAGCCACGTGCGCAGGGCCTTCTGCAGCGGGGCCGGGTCGTCCCAGGTCGCGTAGAGCTTCGTCCCGGACACGCAGATGACGTGCAGGTCGGACGTGGTGACCGCGCCCCACACGGCGGCGGCGACGCCCGGGCAGTGCTCGGAGCGGTAGTCGTCGAACACCACGACGGCGCCCGGCGCCGCGAGGACGCGGGAAGCCTCGATGTCCCCGTGCACGTGCTCGTAGAGGTGGGAGGCGTCCACGTGGATGAAGCGGCAGCTGGCCGCGCGCACCCGGTCGCCGACCACGGAGGTCGGGGCCTGGATGACGGTGGGCAGCGCCTCGTGGAAGGCGAGGTAGTTCGTCTCGAAGGCCTGGCGGGTCAGCGAGGCGTAGGAGGACTGCGTCTCCGCGAGGTTGGACTCGTCCTCGGCGGGCGAGTCGAAGAGGTCACAGACCGTGAACTCCTCGCCGTCGCGCAGGTACTTGCCCATGAAGATCGCGCTCTTACCCATGTACGAGCCGAGTTCGAGCAGGTCACCGCGGTGCTCGGCATCGGCGTTCTGGTGCCCCAGGAACCAGTCGAACAACACCTGGTCGACGTTCCAGAACCATCCCTCCACGTCGTTGAACCCCGCGGGAACCGGTGCCGTGGACAGCACCTCGGGGTCGGTGAGAGGGAGACGCGCAGCTTGCGACATGGAGAGTCGTCCTCCGGGGATATGGCATGGGATCAGCACTGACACCTGGCCGGGTAGCCAGACCTTAGACCACAGGACGGGTACATGACGAGGCTGTGGAGATGCCGAAAACACCGGAGCGGAGCGCCGGAGGAACGCGTGGCGCCCCTCGGGCCGTCGCCGGCAGAGGGTCGGGCGGCGGCCGCGCGACGCCCCCGGCCTCCACGCCTGACCAGCGGGGACACCATGCGTGGGGCCCGCCGGCACGCGCCCGCGAGGGTGTCGGGAGAGCCGGTGGTACACGATCTGCGACCACCCTCCCTTGCGGAAGCGAACGAGCCGCGTACGACGCCCGGGCCCCTCGCCCACCGTGGGGCCCTCACGGATTCCTGAGGCATGGGGACGAGTAACCCCTCCGCACCGACCGGACCCACGGAGCGCTCTTCACGAACGGGAAGGCCGACCTGTGGAGCACTGGGCCAATGGTCCACGCATACGGTCCCCGCTCGTTCCATTGGCCCAGGTCCGGTGTCGGGCGCCTCGCCACGGCCGTCGAACCACCCGGGCAGCGGGCCGTCGGGCTCCCACCGCGCGGCCGCCGAGCGACCCGCCGGGTCGTTTCACGGCGAGGTGAAGACTTGATCATTTTCTCTTTCGATCACCCGGGATCGGCCCGCCGGCGGCCGGTCAGCGGCCGGCGACCAGCAGGGCCTCCGAGCCGATCGGGCGGTAACCGGCGGCCTGGAAGGCACGGATGCTGCGGGCGTTGCCCGCCGCCTGCTGGGACCAGACCGGGGCGCCCGCGGGGACGAGGTGACGGGCGGCCGTGGCCAGGGCCCGGCCCAGGCCGCGGTGGCGAGCCCGCTCGTCCACCTCGATCGCGGTCTCCCAGCGGCCCGCGATCCCGCGGCCGAGGAGTACCACCCCGCCGTCGGCCGCCCAGACGCGCACGTCGTCGCGCCGGGCGCGGGCACGGACCACCCGGGGATGGTCACGGTCGGCGATCTCCCGCAGCGCCAGCGGCGGCTCCCCCGGCAACGGGTCGGCCACGGTCATCAGGTCGATCGTGTCGTGGCCCCGGCCGGTGCGGTCCAGGAGAGCGGCGAGGAAGCGGGGGTTCATGGTGGCGGCCAGGCCGTCGCAGTCGACGGCGGCCAGGGTCGCCCGCACCCACGCGGGATCCTCGTCGGTGAAGACCACGGAGTGCGCGGTGAAGGCGATCACCCCGGCGTCCCTGTGCCGCTCCTGCGCGACCACGGTCGTCCCGCCGTCCGGTGGCGGGAAGTCTCCGCGCGCCGCCGCGTCGAGGATCTCCCCCAGTGTCCGTCCCATGCCGTCTTCCCCGTCCCCGTCGTCGTCCTCGCACAGGGGTCCTGATGCGGGTCCCCGTGCCGCGCCGCCTGGCGCGTGGCCGCTGAAACCATACGCGGCGCCCGGCACGGGGACCCGGGTTCACCAGGCCATACCCTCCGCCGGCAGCTCCGTGCACGGCCGGCGCGGCGGGCGGGGCAGGGCGAGGCGGACGCGGGCCGCGTGGACGGCCGCCAGCTGGTCCGCCGCGGCCGGCCCCCAGTCGCACAGGTCGCGGACCTGCTCGGGCGCGGCCAGCAGGCGGACGTGGGCCGGGTCGACGGCGGGGCCGAGCGCGTGCAGCCGGGCCGCGGAACGGATGCGCACGCCGTCCGCCGCGCGCAGGTGGCCCAGGGGTTCGGGAGCGGAGGTGACCAGGTCGGGGGTGAGCTCCGGGAGCCGTGCGGCCCCGGTGTCGCGGGCGATCAGCACCAGCACCCGCCCGTCGGGGGCGAACAGCCAGGACGCCCGGTCGTGCACCACGGAGGTCTCCGGGGCCGGCCCCTGCCACCAGTCGCCCCGCTGCGGAACGCGCCGGGTGCGCAGCACGCCGAGCCGGTCGAGCGCGCCCGGCACGGTGGGCCGCCCGTCCTCCAACAGGACCGGACCGCCGCCGTCGATGCGGGCCCGCAGCGCGGACAGCGCGCGCCGGGCGTCGCCGGGGTGCATCAGGCCCGGCAGATCGGCGGGCTCGGCGAAGTGGACCCCCGTGATCTCCTGGGCGGGCAGTCGGATGGCGGCGATGCGCTCCGCGTCCCAGGTGCCGCCGTCGAAGACGTGCAGGATCTCGCCGGGGAAGCGCATCTCCGGTTCGAAGCCCGGGGTGTCGGCGGGGATCCAGTCCACGACGAGCCCGCGCGGGTAGTGGTCGCGGATGCCGAGTTCCTCGTACACCTCGCGCGCGGCCGCCGCGGACGGCGCCTCCCCCGCGTCGACGGCGCCGCCGGGCAGCAGCCGGTCGGGCCGGTAGTCCACGGTCTGTACGAGCACCCGTCCGTCGGGGTCGGTGATCAGGACGCAGGCTCCGCTCCAGAGCGCGGCGCGCGAGGCTCCGTACTCGGCGGGGGTCATCCACGTGTCGCCGGCCACTACGGGCCCCTGCGCCCGGGGTGCGCCCACCGGTGTCCCGTCCACCCGCGGCGCGGCATCCGGGAACGCGGGCTCGGGGGCGAGGTCGGGGTCGGGGTCGGGGAGCGCATGGTCCGGGGTCGCGGGCTCCGGGATCGCGTGGTCCGCCCGGTCCGTGTGGTCCGTGTCGGTCAGCTGCGGCATCGGTACTCCGTTCACCGTGGGTGGGCGAGGGCCGGGTCGGGGCTCGTCGCGCCGTCCCGACGCCTGTGCAACAGCGCGCGCGGCCCCCGGGTTACGGCGCCGCGCGCACGGCGCGCACACCGCGCACACGAGGCGGCCGCATACGGCCGCGACCTGCCGGTTTTACCTGACCTATGACCGTTTATTACCTGGTTATGTACCTCTTGGTAGCTTTCGGGGCGCGGGCCGGTCGGCGTGAAAGCCACCGGCCCGTCCACACGCGACCGACCAGGGGGACAGCGATGCCACACGCCGGTGACACCGGGACCGCGACGGCCACCGGGAACCGACGGCGGCGGTTGCCGCGCCCGCTCGCCGTCACCGGCGGGGCCCTGGCCATCGGATGCGCCGGGCTGTACGTCGCGGGCCTGTCGTTGGCCGGCGACGAGATCGGCCGGGGCACCACGGTCCGCGGTGTGGACCTCGGCGGCATGGACCAGGACCGGGCGCGCCGGGCGTTGGACCGCGCCTTCGGCCCCGCGGCCGAGGCCGGATCCGGCTTCTCCGTGCGCGTCGGCGACCGGGTCGAGCAGGTGCGGCCGAGCGCCCTCGGCCTCTCCCTCGACTCCGCCGCGACCGCCGAGCGCGCCGCGCGGGCCGGATCCGATCCGATCACCGTGCTCGGCCGGCTCTTCGGTCCGGACCGTCGGGAGGTGCAGCCGGTGGTCCGGGTGGACGAGGGGGTGGCGCGGGCCGCTCTGGACGGCCTCGGCGAGAAGACGGGGCGCGCGGTCGTCGAGGGGGCGATCACCTTCGAGAAGGGCAAGCCCAAGGCGGTCACTCCGGTCAGCGGCGTCGCCCTGCGCACCGACGGCGCGCTCGACGTCCTGCGCGCCGCCTACCCGCGCGCCGGAGCGGACCCCGTCGAGCTGCCGGTGCGGACCACCGAGCCCCGGATCGGGGCGCGGGAGACGGAGCGGGCCCTCGAGGAGTTCGCCGGACCCGCGGTGTCGGCCCCCATAACCCTCACCCTCGAAGGGCGGCGCGTGGTCGTCGAGCCCGGCGTCCTCGCCCGGCACCTGGCCATGAAGGCCGGCGACGGCGGCCGCCTGGTCCCCGACCTCGACACCAAGGCGCTGCTCGCCGATCCGGCGCTCGCGGGCCCGCTGCGCGAGGCCGCGCCGGGTCCGGTGGACGCGCGCCTGCGGCTCGACGGACCGGGCCGGGTCTCCGTGGCCGAGGACGGCCGCGCGGGCCGCCGGGTCACCGAGCGGACCCTGGGCGAGGCCGTGCTCCCGCTGCTGGTGACGTCGGGCGCGGGGGCCCGTACCGGCGCGGTGGCCACGGAGGCGGTCCAGCCGAAGCTCACCCGCCAGAACGTGGCGGAGCTCGGCATCAAGGAGGAGGTGTCCTCCTTCACCGTCGACTTCCCGGTCGCGGACTACCGCACGACGAACATAGGCCGGGCCGCCGAGCTGATCAACGGCTCGGTGGTGCTGCCCGACGAGACCTGGAGCTTCAACCGGACCGTGGGCGAACGCACCAAGGAGAACGGTTTCGTCGACGGCATCATGATCAATGGCGGCCAGTACGAGAAGGCCGCGGGAGGCGGGGTCTCGGCGGTGGCCACGACCGTCTTCAACGCGGTGTTCTTCGCCGGGGTCAAGCCGGTGGAGTACGGCGCGCACTCCTTCTACATAGAGCGCTACCCGGAGGGCCGCGAGGCCACGGTGGCCTGGGGCAGCCTCGACCAGAGCTTCCGCAACGACTCGGGCAAGGCCCTCTACATCCAGGCGTCGGCCACCGACACCTCGGTCACCATCACCTTCCTCGGCACCAAGAAGTACGACGCGGTCAAGGCGGTCAAGGGGCCGCGCACCAACGTCAAGCAGCCGGGCACCCGGACGGGGAGCGGTCCGCGGTGCGAGGCGCAGACCCCGCTCGAAGGCTTCGACGTCACCGTCGACCGGATCTTCGAGCAGGGCGGCAAGGAGGTCAAGCGCGAGAAGTTCACGACGCGCTACACCCCGCGCGACACCGTCACCTGCGGCTGAGCCGCACGATCCGGGCGGCTCGTCGGGGCGAAACGGAACCTTTGTTCCACTATCTACCTCTACCTGAGCATGATGTCGTACTCCTCCCCCGCCCCGAGGAACCGATGAGCACCAGCAGCAGGCTGTCCGGTGTCGACGCCGCGCGCGGCCTCGCGGTGCTGGGGATGTTCGCGGTGCACGTCGGGCCCGGTGCGCGCCCGTCCGGCGCGAACTACCTGGTCCTGGCCGCCGACGGACGTGCGCCCGCCGTCTTCACCCTCCTCGCCGGCTTCTCGCTGGCCCTGGCCCAGCGGCAGCGCCCGGGCGAGGGCGCCGGGGTCGGGGCGCCCGGGCGGCTGCGGCCGTTGCTGATCCGCTGTGCGGTGCTCGCCGCGCTCGGCCTGTCCCTGGCCGCGCTCTGGCCCGGGATCCTGGTCATCCTGACCTTCTTCGCGCTTTACTTCCTCGCCGCCGAGCCCTTCACCCGCCTCTCCACCAAGGCGCTCGCCGTGGTAGCGGCCGCGGGCGTGGCGGTCGGGCCGCTGCTCTCGTACGTCCTCGGCCCGCTCTTCGGGGTCGGTGCCTCGGGCCGCGGTACGGTGCCCGACCTCACCGACCTGGCCCGCGGCTGGACGGGGCTCGGCGACGTCCTGCGCGGGCTGCTGCTCACCGGCGCGTACCCGGTCGTCACCTACCTGCCGTACGTGCTGGCCGGCATGGCGCTGGGGCGGCTGTGCGACGTCCGCGAGACGGCCGTCGCCCGACGCCTCGCCCTGGGGGGCGCGGCCGTCGCGGCGGTGGCGTACGGCTCCGCGTGGCTGGCCATCGAGGTGCTCGGCGGGCGGCAGCGCCTGCTGGCCGCGATCGCCGCGCACCACCCCGAGGCCCTGGCGGCCGGCGATCCGGTCCGGGCCGTGCTCGCCCAGCAGTACGGCGCGATACCCAGCACCTCGTGGGACTGGCTGCTCCTGGCCTCCCCCTACAGCCAGACCCCGTTGGAGACGCTCGGCAACGCGGGCGTCGGCGCCGCGCTCATCGGCGGCTTCGTGCTGCTGGCCCGCGGCCGGCTGGCCGCCCGGCTGCTGCGGCCCCTCACCGCGCTGGGCGCGATGGCGCTCAGCGCCTACGTCGTGCACGCGCTGGTGCTGGCCGGTCCGGCGAACGGGGCGGCGTCCTGGGGCGCGTTGGCCGCGTTCTGCGCCGTGGCCCTGGCCGCGGCCTGGGGGTGGCAGCGCGCCTGGGCGCACTCGCCGTTGCGCCGCGGGCCGCTGGAACACGCCCTCCGGCTGGCCACCGCGCCCCGCGCCCACGCCGGTACCTGACCGGGAAGGCGCGCCCCCGCGCACACCGCGCGCCGGCTCGCACGCCGCGCGCTCCGGCACGGGTGCGGCTCGCGCTCACCCGTACGCGTGACGGCGCGCCGCTCCCGGTCCCCGCATGCGGCAGGGTGGGCGGATGCAGCTGCGTCGGGTCCTGCCCCTGTCCCTCGCCGTGCTCCTCCTGGGCGCGGGTACCACCGGATGTACGACCGTCGCACCGGCCGCCCCGGCCGCCCGGACACCGGATCCCGTGATCGTCCGTACGCCCTCCCCGCGCGCGGTGCTCCCCCTGGGGCGGATGCCGCAGGACCCGGCGCAGGCGGCCGCCCCGCCCACCCCCGGGCCGCCCGCAACGGCCGAGGCCGCGGCGGCGCCGGCGGCCGGGTCCGCGGACCGGGAGGAGGCCCCGGACGCCGACGGGACCCGGCGGTCGACACCGCGCCGGTCCGGGACGGTACGGGCACCCGCCCCGGCGAAGGCCCGCACGCCACGGGCCCGGCCACGCCCCCAGAGCCGACCCGCTCCGGGGCGGGCGTACGACATGTCGGCGCTGTGCGCGGCGGCCGAGGGCACGGTGTCCCCGTCGATCGCGCAGTTGTGCGCGGAGCAGTACGGCCGCTGAGCGGCGGCCGCGAGTGGCTCGAACCGGTCGGTGGATATTGGGTGGATCCGTTCGGTGCCCCTTCCTACAGTGGCGAGGACACGTCACCGACCGGAGCGGACCATGCGCACCCACTACCCCCGCACCCCGCACCTCCCCTGGTCCCCGGGGGCCACGCCCGACGACGTACGGGCCGGTGACCTGTCGGGGCTGCCGGGGCTCTGCGGGCGCGAGGTGGTGGTGACCGAGAAGCTCGACGGCGAGAACACGACCCTCTATGCCGACGGCCTGCACGCCCGCTCCCTCGACTCCGCCCACCACCCTTCGCGCGCCTGGGTGAAGGCCCTCCAGGGGCGCATCGGCCCGGGCATCCCGGCCGGTTGGCGGATCTGCGGCGAGAACCTCTACGCCCGCCACTCCCTCGCCTACGACGCGCTCGACAGCTGGTTCTACGGCTTCTCGGTCTGGGACGGCGACCGTTGCCTCGACTGGGACCGCACCGTGCGGTTCCTGACCGGGCTCGGCGTGCCGGTGCCGCGGGTGCTCTGGCGGGGCGTCCTGGACGCGCCGGCGGAGCGCGCGCTGCGCAAGCTGAAGCTCGACACCGGCCGCCACGAGGGGTACGTCGTGCGCTCCGTGGCCGGCTTCGACCGTACGGCCTTCGCCGGGCACGTGGCCAAGTGGGTGCGCGGGGGACACGTGCAGACCGGCACCCACTGGATGTTCGCGTCCGTGGTGGAGAACGGTCTCGGCCCGGCCGCCCCGCTGTGGGCGGTCCGCTCGGGGGCGGAGCCCGACGTACCGGCCGTGCTCGCGGCCGCCGGCGTACGGCCCACCTCGTCGGCCGAGACCGTGCCCGAGACCATGCCCGAGGCCGTGTCCGACGCCGTGATCGAGGCGGTGGCCGACGTCGCGGCCCGGCTCGACGTGCTGGGGCGGTCGGGGGACGCCCGGCTGGCCGGGGTGCTCGCCACCGCGCTGCACGGTGCGCACCGGGGGCTCCTCGCGCCGCGGCTCGCGGCGGCGCTCGGCCTGCCGCTCGCACGCCGGGTGGCCGATCTGGTCGGGCTGCAGGGGCGGTTGCACCTGCCCTTCCCCGATGAGGCTCGCCGGTCCGGGCTGGCGGGGATGTCGGCCGCCGCGGACCTCGGCGTGCTGCACGCGGTGGCCGGGGCCGTCGCGGGAGCGCGCGCCGACGCGGAGGGCGCCGGGGCGCGCGCGTGCGTGGAGTGGTCGGCGCTGTGGGCGCAGGAGGCGGGTCTGCTCGGTGAACGGCCCTACGGGCCACTGCGTTCGGGGCTGCGGGAGGCGCTGGCCGGGCTCGACGCGACGGCGGCGGACCGGTGCTGGGCGCAGGCCCTGCAGGCGTGGGCCGAGGGGCGCGTCAGCGGGGTGGAGGAGGCGGTGGCCGCGACCTGGCGGTGGCGCGGCGGCGGCTTCCCGCGGCTGATCCAGCTGGTGGGGCCCTCGGGGAGCGGGAAGAGCACCTTCGGCCGGGCGCTGGCCGGGGTGGACGCGTACGTCTCGCTGGACGAGCTGCGCTCCGCACGCGGCGCGCGCGGCGACCAACGGGCCAACGCGGAGGTGCTGCGGGAAGGGCTGGACCGGCTCGACGCGGCGCTCGGGGCCGGGGGCACCGTCGTGTGGGACGCCACCTCGCTGGTGGCCCCGCAGCGCGCCCTGGTCGGGTCGGTGGCCCGCCGGCGTGACGCACTGGTGACGCAGGTCATCGTCCTGGCCGACGAGGACGCGCTGCGCCGCCGCAACGGCACCCGCGCGCATCCGGTACCGGCAGCGGTCCTGGACACCCAGCTGCGCCGGTTCGATCCGCCGTACCCCGGTCGGGCACACCGGACGTGGTACGTCGGGACGGGCGGCACGGTCGAGGACACCGCGGGCGGCCTGCACGACGGTGACGCCTACGACGGCGACCTGTACGACGGCGAGGCGTGATGCGGACCAGTGAGGAGTTGTACCACCAGGTCCGCTGGGACCCCCGTTTCGATCCCGCCCGGTTCGTGTTGGGGCTGCTCCAGCGCGGGGCCGAGCCGAAGCGCGTCGCGCTGCCCTCCTTCGTGCCGGGCGGCGACGTCCCCTGGCACCGGGTGCTGTTCGTCGAGGCGGACGGCGAGCTGGTGTGGGACCGGGCGACCGGCGTGGACCGGATCGAGAGCTCGGGTGCCGGGCGGGCGCGCGCCCCCCGGTTGCTGCGCGCGCCCTTCTTCACGGCGCGGACGGCGCACACGTGGGATCCGGCGCACGGCTGGGCGCCGGTCGGTGACGCCGTGCACGCCCCGCCCACGGCCGCGTTGGTGCGCGTACTCACCTGGAACACCCTGTGGGACCGCTACGACGGGCCCCTCATCGAGACGGAGCGGCGGCGCCCGCTGCTGCTCGCCGAGCTGGCGGCCGCCGACGCCGATGTCATCGCGCTCCAGGAGGTCGAGCCCCGGCTGCTGGAGATGGTCCTGGCCGAGCCCTGGGTCCGTGCCTCCTACACCCTGGGCGGTTCGCCGCGGGCTCGTGACGTGGCCGACACCGGCCTGCTGGTGCTGAGCCGGATTCCCGTGCGCGAGACGGGAGTTCACTCGCTGGGGTCGCACAAGGGGGTCACCGCCGTCACCGTGGAGACGGCGGCGGGCCCGCTGGTGGTGGCCGCGACCCACCTGAGCAGCGACCACTCCACGGACGGCGCGGGTCGCCGTACCGCCGAACTGGCCCGGCTCGCCGAGGGTTTGGCGGGGATCGACGGCCAGGTCGTGCTGATGGGCGACTTCAACGACGGGCGCGGTGGCCCCGCGGGTCCCGCCGCGGCGCTCGGGCTGCGCGACGCGTGGGCCGAGGTGCACGGGGAGGCGGACACCACCGCGACCTTCGACCCGACGGTCAATCCGCTGGCCGCCGTGGGCTCGCTCACCGGGCGCGGGGCCCGGCTGGACCGGATCCTGCTGCGGGGCGCGGCCGTGACGGTCTCGGCGGCACTGCGCGGGGACCGGCCCGCCACCTCCGACGGGTTGTTCGTGTCCGACCACTACGGCGTGGAGGCCGCGCTGGACTTCGGCACGTGCGCGGCCGCGCCGGCGGGGAGCGACGCACCCGAAGGTCGCGACGTACCGGGAGGGGGCGACGTACCCGAAGGGGCGGACCGGGGCCGACCGGCCGTGCTCGACCTGGCGCCCACCGCGCGGACCGCCGTGGCCTGGATCCCGCCCGAGCAGTCGTGGCCGGCCCTCCAGGAACTGCGCCGGGAACTGGATCCGCGGGTGGACCGTTGGCCGCCGCACGTGAACCTGCTGTTCGGGTTCGTCCCGGAGTCCGCGTTCGAGCGGGCCGCCGTCCTGCTGGCCGAGGCCGTGGCCGAGGTGCCCGCCTTCACCGCGCGCCCGGCCGGGGTGCACTCCTTCGGGCAGCGCGAGGACGCGACGCTGTGGCTCGACCCGGCGGCGGGCGGGGAGGCGCCCTGGCAGGAGTTGCGGGCGGCGCTGGTACGGCGGTTCCCCCGCTGTCGGGGCCGCGCCGACGGCTTCACCCCGCACCTGACGCTCGGGCGCAGCACGGACCCCGGGCGCGCCGCGGCCCGCTGCGCGGACGTGCTGGCCGCGACCCCGATGGGGTCCGTGCGGGTCGGTTCGCTCGCCGTACTGTCCCGGCGGGGCGGGGAACCGATGCGGGTGCGCTTCACGGTGGACCTGGGCACGGGCGAGGTCCGGTGGCCGGCGCAGGACCACGATCGTCCGGCGCGCCCCGACCACCCCGACGCCACTGACGGCCTCGCGCCGACCGTCACGGAACGGCTGGCGCGGGCGCTGCCGGAGGGGGTCGTGGAGGTCACCGGATCGCGTCGGATGGGCTGCGCCCTGCCCGGCGCGGACCTGGACCTGGTCGTGGCGCTGGCGGGGCGGGTCGATCCCGCGCGGCTGCGCGAGCGGGTGCTGGCCGCGCTGCCGGAGGCGGTCGACGTCCGGGAGGTGCACGGGGCCCGGGTCCCGGGGCTGCGGCTGCGGGTCGGTGCCTTGGACGTGGACCTCGCGGTCGTGGCGAGCGCGGGGATCGCGCCCGACGCCGCGGTGGCCCGGCGGGCGGAGCTGGGCGGCGGCGCGGCGCTCGCGCTGAGCGCGGTGAGCGACGCCGAGGCGGTCCGCCTCGCCGTGGGCCCGGACCACGGGCCCGCCTTCGCCGAACTGGCCCGCCGGGTCAAGGAATGGGCCCGCTCCCGCGGCCTGGACTGCGCCCCCTTCGGCGGTCTCCCGGGTCTGGCCTGGTCCGTACTGGCCGCCCGCACGGTGGCACACCACCCCCCGGGGCTCGGCGGGGACGTGTTGCTGCGGGAGTTCTTCGGCGGGTGGGCCGCCTGGGACTGGCGGATTCCCGTGACGCTGCGCGGCACCGCCGGCGCGGGGCCGGACGACGCCGGCCCGGGTGACGGGAGCGGCGCGCCGGTCACCGTACTGACGCCCTCCGCGCCGGTGCGCAGCTGCACGGGCCAGGTCGGCGCCGGCTTCCGCGACCTGTTGGTGCGGGAGCTGTACCGGGCCTGGGAGATCACGGAGAGCGGTCCGGGGCCGTGGCCCGAGCTGCTCGACCCGCCGCCGCTGCACCGGCGGCACGCGGCCTGGGCCCAGGTCACCGTCCGCGGCACGGGCGCCGGGGAGCCCGGAGCGCTGCCGGGGAAGGTCCGGGGCCGGATGCGGGCGCTGGTCACCGCGCTGGAGGAGGCGGGCGCCGTGGACGCGCACGCCTGGCCGCACCCCTTCCCGTCGGAGCCGGGCGAAATCCGGTACGCGATCGGTCTGGGGGCGACCCCGCCGGACGCCGGGCGGATCGCCGCCGCCGGCGGGCGCTGGGCCGCCGGGCTGGCCGGTGTCGAGGTGGCCCTGGTCGCGGGCGGCGACGTACCGACGCCCGCCGGGCCGCGGCCGGCACGAACCTCTCCAGACAAGTAGCGAAGGCACTGTCCCCGGAAAAGGGGACAGTGCCGCCATTGCCCGAACACACTGCGCACAGCGGGCCTCCCGGGGCTCCTCGGGGCACGGCCGGACGGATCCGTTGGGAGCCTTAGCCAAGCGCCCGCGACTTTTTTCGTCAATACTTTTCACAAGGATTGAAGAAACCCCAAGTTCACGGGCCTGACGCCTATGTGACGCATCGACGGATCTTCAGTTCATGAACGCTGAACCTCTTGACGGCCCCACCCGGGGGCAGTTCACTCACGCTTCGATCCCCCCGGATCCCCGACGTCAGGAGTACCTCCATGCGATTGCTCTCCGATCGGCCGCCGCGGTTCACCGCGGCGGCGCTCGCCGCCGCGCTGGTCGCGGCCCTGCTCATGCTGCTGCCCGCCACCGCCGCCCAGGCCGCCCCGACGTTGCTCTCCCAGGGCAAGCCCGCGACCGCGTCCAGCATCGAGGGCGCGGGCACCCCGGCATCCGCCGCGGTCGACGGCGACAACAACACGCGCTGGTCCAGCCAGTTCGCCGACCCCCAGTGGATACAGGTCGACCTGGGCGCACCGGCCCAGGTCAGCCAGGTCGTCCTGCGCTGGGAGGCCGCCTACGGCAAGGCGTACCGGATCGAGCTGTCCACGGACGGCGCCAACTGGAGCACCGCGTACTCCACGGCCGCCGGCACCGGCGGGGTCCAGACGCACGACCTCAGCGGCACGGCCCGCTACGTCCGGGTGTACGGGACCCAGCGCGGCACCGGTTACGGCTACTCGCTCTTCGAGTTCCAGGTGTACGGGACGAGCGGGGACACGGGCCCGACCCTGCCCGGCGGCGGCGACCTCGGCCCGAACGTGATCGTCTTCGATCCGTCGACGCCGAACATCCAGGCCAAGCTGGACCAGGTCTTCGCCCAGCAGGAGTCCGCCCAATTCGGCTCCGGGCGCTACCAGTTCCTCTTCAAGCCGGGCACCTACAACGGCCTCAACGCCCAGATCGGCTTCTACACCTCCATCTCGGGCCTCGGCCTGAACCCGGACGACACCACCATCAACGGTGACGTGACGGTCGACGCGGGCTGGTTCGGCGGCAACGCCACCCAGAACTTCTGGCGCTCGGCCGAGAACCTCGCGCTGAACCCGGTCAACGGCACCGACCGCTGGGCCGTCTCCCAGGCCGCCCCGTTCCGCCGGATGCACGTCAAGGGCGGCCTCAACCTGGCCCCCAACGGCTACGGTTGGGCCTCCGGCGGGTACATCGCCGACTCCAGGATCGACGGCCAGGTCGGCAACTACTCGCAGCAGCAGTGGTACACCCGCGACAGCTCCATCGGCGGGTGGAGCAACTCGGTCTGGAACCAGGTCTTCTCCGGCACCCAGGGCGCACCCGCGCAGTCCTTCCCCGACCCGCGCTACACCACGCTGGACACCACCCCGGTCTCCCGCGAGAAGCCGTTCCTGTACCTGGACGGCTCCGAGTACAAGGTGTTCGTGCCCGCCAAGCGCGTGAACGCCCGCGGCACGTCCTGGGGGAACGGCGCCCCGCAGGGGACGTCGATCCCGCTGAGCCGCTTCTACGTGGTCAAGCCCGGCACCACCGCGGCGACGATGAACCAGGCGCTGGCCCAGGGCCTGCACCTGCTCTTCACCCCCGGCGTCTACCACGTGAACCAGACCATCCAGGTCAACCGCCCCGACACGGTCGTGCTGGGCCTCGGCCTCGCCACGATCGTCCCGGACAACGGCGTGACCGCGCTGAAGGTGGCCGACGTGGACGGGGTCAAGCTCGCGGGCTTCCTCGTGGACGCGGGCACCGTCAACTCGCCCAGCCTGCTGGAGGTCGGCCCGGCCGGCACCACCACGGACCACGCGGCGAACCCGACCACCGTCCAGGACGTCTTCATCCGGGTCGGCGGCGCGGGCGCGGGCAAGGCCACGGTCGGCATGGTGATCAACAACCACGACACGATCGTCGACCACACCTGGATCTGGCGCGCCGACCACGGTGACGGGGTGGGCTGGGAGACCAACCGCTCCGACTACGGCTTCCGGGTCAACGGCGACGACGTCCTGGCCACCGGCCTGTTCGTCGAGCACTTCAACAAGTACGACGTGGAGTGGAACGGCGACCGCGGCCGCACGATCTTCTTCCAGAACGAGAAGGCCTACGACGCCCCCAACCAGGCGGCCGTGCAGAACGGTTCGGTCAAGGGCTACGCGGCCTACAAGGTCGCGGACTCGGTGACCACCCACGAGGGCTGGGGCCTGGGCAGCTACTGCTACTACAACGTCGACCCGTCGATCCGCCAGGACCACGGCTTCGAGGTCCCGGTGAAGTCCGGCGTGAAGTTCCACGACCTGCTCGTCGTCTCGCTCGGCGGCAACGGCCAGTACGAACACGTCATCAACAACACCGGCGCCGCGACCTCGGGCACCTCGACGACCCCGTCCACCGTCCTCTCGTTCCCCTGATCCACCCCTGACCCCCGCAGGACGCGGGGCGGCCCGACGGCCGCCCCGCGTTTTCCGGGCCATCCGAGAGAGCGCTCTCCCACCACCCCACCCGAAGGAGCCGACCTGATGGAACTCCGCCCGCGGGCCCTGTCCGCCCTACTCGTCTCGGTCGCCTGCGCCGTGACCGCCGCCGCCGGTCTGGGGCTGACCCCCCTGACCGCCCGGGCCTCGACCGACTCCGGCGCCTCGGCCCACCTGGGCATGGACCATTCGGCCGTGGCCCCGCTCGCCGGGGGCGACGACCCGGACGGCGACGGCTACATCCCCGCCGTACCCCCGGTCACCGGCGTGACCCCGTCCTGGAACAACCCCCCGGACCGGTACTTCCACGAGTTCCAGGCCAACTGCGCGGTCAGCAGGACCGCGCCGGACGACCCGATCGTCTTCGCGGGCCGCCCCGGGGCCTCGCACAACCACACCTTCATGGGCAACACCACGACGGACGCCTTCAGCACCACCGCCTCGCTCAGCGGCGGCGGCACCGCGTGCAACGCGCCCGGCGACCTGTCCGGCTACTGGATGCCGACGCTCTACAACGGCAGCCAACCGGTCCTGCCCACCGGACCCCAGGTGATCTACTACAAGACGGGCGTCACCGACTACACGAGCGTGCGGCCCTTCCCCAAGGGCCTGCGGTTCGTCGTCGGCAGCCCGACCCAGACCGCGGCCGAGTTCCGGGCCCACAAGGGCTGGGTCGAGGGCTGGGAGTGCGGCGACAGCTTCAAGAACGTCGAGTTCCCGGCGAACTGCCCGGCCGGCACCCAGCTCAACATCCGTATGCAGTCCCCGAGTTGTTGGGACGGGAAGAACCTCGACACGCCGGACCACAAGGCGCACATGGCCTACCCGGTCGTGAAGCCCGGCACCAACGACAACGTCTGCCCGGCCGACCACCCGGTGGCGCTGCCGATGGTCGAGTTCAAGATGGCCTTCCCGGTCAGCGGGGACATGTCGCAGGTACGGCTCTCCAGCGGGGCCGGTCACACCTTCCACTACGACTTCTTCAGCGCGTGGGACGACCGGACCCTGAACGCCCTGGTCGAGCACTGCATCAAGGGCGGCCTCCAGTGCAACGCCCGCGGCTACGACGAGACCCACCCCGCGGCCGGCGCCGTACTCGGCCCGGACTACCGCCTCCCCTAGCTCTGCTCCCCTCCCCCACCCCCTCCAAGGAGGTCCTGCATGCTCTCCCGCATGCGCACCCTCACCGCGGCAGCCCTGCTCGCGGGAGCCGTCACGGTCCTGCCCGCCCTGCCCGCGCACGCCGCGGGCAGCGTGGTCAAGGTGACCGGCTCCCAGGGCAACTGGCAGCTCCAGGTGGACGGTTCGCCGTACCAGGTCAAGGGCGTCACCTGGGGTCCGTCCCCGGCCGACGCGGCGCGCCTGCTGCCCGACGTGAAATCGCTGGGCGCCAACACCATCCGCACCTGGGGCACCGACGCGAGCAGCAAGCCGCTGTTCGACGCGGCGGCGGCCAACGGGATCAAGGTCGTCGCCGGCTTCTGGCTCCAGCCGGGCGGCGGCCCGGGCAGCGGCGGCTGCACCGACTACGTCACGGACGCGACCTACAGGAACAACATGCTCGCCGAGTTCACCCGGTGGGTGCAGACCTACAAGGACCACCCGGGCGTGCTGATGTGGAACGTGGGCAACGAATCCGTGCTCGGGCTGCAGAACTGCTACGCGGGCACCGAGCTGGAGAACCAGCGCAATGCCTACACGACCTTCGTGAACGACGTGGCGAAGGCCATCCACCGCATCGACGCCAACCACCCGGTGACCTCGACCGACGCGTGGGTGGGCGCCTGGACCTACTACAAGCGCAACTCCCCCGACCTCGACCTGTACGCCGTCAACTCCTACAAGGAGGTCTGCGGGGTCAAGCAGGCCTGGGAACAAGGCGGTTACACCAAGCCCTACATCATCACCGAGACCGGCCCGGCCGGTGAGTGGGAGGTGCCGAACGACGCGAACGGGGTGCCCCGGCAGGTCGGCGACCAGGCCATGGCAGACGGCTACACGAACGCGTGGAACTGCGTCACGGGCCACCGGGGGGTGGCGCTGGGCGCGACCGTGTTCCACTACGGCACCGAGTACGACTTCGGCGGGCACTGGTTCAACCTGACCCCCGCCGGGGAGCGCCGCAAGGCGTACTACGCGGTGAAGCGGATGTACGGCGGGAACACGGCCGGGGACAACCTGCCGCCGACCGTGTCCGTCCCCGCGGTGGCCGACGCGTCGGCCGTGCTGGCCGGCAAGGAGATCACCGTCCAGGCCCCGGCGACGGATCCGGAGGGCGACGCGCTGTCCTACGAGGTGCTCTGGGGCGGCACGTACGTGGACGGGGGCGGCGGGCTGCTCTCCGTGGCCTCGGGCCCGCTGGGAAGCGGGACCATCAGGGCCACGGCCCCGGCGAAGACCGGGGTGTGGATCCTGTACGTCAAGGTGAAGGACGGGCGCGGCAACGTGGGCGTGGAGCAGCGCTCGGTACGGGTGGTCCCGCCGCCGGTGTCGGGGACGGACGTGGCGCTGGGTCGACCGACCAGCGCCTCCACCTTCCAGAACGACGCCTGGGGCGGCTGCCCGTGCACCCCCGCGCTGGCCACCGACGGGCGCAACGACACCCGCTGGGCGAGCAGTTGGGCCGATCCGCAGTGGCTCCAGGTGGACCTGGGCGCGGTGAAGCAGCTGAAGCACGCCCAGCTGGTGTGGGAGACGGCGTACGGGAAGGCGTACACGATCAAGGTCTCCGACGACGGGCAGAACTGGCGCACGGCGTACGCCACGTCCACCGGGGACGGCGGTATCGACGACTTCGACATCGCGGCCTCGGGGCGCTACGTACGCCTGGAGATGAGCCAGCGCGGCACCGGTTACGGCTACTCGCTGTTCCACTTCGGCGTGTACGCCTGATCCTTCCGGCCCCCGCCACGCTCATGTGAACCCCGCGCGCCGCCCTTCCTTCCCGCCGGGGTGGCGCGCGGTCACGTGTGCGTGCGGCCGGCTGCCCGGACCGCTGCTCAGACCTCGACGACGATCTTGCCCGCGGTGTGTCCGTCCTGGTTGAGCGCGAAGGCGGCCGCCAGCTCGGACAGCGGGAAGGTCTTGGCGACGGTGACGGACAGTTGCCCGGCTTCGACCAGGCGCGCCAGCTCCGCGAGGTCGCTGCCGACCGGGCGGACCCACATCCACGCGCCGCCTTCGCCCAGCACGCCCGGGTCGGCGATCGAGGCGTGCCGGCCGCCGTCGGCCAGGACCGCCCGGGTGACGTCGAGGACCCCGCCGACGAAGTCGGCGACCACGCTCACCCCGTCCGGGGCCAGGGCGCGGACCCGCTCGGCGAGGCCGTCCCCGTAGGCGACGGGTTCGGCGCCCAGCTCGCGCAGCCGGTCGTGGTTGCGGGGCGAGGCCGTGCCGATGACCCGGGCGCCCAGGGCCCGGGCGATCTGGACGCCGAAGGAGCCGACCCCGCCCGCCGCGCCGTGCACCAGGACGGTGTCGTCCTTGCCGGTGTCCAGGCGGGTGAGCAGCTGGTACGCGGTGAGCCCGGCCAGCGGGAGTCCCGCGGCCTCGGCCCAGCCGAGGCCGGCGGGCTTGCGCGCGAGGGCGCGCACGGGCACGGTGACGAACTCGGCGAAGGTCCCGCCGTGCACGTAGTCCTTGCGGGCGTACGCCATGACCTCGTCGCCCACGGCGAACTCGGGGGTGTCGATGCCGACGACCTCGACCGTTCCGGCCACGTCCCAGCCCGGGACCACCGGGTAGACGACGTCCATGAGGCCGTCCAGGCCGCCCGCCATGATCTTCCAGTCGACCGGGTTGACCGAGGCGCACCTGACCCGGACCAGGACCTCGCCGGGTCCCACCTTGGGCACCGGCAACCGGGTCTCGGTGAGCACCTCCGTCCCGCCGTACGTCTCGTACGCCATCGCCCGCATGGTGCCCTCGTTGTCCTCGGACATGCGCCTCGCCTCTCCGTGAGCTGGTGGAACGGCCCCCGGACCCATCCCATCACGAAACGCCGTGCCCGTCCCCCGAAGCGGGGCGGGCACGGCGTGCTCCGGTGGCCGCGGCGGGGGCCCGTCAGCTGCCTTCGTCGTGGGCGGCGCGGTGGGCTTCGATGACGCGGGCGTAGTGGCGCCCGCTGGCCTTGACGGTGCGCAGCTGGCTGGCGAAGTCGACGTGGACGAGGCCGAAGCGCTTGTCGTAGCCGTAGGCCCATTCGAAGTTGTCGAGCAACGACCAGGCGTAGTAGCCGGCCAGCGGGGCGCCCCGGCGGGCGGCGCGGGCGCAGGCGGCGAGGTGGGCGTGCAGGTAGGCGGTCCGTTCGGGGTCCGTGACGCTCCCGTCGGGGGCGACGACGTCGGGGTAGGACGAGCCGTTCTCGGTGACGTGGAGGCGGCGGGCGCCGTACTCCTCGGTGAGGCGCATGAGGAGGGTCTCGATCCCGTCCGCGTCGACCTCCCAGTCCATGCCGGTGCGGGCGACGGCGGGTCGGTCGATCTGGCGGGCCCGGGGGGCCGGGCCGTCGGGGTCGTCGGTGACGTACTGGGGGAAGTAGTAGTTCAGCCCGAGCCAGTCGAGCGGCGCGCCGATGGTGGCGAGGTCTCCGGGGCGCTCCGGCAGCTCCACGCCGTAGACCTCGCGCATGTCGGCGGGGAAGCCGCGGCCGTGGACCGGGTCGAGCCACCAGCGGTTGACGTGGCCGTCCATCCGGCGGGCGGCGGCGCGGTCGGCCTCGCTCCCGCTCGCGGGCTCGACGGTGGAGAGGTTGTTGACGATGCCGACGCGGGCGCCCGGGGCGGCGGCGCGGATGGCCTGTGCGGCCAGGCCGTGGCCGAGGAGCAGGTGGTAGGAGGCGCGCACGGCCGCGGTCAGGTCGGTCAGGCCGGGGGCCATCTTGCCTTCCAGGTGACCGATCCACGCCGAGCACAGGGGTTCGTTGAGGGTGGTCCACTGGGTGACCCGGTCGCCGAGCCGTTCGGCCACCTGGGCGGCGTACGCGGCGAAGTGCTCGGCGGTGGCCCGCTCGGGCCAGCCGCCGCGGTCCTGGAGGGCCTGCGGCAGGTCCCAGTGGTAGAGGGTGACGGAGGGCTCGATGCCCGCGGCCAGCAGGGCGTCGGTGAGCTGGTCGTAGAAGTCGAGGCCCTTGGGGTTGGCCGGACCGTCGCCGCCGGGGACCACGCGCGGCCAGGCGACGGAGAAGCGGTAGGCGTTGGTCCCGAGGTCGCGCATCAGGGCGACGTCCTCGCGCCAGCGGTGGTAGTGGTCGCAGGCGGTGTCGCCGTGGTCGCCCCCGGCGGTGTTGCCCGGCGCGTGCGAGAAGGTGTCCCAGATGGACGGCGCGCGGCCGTCCTCGTCGACGGCGCCCTCGATCTGGTAGGCGGAGGTCGCGGTGCCCCAGGCGAAGTCGCGGGGCAGCGCGCCGAGGTCGATGGGCAGGTGCTCGCTCACGTCGGTCCTTCCGGGGCGGATGAGTTCGGTGGTCACTTGACGGCTCCCGCGGTGAGTCCCGCCACCAAATAGCGCTGGAGCAGCAGGAATCCCGCGACGACGGGGATGCTGACGACCAGTGAGGCGGCCATGATCTGGTTCCAGTAGACGTCGTTCTGGGTGGAGTAGCCCTGTAGGCCGACGGCCAGGGTCCGGGTCTCCTGGTTGGTCATGACCGAGGCGAAGAGGACCTCGCCCCAGGCGGTCATGAAGGAGTACACGGCGACGGCGACGATGCCGGGGACCGCGGCCGGGACGACGACCCGCAGCAGGGCGCCGATGGGGCCGCAGCCGTCGACGGTGGCGGCCTCGTCGAGGTCGCGCGGCACCGAGTCGAAGTACCCGATGAGCATCCAGATGGAGAAGGGCAGGGAGAAGGTGAGGTAGGCGAGGATCAGCCCGCCGCGGGAGCCGTAGAGGGCGATCCCGGTGGCGTTGCCGACGTTCACGAAGATGAGGAAGAGCGGCAGCAGGAAGAGGATGCCGGGGAACATCTGGGTGGAGAGCACGGTGACCGTGAAGACGCGCCTGCCGCGGAACTGGTAGCGGCTGACGGCGTAGGCCGCGAAGACGGCGATGACCACGGAGGCGGCGGTCGCCGAGCCGGCCACGATCAGGGAGTTCACGAAGTACTTCGCGAGCGGGACGGTGTGCCAGATGTCGACGTACGGGCGGACGGTGAGCCCGCTGGGGATCCAGTGGAAGGCTCCGGCGACGTCCTCCAGCGGCTTGAGCGAGCTGGTCACCATGACGTACACGGGCAGCACGACGAAGCCGGTGAGCAGCGTGAGGAAGACCGCCCGGACCGCTCGGAAGGAGCGGGCCGGGGCGAGCGGGGACCTGCGCCGGGCCTCAGGCATCGGCCTTGCTCCTTCCGCGGCTGGTGACGAGCAGGTAGACGGCGGTGACCAGCAGCAGGAAGAGCAGCAGCAGGACGGACATCGCCGATCCGGTGCCGAAGTTCCAGGTGACGAAGCTGGCTTGGTAGATGTGGATGGAGATCAGGTCGGCGGCCTGCGGGGCCGACTTGCCGAAGAGGACGAACGGCGTGTTGAAGTCGTTGAAGGTCCACAGGAACAGCACCAGCACCAGCACCTGGTTGACGGGCCCGATGGAGGGCAGGGTGATCCGCCGGACCTGTTGCCAGGTGCCGGCGCCGTCGAGGGCCGCGGCCTCGTACAGCTCCTTGGGGATGTTCTGCAGGGCGGCCATCACGATCAGGAAGGCGAAGGGCCAGCCCTTCCAGACGGACACGATGAGCAGCGCCCAGAAGCTGTTGTCGCCGAGCAGCCAGAAGGTGTGCTCACCGCTGATGCCCAACTGGTCGTACAGGACGTGGTTCACCAGGCCGTTGTCCCGCTGGAACATGAACCCCCAGGTGATGACGGCGGCGTAGACGGGGAGCGCGTACGGGACGAGGAACAGGGCGCGCAGGAATCCGCGGCCGCGGAAGGCGTCCTGCATGAAGACGGCGGCGGCGGTGCCGATCGACCAGCACAGGCCCACCGAGAGCAGGGTGAACTCGCAGGTGGTCAGGAACGAGCGGAGCAGGGCCTCGCCGACGGGTGCGTCGACGTCGACGGCCAGGGAGTAGTTGTCGAAGCCCGTCCAGGGGGCGCGCGACCACTCCCGGATGAAGAACTGGGTGAGCTGGCGGAAGCTCATCAAGATGCCCATCACCATCGGGACCAGGTGGATGAGCAGTTCCATCAGCAGGGCGGGCAGGAGCAGCAGGTAGGGCAGGGCGGTACGGCGCAGCCGTCCGGTGCGGCGCACCCGGGCGGCGGTGCGGCGTACCCGCCCCGCGGTGGCGGAAGTCATGGGGAGGGGCTCACTTCGCCATCTGCTGCTGGGCCTTGGACAGTTTGGCCTTCACGGATTCGGTGGTCACGGCGCGGCCGGCCGCGGCGTCGGCGAACAGCTCCTTGACCGCGGTGCCGACGGCCGTCTCGAACTGCGACTCCTCGGGGACCTGCGGGAGCGGGGCGGCGCTGGTGCCCAGGGTGGTGCGCAGGACGGTGAGGTCCTCGGTGGCGAAGGCCTGGTCCTGCTGGGCGGCCTTGACCGGCGGGATCGACCCGTAGGTCTTGTTGAGGAGCTTCTGCTCCTCGTCGCTGGTCATGAACTGCACGAACTTCAGGGCGCCGTCGATGTTGTCGGTGTTCTTGAAGACGGCCATGTTGATGCCCGCGACCATCGAGTTGACGTTCTTGCCCTGGCCGGGGGCGCCGCCCGCGGGGACCGGGACGGGGGCCACGCCCCAGTCGCCCTCCTTCATCCCGTGGGCCTTGAAGCTGCTGGCCGCGCTCTGCCACAGGACCATGGCGGTCTTGCCGTTGGCGAAGTCCTGGAGGGACTGGTTCTTGTCGTACTCGGCGTTGCCGGGCGCGATGATCTTGTCCTTGGCCATCAGGTCGACGTACTGCTTGACGGCCTCGACGTTGGCCGGGGTGTCGAAGGTGGGCTTGCCCGCCGCGTCGAAGAACTCGGCGCCGTGCTGGCGGGAGAGGACGAAGGCCTGGTGGATGTTGTTCGAGGGGTTCGAACCTTCCGCGCCCAGCGCCCACTTGCCGTCCTTGGACAGCTTCTGGCCGGTGGTGACCATCTCGTCCCAGGTCGCCGGCGGCTTGTCGATGCCCGCGTCCTTGAACATCTTCTTGTTGTAGTAGAGCGCGTAGGACATGGAGTACAGCGGGACGGCGGCCGGGTCCTGGCCCGTCGCGCCCGCGGAGCCGATCGCGGATTCGACGAAGCGGTCGCGGCCGCCGATGGCGTCGAAGTTCTTGGCGTTCCAGGGCAGCAGCGCGCCGGTGGCCTGGAGCGAGGAGGACCAGGTGTTGCCGATGTTGAGGACGTCGGGGCCCTGGCCCGAGGCGGTGGCCGCCAGGATGCGGTTGAGCAGGTCGGCCCAGGGCACGACCTCCAGCTTGACCTTGATGCCGGTCCGCTCCTCGAACTTCTTCAGCTCCGGCCCGAGGGTCGCCTGGTCCGCCGCGATGTCGGGGCCCTGGTTGGAGGCCCAGTAGGTGAGTTCCTTGGGGGCGGCGTTGGAACCGCCCTCGTCGCCGGTGGAACCACCGCCGCAGGCGGTGGCGGCGGCGAGCAGGGAGGCGGTGACCACGACGACGGCCGCGGCTCGGGTTCTGCGCATGGCGGATCGGCCCCTTTCAACAGGGTCGGGCGAGCGGCCGGGAGGGAGGCCGGGTGCCGCCTTGCGGCCGCCCGTTACGTCCAGGCCTTAATTTAGGACGTGAGTTAAGCCTCGGGAAAGGGTCGCGTCAAGGGGTCGCGCAAGGGTATGTTGCGAATCGTTGTCAGGGCGGAAGGAGCCACATGACGGGCAGTCACGGACGTACGGTGCGGGACCTGCGGCGCGGCAACCGCAGCGCCGTGCTGCAGCGGTTGTACTTCGGCGGACCCATGAGCCGCCAGGAGTTGGGACCCGTCACGGGGCTCAGCTCCGGATCCGTCAGCAACGTGGTCGGCGAACTGGTCGCCGACGGCCTCCTGGAGGAGGCGGGCGTCGTCGACTCCGACGGCGGCCGGCCGCGCACGCTGCTGCGGGTGGCCCCCGGCAGCGCCCACATGATCGGGGTCGACGTCGGCGAGACCCGGGTCCGCGTCGAGCTGTTCGACCTGACCCTCACCGAACTCGCCCGCACGGAACTGCCCTTGCAGCCGCGCGGCTGCTACGACGTCGGGCCGATCGTCGACCACGTCCGCACCGGCATCGCCGCCGTCCTCGCCGAGGCGGGCGTCGGTACGGACCGGCTCCTGGGCGTCGGCATCGGCGTCCCCGGCATCGTCGAGCGCGACGCCCCCGGCGGGACCGTGGTGCACGGCCAGACCATCGGCTGGGACGCGGTCCCGCTGGAGGCCCTGCTGCGGGCCACCGGGGCCCTGCCCGAGGAGGTCCCGTACCTCATCGACAACGGCGCCCGCACCCTCGGTCAGGCGGAGATGTGGTTCGGGGCGGGGCGCGGCGCCCGCGAGGCGGTCGTCGTCCTGTTCGGCTCCGGCGTGGGCGCCAGCCTGGTCACCGACGGCTCCCCCGGGGGCGGGTCCACCGACGGCACCCCGCTGGAGTGGGGCCACCTGACGGTGTCGGTGCGCGGCAGGCGCTGCCGGTGCGGCGCCCTGGGCTGCCTGGAGGCGTACACCGGGGCCGAGTCGCTGCTGGCCAGGTGGGCCGAGCGGGGCGGGAGCGCCGGCGAGGTCCAGGACGAGGAGGAGGCCCTCGCGGTGCTGCTGGCGCACGGTGTCGCCGGGGACCCGGTGGCGGTGGAGGTGCTGGAGGAGACGGCCGAGTACCTGGGCGCCGGGCTCTCCGACCTCATCAACCTCTTCCAGCCCGAGCGGATCCTGATCGGCGGCTGGGCCGGGCTGATGCTGGGGCCGTACATTCTGCCCTCGGTCCGCGCGCACGCCCGGCGCTACTCGCTGCGCCACCCCGCCGACCGGGTCAGCATCGACCTCGGCTCCTTGGGCCCGGACGCGGTCACGGTGGGCGCCGCCACCCTCCCGCTGTCGGCGTTCTTCACCACGGGCGGCCGCCGCCCCGTCCCGACCCCCACGACGGAACCCCCCGGCTGGCACGCCTCCCTGGCCACCCGCGGCGGCCGAGCGGCCCGCTGAAGCTGGCCGCCACGGTCAAGTGGCCGGCGCTACGACGCCGGGCCGGGCCGGGGGCGGGCGGCGCGGGTTGCCGCCAGGGCGACGGTGAGGAGCAGCACGAGCGCCAGTACGAGCGCCGGGCGCGGCCCGTGGTCGAGGGTGAGGACGCCACCCGTCAGCGCGCCGGCGAGCAGGGTCACCACGGTGACCAGCCGGCGCACCGAGGCCGGCCCCCAGCGGTCCACCGCGAGACCGGCCAGCGCCCGGGTGACGACGGTGGTGGTCAGATCGGGCACGGCGAGCCGGTGCACGACGCCGTTCTGCAGGCCCATGCCGAGGGCCAGCACGGCGATGACCGCGAGCTGCCCGCCGCCGCCCTCCCGGGTGGCCAGCGCCGCGCCCACCAGGACCGCCTGCACGGCCACCAGCGGCCCCGCCAGGCCCGCCGGCCGCGCCCGGCGCCGTAGCCGCCCGGCGATCAGCGCACCGGCGAGGAAGGCCCCCAGGGCCAGTGCCGTGGCCCCGGCCGACAGTTCGCCGTACCCGGCGAGCGCGAAGCCGAGGAAGGCGACGTTCCCGGTCATGTTCGCGACGAAGACGTGGTCGAGGCCGAGGAAGCTGACCGCGTCGACCAGTCCGCTGACGAAGGTCAGCACGATCAGCAGCGGGGGCAGCGCCCCGTGCGGGTTCCCCGCGTCGCCGGGGCCGGGCGGGAACAGCAGGTCGCCCAGCACGTGCAGCACCCCGCGCCGCGCTGCGGGGCTCCCACGCGGCGGCGGTTCGGACTCCATGCGGCGCTCCCTCGGGGTCTGCGGCCGGGCCGCCGCCACGGCTCCCGCGGGGACCGAACCTGGCGGAACGACAGGTTCCGACGTCGCGGGAAGCGTACCGGGGCCGACCACCCCCGCCGCGCGCCACGCGCCGGATCGTTGCGCTCCGCGCGCGGGACGGCGGGCTCCGCGCTTCTGGAACCGGTCAGGGCGCCGGCGGGTGGTCGGGATTCAGGCCGAGTCCCGGACGACCAGCTCCGGTGCGAACAGCACCGGCCCGTCGGGGGTGCCGGCCCGAGGGGCCTTCCCGCCCGCCCCGGGGCCGTCGAGCAGCAGCCGCACCATCTCCGCCGCCATGTCCTCCACCGGCTGCCGCACGGTCGTCAGCCGCGGGCGGCAGGCGGTGGCCGCGCTGGAGTCGTCGAAGCCGACCACCGCCACGTCGTCCGGGATCCGGCGTCCGTGCTCGCGCAGCACCAGGCAGGCCCCTTGGGCCATCAGGTCGTTGGCCGCGAACACCGCGTCCAGGTCCGGGTGTTCGGCGAGCAGCCGCAGGACGGCCCGCTCGCCCCCCTCGACCGTGAAGTCGGCCTCGGCGACGGCGAGCGGCTGCCGCCCGGCCTCCCCCAGGGCCTGCGCGCAGCCCGCCACCCGCTCCCGGCTCGCCGGTACGTCGCCGGGCCCCGCGATGACCGCGATCCGGCGGCGGCCACCGGCGAGCAGATGCCGCGCCGCGAGCGCGCCCCCGTCCCGGTGCCGCAGGTCCACCGACGGCAACGGCACGCCCGGCTCGGGCCGGGCGAAGAGCACCGCCGCCAGTCCGGCCCGCGCCAGCAACCCCGGCAGCGGGTCGTGCGGATGGGTGGAGACCAACAACGCCCCGTCCGCGCCGCCTTGGGAGAGGTAAGCGAGCAACTCGGTCCGCTCGGCGTCCGTTTCCGCGCACATCAGCACCGGATGCACCCCGCGCGGGCGCAGCGCGCGCACCACGCCGCTGACCACCCGGCCGAAGAAGGGGTCTTGGAAGACCCGGGCCGCGAAGCCGCCCGGGTCGTCCGCGCCCGCCCCCGAGACCACCAGCGCGACCGCCCCGGCCCGCCGGGTCACCAGGGAGCGGGCGGCCCGGTTGGGCACGTACCCGGTGGCGTCCACCGCGCTCTGGACGGCCCGCCGGATCGCGGGATCCACGTTGCGGACGCCGTTGACCACGCGCGACACCGTGGCGCGGGACACCCCGGCGGCCCGTGCGACGTCCTCCAGCGTGGGCGCCGCGCCCGCCCCGACCCCCGCGCCGCCGGTCCGGCCCGCGTCCCGCTCCGTGTCCATGGCGGCACCCTATCCGCGGCCCCCGGGCGGCCGACCCCGCGCCCCACCGCAGGAACCGCCCCGCGCACCGCCGCGCGGACCGCCGCAGGAGCTCCACACGAACCGCCGCACGAACCGCCGCACGCCCCGGCCGCGTCGCGCCCCGCGTCACGCCTCCAGCACCGCCCGGAGCGGGAGGTCACCCGCCGTCGGTCCGGCCAGGACCTCGTACGGGCCCGGTTCCGTCACCCACGTCGCCGCCCCCGGGGACCAGTGCTGCAGGGCGCGCGCGGGGACCCGTACGACCGCCGTCGCCCGCTCCCCCGGTCCGGCCTCGACCGCGGCCCAGCCCGCGAGCCAGCGCACCGGGCGCTCCACCGCCGAGTCGGGGCGGGCGAGGTACAGCTGCACCAGCTGACGGCCGGCCCGCGCACCGGTGTTGCGCAGGACCACCGCGAACTCGGCTACGGGGGCGCCTCGATCGCCGGGGAGCCGGGTCAAGGTCTCGAAGTCCCAGGCGGTGTAGCCGAGTCCGTGCCCGAGCCAGTACGCGGGCGCGCGGCCGGTGCGCAGCCAGGCGCGATGGCCGATGTGCAGGCCCTCGGGGTGGGCCAGCCGGCCGTCCGGGGCGGGGCGGGTGCTGCGGACGGGGGCGTCCGCGAGGACGGCCGGCCAGGTGGTCGGGAGGCGGCCGCCCGGTTCGCGGTGGCCGAAGAGGACGTCAGCCAGTCCGCTGCCGGCCTCCTGCCCCGGGAACCAGGACAGCAGGACGGCCCCGGCGTCCGCGCGCCAGGGCAGCTCGACGGGGCCGCCCGCCTGGACGACGACCGCCGTGCGCGGGTTGGCGCACAGCACCGCGCGCACCAACGCGTCCTGGGGCGCGGGCAGGCGCAGGTCGGCGCGGTCGTGCCCCTCGCACTCGCCGCCGTCGGTGGTGCCGACGACGACGACCGCGGCGTCGGCCGCGCGGGCCGCCGCCACCGCTTCGGCGAGCGCCTCGGCCGGTTCCGGGGCGGGCGGTGCGGCGGCCAGGACGGTGGCCCGGCCGGTCCCCGGCGCCAGCTGGCGGCGGGCGCACACCCGTACCTCCCGGCCCTCGACGAGGCGCACCCGGACGGTGCGCAGCGGGGGCCGTACGTGCACGACGGCCGGGTCGTCCGTCTCGGCCGGGAACTCCCCGTCGAGCACCACCTCGCCGTCGACGGTGAGCCGCATCCGCCCGAAGCCGCCCAGGCCCAGCGTCCATGCGCCGCTCACAGGAGGACGGAGTACGCCGGCCAGCTCGACGGTGTCGGATCCGGGGGGCAGCTCGGGCTCCAGCACCCGCCCCGAGGGCAGGCCCAGGGAGGACAGCACGACTCCCCCGACGTCCAGGACGCGCAACCGCACCCCCGGCGCGCCCGTCCGCGGGTCGCGGGAGAGTCCCCCGGCGACGGGCAGCGGTTCCGCGTCGTGCAGGGTCGGGCCGGGGGCGTGCAGGACCCGTACCCCGGCGGGCAGCGCGGCCCGGATGCCCTCCAGCGGACTGACCACGGAATGCGGGAACACCTCGGCGCTGCCGCCCCCTTGGGCCCGCGGGCGGCCGGCGTGCGCGCCGATGACCGCGAGGCTGCGCAGCCGGCCCGCGGCGAGCGGCAGCACACCGCGGTTCTCCAGCAGCACGGCGCCGGCGGCCACCGCGTCGCGCAACACCGCGGCCGTGTCGCCGGGGGCGGCCGGGAGGTCCTCCGCCGGGGCGGCTCCGGGTGCGGTGAGGGCGCCCACCCGGGCCGCCAGCCGGAGCAGGCGTCGGGTCTTGTCCGCCACGGCCCCCGCCGGCACCAGGCCCGCGCGGACCGCTCCGGCCAGCGCCTGCCCCCAGGGGCCGGACGGGCCCGGCATGGCGAGGTCCTGCGCCGCGGATCCGGCGGCGGCCGTCGAGCGGACGGCGCCCCAGTCGGAGACGACGGCGCCGTCGAAGCCCCACTCCCCCTTCAGCGGTTCGGCGAGGAGCGGACTCTCGCTCATGGTCGCGCCGTTGACCGCGTTGTACGCGGACATCACCAGCCAGACCCCGGCCCGCACGGCCGCCTCGAAGGGGGCGAGGTACAGCTCGCGCAGCACCCGCTCGTCGATCCGGGCGTCCAGGGTCAGCCGGTCGGTCTCGGAGTCGTTGGCGACGTAGTGCTTCGCGGTGGCGGCCACCCCGCGGGACTGGATGCCCCGGATCAGGGCGGCTCCGGTGCGTCCCGCGAGCAGCGGGTCCTCGGAGAAGCACTCGAAGTGGCGTCCGGCGAGGGGGCTGCGGTGCAGGTTGAGGGTGGGGGCGAGGACGACGTGGACGCCCTTGCGCCGGGCCTCGTCGCCCAGGAGCACGCCGAGGCGGTGCACCCGGTCCTCGTCCCAGAGCGCGGCGAGCGCGCTCGCCGACGGGAGCAGGGCCGCGGTGTCGCGCTCGTCCCAGCCGGGTCCACGCACCCCGGCCGGCCCGTCGGAGAAGACGATCGGCCGCAGCCCGACGGCCGGTTCGGCGACCGTGCGCCAGGTGTCCGCGCCGGTGAGCAGCCGGACCTGGCCGTCGAGGTCCAGTAGGTCCGGCAGATCCAGCGGCTCTGGCCGGGCCGTGAGCCGTTCCTCGTCGTCCACGCCACCGCCACCACCGCCGCCGCGCATGCGGGCCCCTTCGTCCGGATCGTCCGAGAGAGCGGGAGAGCGCTCTCCCAGATGATCCCGGGCCGGGGCGGAGGCTGTCAACGGATGTGAACCCGCCCTGCGCGGCGGTCAGTTCACGGTCACGTCCACGGTGGGCGACACGGCATCGCCGACCATCACCCGCAGTTGTTCCTTGCCCTTGTCCCGGAACGCGTTGTCCAGCGAGAAGCTGCTTCCCTGCTTGACGGTCGTACTCGCCCGCAGCGTCGTCCACTTGGCGCCGTACTTGTGCTGGAGCACCACCTTCGTGCCGATCGGCACGCCCTTGGTCCGGCCGGTGAAGGTCACCTTGTCGCCCGCCTTCACCGTGGTCGGGGTGGCCGTGAGCGTCACGGAGCCGGATGCGGATGCGGAGGGGCTCGGCTTCGGCTTCGGGGTCGCGGCGGCGGAGGCGAAGGTACCGGCGGCTCCGGCCGCGAGCAGGGCTGCGGAGAGGGCGCCGACGGCGGCCATCCGGACCCGGCGACCGCTTCGGCCGCGAGGACCGCGCGGGCCGCGCAGGTAGCTCGTTGCTGCGTTCACATTGGACTCCCGTGGTGACGGACTCTCCCATGTGGAGCAAAAACACCCACTATGGGGCGATTGACGCGGGTTCGATGCTACGGACATCCGTCGAGGCGTGTCGACTCGATCTTGGTCGTCCCACGGCACGCGGTCGGTCGCCCCACGGCCCGCGCCCGATCGTCCTACCGTCCGCGGTCGGTCGCCCCACAGCCCGCGCGCGGTCGTCCCACCGCCCGCGGGCGGTCGTCCTACCGCCCGCGCCGGGAGGGCGCGCGCCGGTTCAGCGCGGCGCGGCTGATCCAGTACGTGAGGATCAGCCCCCAGAAGAGCGGCACGGCCAGCCAGCCGACGAGCCCGACGCCGAGCACCGGCAGCGCCAGGACGGCCACCGAACCGAGCGCCATCGACGCCACGGCCACCGCCATCGCCACGACCGGGGGGCAGCCGCGCGCGGTGAGCAGCATCGGGCGGCGCAGCCGCGGCGAAATCTTCCCGCGCTGCCACAGCACCCAGCCCGCCCACAGCGCGAGGATCAGCACCGCCCCGACGGCGGTGACGGCGGCCCGGGTGGCGCCGTCCGTACCCTCGGGGGCCCGGCAGCCGAGGGAGAGCACGAATCCGACCAGGGCGGGCCAGCGCGCGCCGGCCGCGACCCCCCAGGCCATGGCCTCCAGGTTGAACCGGGCGTGCCGGTCCTCCAGGTCGAGGGCGGCCGAGTCGACGAAGCCCTCCGCGGCGCGGGTCCAGGCGGCGCGGCTGAACCAGCTGCGCCGCATGTGCAGCGTGGCCAGGTTGTTGTGGGCCTCGCTGTTCTCCGGATCGAGGCGCAGGGTGGTCTCGTACGCCAGCCGGGCGGTGGCCCGGTCGCCGAGGCGGTGGGCGAGCAGCCCGACCATGAAGTGGGCGGCGGCCGCTTCGGGTTCCAGCTCGGTGGCCCGCCGGGCGGCGACGTACGCCTCGGTGCGCCGGCTCCGCTGGCCGCTCTGCTCCAGGACGACGGCGAGGCAGTGATGGCTGCCCCAGAAGAGCGGGCCGATCTCGATGCAGCGGCGCGCGGCCCCTTCGGCCTCGGCGAAGCGGCCCAGCTTGCTGAGGACGTCGACCCGCACCAGCCAGGCGTAGATGTTGTCGGGCGCGACGCGCAGGGCGTCGTCGATGCTCCGCAAGGCGCCGGCCAGGTCGCCGAGCGAGCGGCGGCAGCGCGCGAGGAGGATCAACGCCCCCGCGTCGTCGGGGTGTTCGGCCAGGTGGGTACTGGCGAGCGCCGCGGCCTGCTCGAAGCGGCCGAGGTCGTGCAGGGCGTCGGCCCGGTCGAGGACCCCCGCGTCGACGCGCTCCGGGCGGGACGGTTCGCTGCTCATCCGATCTTCTTCCGGTCGTGGACCACGGTCACCAGGGCCGGGACGAGACCGGTCCAGAACACCAGCTGCGGGACGTCCCGTTCGGTCCACGGGACGACCGCGAGGAGCACGGCCGCGAGCGTGGCCCAGGCCGCTTGGGCCAACACCACCCGGGCCCACGGTTCACGGGCGATCAGCGGACGCACGCTCAGTCGCGCTCCGACCCGCATCCGCCGGTAGCGGCGCCAGGCCCCGAAGCCCCAGACGGCGCTCATGAGGACGAGCGCCCACAGCCGCATGCCGATCGGCAGGGGCAGGGCCTTGGGCTCCTCGCCCTCGGTCGGGAAGACGTCCAGGGCGACCGCGGAGACGGCCAGGCAGGCGAGGGCGAGCCACCGGGTGCCGCGCAGCATGCGGTAGACGGCGGCGTCGAGTCCCGCGCGCAGGTCGGCCGAGCCCGGTACGGCGGCCAGCGCGGCGGCGAAGGTGTCGGCGGCCCGCGCCGCGCTGGTCCCGGGCTTGTCGGCCTCGCGGCGCGCGAGGTAGGGCACGGCGAAGGTGTTGGCCGGGTCCGTCCCGAGCAGGGTCCGGCGGGCCTGCTCGGCGGCCTCCTCGCGTCCCGTCTCGGTGGCGACGTAGAGCAGTACCTCGCAGACGTACCGCTCCTCGGGGCCCAGCCGGGCGGCGGCCAGCGCCTCCTCCCAGGCCTCGTCGGGGCGCCGGGGGTCGACGAGCATGAGCAGTTCGGCGCGCGCGGTGCGGGCGAGCCAGTTGTCCGGGTCGATCCGGACGGCCCGCTCCATCACCTCGAGGGCGTCCGTGTAGCGGCCGACCCGGCGCAGGCAGAAGGAGCGGACGAAGTGGGCGTCGTAGTGCTCGGGGTCGCGGACGAGCACGTCGGCGGCGGCAGCGTAGGCGGCCTGGTAGTCCCGGAGTTGGAAGTGCGCGCGGGCGAACCAGACCCGGGCGAGGAGGTCCTCCGGGTCTTCGGCCAGGCGTCGCCCGAGCACCTCCAGCGCCCGGTCGGCGCGGCCCGCGTCGACGAGGGCCACGCCCTGTTCGACGAGCGGGTCGCGCACCTGGGGCGGGGGGCCGGTGTGCTGTCCGGTCACAGCTTCCGCTTCTTCTTCAGGTAGGCGAGCAGGTCGTCGTACATGCCGCCGTCGTTGGCGAACATGGCCACATTGCGGGCGGAGGCGAACCAGGGCTCGCTGGAGGGGCGGATCTGCTTCGCCGCGGAGAGCAAGTCCTTCATCCCGATCATGCGGACGGTGCCGGTGCGGGCGGAGTCGAGCAGGGCGGTCTCGGCGGCGCTCTCGCACACGTGGGCGAGGTCGGCGCCCGAGAAGTCCTCGGTGGCCTTGGCGAGTTTGCCCAGGTCCACGGCTTCGATGGGGCGTTCGCGCAGGTGGTAGCGGAGGATCGCCTCGCGGGCGGCGGCGTCCGGCGGCAGCACGAGCAGGGTCCGGTCGAGCCGCCCGGGGCGGCGCAGGGCGATGTCCACGTCCCAGGGGACGTTGGTGGCCGCCAGGACGAAAACGCCTTCGTGGGCGCCGCTGCCGACCCCGTCCAGCTCGGTGAGCAGCTGGTTCACGACATTGCGCAGACCGCTGTGGGCGGTCCGGCTGCGCTTGGCGCCCAGCGCGTCCAGTTCGTCGAGGAAGACCACGCAGGGCGCCTGACGGCGGGCGGTCTCGAAGATGTCGTGGACGTTCTTCTCGGACCGGCCGATCCACATGTCGAGGATGTCGGAGAGGGAGATGGACATGAAGCTCGCGCCGAGCTCGCCCGCGACGGCGCGTGCGATGAAGGTCTTGCCGCAACCGGGCGGGCCGTAGAGGAGCAGGCCGCCGCGCAGGCTCTTGCCGTAGAGCTTGCGCAGCTCGGGGTTGCGCATGGGGGCGAGGAAGGCCGCTTCGAGGCGGTCCTTGACCTCCTGCATGCCGCCGACGTCGGCGAGGCGTACGGTCCCGGGCGCGTCGACGTCCCAGGGCGAGTCGGCCGCGTCGCCGTCCGCTCCCGTGCCCTCGCTGGTGAGGGGGCGTTCGCGGCCGTCCTCGCCGGCGTCGGCGTCCGCCGCGTCCGCCGTGAAGCGGGGGCCGACGACGCCGTCGAGTTCCTGCTCCGCCGCGGCCCAGTCGAAGCCGGGGGCTGCGGGCGGTTCGGCCGCGGGGGTGGCGGGGGCCGGCGCCGCGGGGGCCGGCGCGGGCGCGGATCCGGCCGGGGGCAGGCCCATCGCACGGACCATCAGCGCGCGGGCGTCGGCGTCCGCTGGTGCGTACTGGAGGGCGACGGCCGCTTCGGCCACGGCGTCGTCGGGCCGGCCCGACGCGAGCAGCATCTCGGCGAGGTGTAGGCGCAGGGGGACGTCGTCCGGCGCGGCGGCGACGGCCGTGCGCAGGCTCCGGATCAGGGGGGACTCGTCGGACATGGCTTCACCCTATGGAGTGAACCCCGATGTGACGAAACCTGACCGTCGTTGACGGGTGGCCGGTGACCGCACGCCGTCGGCGGCGGGTGATCATGGAGGCTCCGGTCCGCGGACCGGCCGACACGTGGGAGGCAGCACATGGGCGTAGGGCCGACCGTTCCGGTCACCGTGGTCACCGGCGGCAGCAGGGGGATCGGCGCGGCGACCTGCCTGCGCCTGGCCGCCGCCGGGCACCGCCTGGCACTCGGATACGTCAGCGACTCCGCGGCCGCGGAGGGCGTCGCGGCCGAGGTGCGGGCGAGGGGCGCGGCGTGCGTGACCGTGCGCGTGGACACCTCCGAGGAGGCGGACGTGGACCGGCTGTTCGACCGCGCGCGGGCCGAACTCGGCACGGTGACCGGGCTGGTCAACAACGCCGGGGTGACGGGTCCGCTGGGCCGGCTCGCGGACGCCCGCACCGCGGACCTGCGCCGGGTGCTGGACGTGAACCTGCTCGGGTACCTGTTGTGCTGCCGCCGGGCCGCCCGCGACATGGCCGCCTCGGGCGGCGGGGCGATCGTCAACGTGTCCTCCGCCGCCGCGACCCTCGGGGCGTCCGGGGACTACGTCCACTACGCGGCCAGCAAGGCCGGCACCGACGCCCTGACCGTGGGCCTGTCCAAGGAACTCGGGGCGGACGGGATCCGGGTGAACGCCGTGGCACCCGGAATCATCGACACCGACATGCACGCGGCCATGGGCGACCCGGACCGCGCGGCCCGCTCGGGCCCCGGGATCCCCCTCGGACGCCCCGGGCAGCCCGGCGAGGTCGCGGCGGCCATCGCCTGGCTGCTGTCGGACGAGGCGTCGTACACGACGGGCACGATCCTGCGCGTCGCCGGCGGCCGCTGACCCCGACCGACGCCGGGCCGACACGGTCTGAAGCCGACACGATCCGAAGGAGACGGCCTAGCCGGCGCCCATCGCGGCGCGGGTCTGGGGGCCGTAGACGCCCGTGGGGTCGCCGGTCAGGCCGCGGTCGCTCTGGAACTGACCGACCCCGCGCCGGGTCTGTTCGTCGTAGACGCCGGTGAGGGAGACGTACGTGAACCCCTGCGCGAAGAGTCGTTCCTGCAGGGCGCGCACCTCGGCGCCGGTGTCCCCGGGCCGCAGGGTGCCGCCGGCGGGCGGGGCCGGGGTGCCCGGTGGCGTGACGGGCTGCTCCGGCCGCACGGAGCGGCTCGGCGTCGGGCTCGCGGAACCGGCCGGGGCGGAGCTCGACGGGGCGGGCGCGGAGGGGCGTGTGGACCCGGTGGAGGACGCGTCGGGTTCCCCGGCACCCGGACTGCGGGCCAGCAGGCCGGGGCCGGGCACCTCGGGCGGTCTGACCGGGCGCGGCGGATCGTCCGGCGGGGAGTCGAGCAAGGTGAGCAGGGTGGCGGCGGTGAGCAGCGCGAGGAGCCCGAGGGCCACCAACGAGTAGCGGGTACCGCGTTCGCGCCGCCCGGGCGCGGGCGGTACCGGTACCGGTACCGGGGCCTGGACCTCGATCTGGACCTCGACCTGGACCGGATCGACGGGGGCCGTGCCCGTGGCGTCCGCCGGGAAGGTCCCCTGGTCGGCCCCGGTGGGCGAGGGGGTGGTGACCGGGTCGTGCTGCGGCCAGAGCGGGGTGCTCGTGCGGCGCGGGCCCGCCCGGCGGGAGGAGCGCCCGCCGCGGGCGACGTAGGGGCGCACGAGGAGCCGGTCGTCGAAGACAGGGCCGTTCTCGTCGGGGTGGTGGGGCACGGTCGTCTCCAGGCAGGGCCAAGGGTCAGGGGGTGGCCCCTGGGGCCAAAGTAGCGCGAACCAGACGCCGTCCCCACGGCGGGGCCGGAACATGCCGCTCCACCCGGCCGGAAACGGTCGCCGGGTCGCGCAGCGCGCCGACGGGTCGTCACCCGTAAGCGGGACAGGACCCCCGCGTCCAGGACGTGCGTGCGGCATGGTGGAGGGATGCAGTTGCGCCGGGCCGTCCCCTTGTCCCTCGTCGTGCTCCTCGCGGGCACCGGATGCTCCTCCGTCGGTGACGGCGCCCAGGCTCCGTCCTCCTCCCGCCCCGCCGCACCGTCCGCCGACGCCTCCGCGCCACCGCGGGGCGGCCGCACCGGATCCTCGCCTTCCGGGGCGCCCCCCGGCCCGCTCTTCCTGGTGCCGGGCCCGGCGTGGAACGTCCGGCGCTCCCCCGGCGCGCACACCGACACCCGCGGCCACACGGGCACCGGCACCGATGGGCCCGCGCTGTCGCCCGCCACACCCACGCCCGGGGCCGACCTCGGGTCCGGGTCCGAGTCGGGGGCCGGGGCCGGGTCCCCGGAGGAACGCCGGGCCGGCGAACGGGCGATGCGGCCCTCGGCGCCCCGGCGCACGTCCCCCCGCAAGACCGCGCCGTCCCACCCCCGCCGGTACGCGGCCCCACCGCCCGCCCGGGTGAGCGGGCAGCAGGAGATGGACGACCTGTGCTCGGCCGCCGACGGCACGCTCCCTCCCTCCGTCGTGGACCTGTGCGTGGGCCGCTTCGGCGAATGAACCTCGCGCTCTGAGCCGCGCGTACGGCCCCGGACGGCGGCGCGCCGCGGCCGCTCGCGACAATGACTTGACCCTCCCCCTGTGTCAGCCCTTGCACTGGAAGACGTCATGTTCACCATCGGAGACTTCGCCAAGCACGGCCGGGTGTCGGTCCGCATGCTGCGCCACTACGACGCCATCGGTCTGCTGCACCCCGCACGTGTCGACCCCCACAGCGGGTACCGCCACTACGAGGCGGCCCAGCTCTCGCGGCTCAACCGGATCATCGCGCTCAAGGACCTCGGCTTCAGCCTCCAGCAGGTGGGCTCGATCCTCGACGAGCGCCTGGACCCGCAGGAGTTGCGCGGCATGCTGCGGCTGCGCCGTACGGAACTGGAGAGCGCCATGGCCGCCGCGGCGGACCGGCTGGCCCAGGTCGAGACGAGGCTCCGGACCATCGAGAGCGAGGGCACCATGTCCGCCGAAGACATCGTGATCAAGAGCCTGCCGGCCGTGCGAGTGGCCGAGCTGACGGGGATCGCGGCGAGTTACGCCCCGCAGGACATCGGGCCGGTCATCGGGCCGTTGTTCGACGACCTCTGCGCCCGGGCGGACGCGGCCCGGGTGACGCCCACCGGTCCCGGGGTCGCGTACTACGAGGACGCGCCGGACCAGGACGGCGGGGCGATCCTGGTGCACGCGGCGCTGCCCGTGGCGGCCGGGGTCCGCGCCGAGGACCTGGGCGGGCAGGTGCGGATCGTCGTCCTCCCGGCCGTGGAACGCGCGGCCACCGTGGTGCACCGGGGCGCGATGGACGACGTCATGCCCGCCTCGCAGGCGCTGGCGCGCTGGCTCGACGCCCGGGACCTGCGGTCGGTCGGCTACGCCCGCGAGGTGACGCTCGCGTGCCCGCCCGACCGGAGCCAGTGGGTCACCGAGCTCCAGGAACCGATCGCGTAAACGGTCGGGGCCCGTGGGCGCGCCGTGCGTAGGCTGCCGGAATGAGACGCGTTCTGGTGGTCGGGATCAGCGGTGCGGGGAAGTCGACGCTGGCGGCGGCGCTGAGCCGGCGGCTCGGAGTGCCGCACCACGAGATGGACGCGCTGTACTTCACCGGGCCGCGGTGGGGCGTGAACGGGAGCTTCGTGCGGGACACGGCCCGCCTCGCCGAGCGGGACGCGTGGATCTTCGACTCGCTCGGCTATCGCGCCGTCCGCGACCTGTTGTGGGAGCGGGCCGACACGATCGTCTGGCTGGATCACCCGCGGCGGGTGGTCATGTGGCGGGTGCTGCGGCGTTCCCTGCGCAGGACCGTGCGGCGCGAGCGGGTCTTCGGGGGCAACGTCGAGGGTTGGCTCGGCTGGCTGCGGGCCGACCATCCCGTGTGGTGGGCGTGGTCGCGGTACGCCGCCCGGCGCGCGGAGATCGCCCGCCGCGCGGCCGACCCCCGCTTCGCCCCGCTGCACGTGGTCCGCCTACGCGGCCAAGCCGAAGCCACGGCCTGGCTGCGCGGCATCGAACACCCCGACGCCGCCTAGCCCGCCCGCCACTTCCCGACCCACCCTCCGGGGGCGCCTCAAACGCCGGCGAGGCTGAAACTGAACCCGGCACAGGGCCGCCCCGGCGAGCTCCACATTCCAGCCCCGAGGTCCCTCCGGGGGCGCCTCAAACGCCGGCGCGGCTGAATCAGAACAGCCCCGGGCGAGCCAGACACCCCAGCCCCACCACTCCAGCCCCGCCGGCGATTGAGGCGCCCCCGGAGGGGACCCCCAGCACCAACAACAACCCGCTCCTACACACGGACCCAGCGCAGCGACAGCCCCAGGCGAGCCGGACACTCCAGCCTCGCCACTCCAGCCCCGCCGGCGATTGAGGCGCCCCCGGAGGGGACCTCCGGCACCGACGACGGCCCGCTCCTACACGCGGACCCGGCGCAGGGGCAGCCCCGGGCGGGGCCGACGTTCCAGCCTCGCCGGCGTTTGAGGGGCTCCCGGAGGGGGCTCGGGCAGCGGCGGGGATCCGGGCTGGAGCGGCTCCTGGGCGCGGAGCGGGCGGACCCGCCGCAGCCGGCGCAGGGTGGTGCGGGCGTGGTGGCCCCGGCGGCGCCACTCGGCCCGCGGAATCCCCGCGCGCGGCCCCCCACCGGTGATCAGCGCGTTCACCGGGGCGTGCGGATCGGCGGCCATCCCCTTGGCCACCAGCACGCCCACGATCAGCGGGAGCAGGGCCACGGCGACGGCGGACCCGGCGGTGGTGACGTTCCGCAGGCGCGGGTGGCGGCTTCGGTTGAGGGCGTCGGATGTCATGTCCTCATTCGAGCAGGACCGACCGCGCGGGGAATCGGGCGGCGTACTCAGGTCGTTGGGGGTGAGGTACTCAGACGGCGCGGACCGGAAGGGCGGAACACCATGGCGGACGCGGCACCCGGCGGCTTCGAGCCCGCGACGGGCGACGGACCGCCGCCGGCGCACGGCGCGGCGGCGGCGAAGGCACGGGCCGCGGAGGTGCGCACGGCCTACGAAGGGCTGCTCACGATGCGCCGGATCCTGGCCGGCGGCGCCGCGGCCGCCGAGGGGCCGGACGCCTTCCCCGTGCCCGCGCCCTGGGAGCGGCAGCGGATGCCGCGCGCGGTGGCGCTCGTACTGGAAGCCGCCGGCTTCGCACCGTCGGCGCTGGACGCGGCGGGCGGGCGGGCCGCCACCGGTTACCGGGTACAGCCCGGGGAGGGACCGGAGCGGGTCGAGGTGAGTTGGGTGGGGCCGCCGGGGGGCGGGGCCGCCGCCGCGGAGGAGGAGCGGCTGTCGGCGTGCGCCGAGGTGCTCGGGCGGCACGGCTGGGAGTGCCTGCTCTACCGGGGGCCGCGGCGCCGGCGCTTCCTGGAGGTGGAACCGCGGCGCTGAACACGGCGCGCCCCGGCGGTCGGCGCCGGGAAATCCGGTGTCGTCCCGTGGTGGCGGTGGTGCACGCTGGCCGGATGAGCATGATGGACGCCCTGGCGGCGCGGGTCGACGGCGGCGAGACGGTGTGGTTCCGGCCCGGGGGTTCCTCGATGGACCCGCTCGTCCACGACCGGGACCAGGTGGTCGTGGCGCCGGTGGACCGGTCCCGGATCGAGGTCGGCGACCTCGTCCTGGCGCGGGTCGACGGCGCCGTTTGGCTGCACCTGGTCTCGGCGCTGGACCCGGCACAGGGGCGGGTGCGGATCGGCGACGACCGCGACCACACCAACGGTTGGACGGACCGCGAGCGGGTCTACGGCATCTGCGTGAGCGTCGACGGGGTCCCGCGTCCCGGCGCGGCGGAGCGGGTCCGCCCGCGGACCGCCCCTGCTCCTCCCGCACTGCCCGGCTTGGTCCCGGCCCGGCGGCTGGACCTGGTGCCGCTGGCGGTCGAGCACGCGCCGGAGATGGTCGGCGTACTGGCCGATCCCGCGCTGCACGAGTTCATCGGCGGTGCGCCGGCGGACCTCGACGCGCTGCGCGCCCGCTACGCGCGCCAGGTCGCCGGCTCCCCCGACCCGGCCGTCCTGTGGGGCAACTGGGTGCTGCGGTCGCACGCGGGAGGGCGACTGGTCGGGACCGTACAGGCCACCGTCGCGGACGGTACGGCGGAGGTGGCCTGGGTCATCGGGACCGCCTGGCAAGGGCACGGCTACGCCCGGGAGGCGGCGCGCGCGCTGGTCGCCGCGCTGACCGCGCCCCCCGCCGGCCCGGCCCTCGCGCACACCGTGGTCGCGCACGTCCACCCGGACCACCACGCCTCGGCGGCCGTGGCCGCCGCCTGCGGACTCGCGCCCACCGCCGAAGTGCAGGACGGCGAGGTCCGCTGGCGTCTGGGCCCCCTGCCCTAGTTGTATTGCCTCGGGAGGTTGTGGACGGGTGATGGAGGTCTCGGCTGAGGCGTCTTGAATGGGTGAGGGCCTTCCGGGTTCGGTGTGGATTGCGAC